>CAZDZI010000069.1:0-1515 GCA_964509925.1 Candidatus Woesearchaeota archaeon | reverse complement strand
TTTGAAGAACAAAAAGAACCAGCTCCTACAGAAGTTACTAAATCTGACAAGCCAAAGGTTGAATTAGTAATAACCTCTTATTGTCCTTATGGGTTACAAGGAGTAAAAGGGATTTTACCAGTTATAGAATTATTAAAGGATAAAGCAGAGATAACTATTAAATATTTTAATATTCCTAGTCATGGAGAGAAAGAAGAAATTGAAGGAAAGAGACAAATTTGTATAAGAGAAAAGCAACCAGAGAAATTTATTGGTTATGTTAGTTGTTTTGTTGATTCTGGAGATTCAATTGATTGTTTAGAAAAAACAAACGTTGATGTTGATAAATTAGAGGATTGTATGGAAAATCAGATAGATAATTATTATTCTGGAACTTCTGAAATAGGGCTTAATGTTGGGTCTTCACCAACTTTAGTTGTAAATGGGGTTAATGTTAATTCTGGAAGAAGCCCTTCTGCTTACTTAGCTACTATTTGTAGTGCATTTAATGATGCTCCTGAGGAATGTAGTTTAGAATTAGATGATGCTTCTCCAAGTCCTGGATTTGGTTATTCTGTTGGTTCTGATACTCAAGCACAGTGTTAATTAAGGTTAATCTTTTCTTATTAATTCCTAAGTTACTATATATGTTTTTATATTTCGTCTTATTTTTTTAATGTATGATTAATAAACGTTCTAAAGAATTAGCTTTAGCTGTAGGACATCTTTATGGGGATGGAGGAATAACTTCTTCCGGAAGGGTTCATTATTGTAATACAGAGGAGTTTTTAATAAAAGAATTTATTAATTCGATGAATTGTTTTAATATTAAACCATGGATTAAAGAAGAATTTAATATTATTAGAGTTAGATATCCTGTTAGTGTTGGAAGGAAATTCTGGGAAATCTTTGGGAAATTTAGTTCTGGTAAAGATACAAAAAGAATAACATCCCAAATAAGAGAGATGCCTTTAAAGTGGAAAATAAGCCTTTTAACAGCTTTTTTTAATGATGATGGAACAGTTGTTGAATATCTTCCAAATTATAAAGTTGTTGCTATTAAACAAAAATTAAAACCTTTAATTATTTTTATTCATGAATCTTTAAGTGAATTCGGGATCAAGTCAATTATTTCAAAAGATAGTGGAAAATGGCTTTTGAGAATTATGGGTTATAGAAATATTAAACTTTTTAGAGATAAGATAAATTTTTCTAAAGGATATAGAAAAAGAGATAAATTAAACTCCCTTATAATTGGAATAAAGAAGCCTCATTTTAAAACAAAACAGAAGATTTTAGAATTACTAAAGGAATCTTTTAAAACTATTGGAGAACTTTCTAAAAAATTGAATCTAAATAAGAATCTTGTTTATTGTCATTTGCATGGATGGAAAAGAATTAAAAGAAAATCTAATGAGGGATTACTTGGTTTAGGTTTAGTAAATGTAAAAAAGAAAAGGAAAGAGAATATTTATTTTTTATCTAATCCAAGTCCTGGATTTGGATATGCAGAAGGTTCAGATACTCAGGCACAGT
>CAZDZI010000068.1:0-1530 GCA_964509925.1 Candidatus Woesearchaeota archaeon | reverse complement strand
TATGCACATATTTAAAAAAAGATTAAAAAATGTTTCTGAAAAAGAGGATAAAGAGGCATTAGCTGTTCAAAGGTTGAAAAGACTTCCTTCAATTATAAAAAAACTTCAAAGAATCTATCAAGGCAACAAACCAACAATGAAATTATCCCAAATGCAAGATATTGCAGGATGTAGAGTTGTTATGCCAACTATAAAACAAGCAAGAGAATTGTATGAGGAATATTATATCAAAGGACATATTAAACACACTAAAGTAAATGAAAAAGATTACATGATGATTCCAAAAAAGGATGGATATAGAAGTATCCATTTAATTTATAGATATAATAGTGATAAAGAAGGTAAAAAAGAGTATAATGGTTTATTAGTAGAAGTTCAAATAAGATCTAAATTACAGCACTTATGGGCAACTGCAATTGAGATAGTAGACTTTTTTACAAAACAGGCTATAAAATCTAATGAAGGTCAAAAAGAATGGGTAGATTTTTTTAGATTAGTAAGTTCAGCATTTGCAATGATGGAAAAAACCCCCATAATTCTAGGAACTCCTAAAAATAAAAAAGAATTATATCTCCGAATCAAAGCACAAGAAGAGAAATTGCAAGTTATTAAAGTAATGAAGGGATGGACTCATGCAGTTAAAGTTTTCCAAGAGGTGACTAAAGAAAAACCCAATGTTCAATTTTTTCTTCTAGAATTAGATGTTGAAGCTGGGAGACTTAACCTAAGGGCATATACCAAGGAACAAGAAAAAATGGCTATAGAAGATTATGACCAGGCTGAAAAAAGAAATCAAGGGAAAAAAGCATACGATGTTGTTCTTGTTGGTGCAGATACAACTAATGATTTAAAAAAAGCATACCCAAATTATTTTGTAGATAGTGGAGAGTTTTTAGAAAAGGTTGAGAAGATTATAGATAAAACTAAAAATTAAAGTTAATCTTTTGCTCCTATTTTATATTTTGTTAAGACTGCTTACGATTTATAATACTTATGGACTACTAGGGGGAAGAGTCAAGATTTTTATAGTTCTTTAAATATAAAATAATATGCCAAAAAATAATAACAAACCATTTACCTCAGAAATTTGGAATGATTTATCTCATTTTAGAGATCCAAACAAGTGGTATCATCTAAATGAAATAGCTAAAAAATCTAAAAACACTCCAGTAATTATGGAAAAGCATTTAGATCTTGCTGTAAAATTAGATATATTAGAAAAGAAAGGAAGAGAAAGAAGAATTATGTATAAACTTAATATAAATAATCCAAAAGTTAAAAAAATGTTAAAAACATTAAGTATAATAGAAACAATCGAGAAGTAATTTCTAAATTTTCAGACAGGGCGTTGAGAAAAAATTAAATACTATTATAGCTTATATTTATTATAAGAGGAAATTAGTTCTTTTTATCTTTCATCTTACACAAATACAACAAGCTAAGAAAGAACTCCCATCAGAATCACAAAATGGTATAACGCCCCAACCGGGAGTCGAACCCGGGTTACCTGCGCGACAGGCAAGTGTCATA
>CAZDZI010000067.1:0-1540 GCA_964509925.1 Candidatus Woesearchaeota archaeon | reverse complement strand
GTAGTCGGCGCCGGTAGTGCTCGCGTTCTCGGAGCCCAGGTAGACGAGGATGTTTGCATAATATTAGACCCTGATTCTGAATGTGTTCCGATTGAGACAATGGAAGAAACGCTGGAATTCCCTATAACTAACGGAGAAGGTGAAGAGAATAAAATTGAAGTTAGCCATGCAGATGATGTAGAAGCAAGGGGTGATGATAATGTCATTAGAATTGATACTGGAAGAAAAGATGTTGAAATTAAAGGAGATGATAATATTATTCAAGTTAGGGGAGAAAAAGTTAGCTTAAAGGAGAGGATTGCTCGAGGGGATATTAAAAAAGAACTTAAGAAAACTTTTAATTTTTTCAAACAAAAAAAAGTAATTAATATCCTTATTATTTCTCTTTTTTTACTTATTCTTATAACAAGTGTTTTAATAAGAACTCAAAATCTTACTTTATTAAAAGATTCTACAAGTGGAAAATATATGCCTCTTGCATTAGATCCTCATTATTTTTTAAGGGTTGCTGAAACAATTGTTGAGACTGGAGGATTGCCTGCTGTAGATAATATGCGATATCCCCCATTACAAGTAGGATTTATACAAGAAATTCTTCCACAAACACTTGCATTTATGTACAATGTATCAAGTATTTTTAATAAAAATATTACATTAAATTTCATAAGTGTAATTTATCCAGTTATATTTTTTGGTTTAGGTCTAATTGTTTTCTTTTTTCTTATTTATTTTTTAACAAAATCCAAAATTGCTGCCTTATTGAGCAGTGTATTTCTTGCCTTTATTCCCCCTTATTTATATAGAACAATGGCTGGATTTGCAGATCATGAAGCAATAGGGATGTTTGCCTTTTTTTCTGTTTTATTATTTTATGCTTTAGCATTAGAATTTTTAAACAAAGAAAACAAAAGGAAACGTTTAATGAAAACAGGCTTATTTAGCCTAGGGGTTGCATTTTTATCTGCTTTTACAATTGTTTCTTGGGGAGGGGTTGCTAAATTTGTTTTTATGATTATCCCTCTTAGTTTTTTTATCTGCTGGCTTGTTAAATTTAAAGATTCTGAGCATACAAAATCACTACAAAATTATTTAATATTCTATCTTATTTGGTTTATCTTTAGTATTTTATTTGCAACTTTCCTTGGTTTTGATATTTCCTCGGTTTTAAATATCTTTATATTAAGTTCAACTGGATTGGTTAGTTTATTTGTTTTTGTATTTGTAATCATAGATTATATTTTAATTGTGAAAGGACATAAAATTTTAAAGGAAAAATACAAAAAATTTAGGATTTTATTTAGTTTTTTAGCATTAATTATCTTGGGTGTTGTTTTTCTTGGGTTAATGGGAAAGAATGTATTTAATTTAATTTTAGAAATATTAGAAAGATTAATACATCCATTTGGAACAGAAAGAATTGGATTAACTGTTGCAGAAAGTGCACAGCCATATCTAAAAGATTGGATAAGTCAAACAGGAAAAGTATTTTTTTATTTATTTTATTTAGGGTCTATGTTTGTTGGTATTAACCTCTCTAAAG
>CAZDZI010000066.1:0-1570 GCA_964509925.1 Candidatus Woesearchaeota archaeon | reverse complement strand
TAACCCCGGAATTTCCCCCTCCCATCTTCCTTTCTTCCCGTCCGGATCTAGGGGATGTTTCCCAAGGCAAGCTGCTTTCCATTGAAAATTATTACGACATCATGCACGGCATTCTGACTCCGGTCCAGATGGAAGGGTTACGTCTGCTCCTGACCCCCTTCCCTCAGCAGCAGTTCAACCAGACCTATGATCGAAAAGTTGAAGCCCCAAGCCTGGGGGTAAGCTGTCTGGATTGCCATACTAACGGGCACACAAATGCAACATTCCATCTCAATCCTGATACCCGGCCCCAGATTGCCCGATTCCGATTGGATACGGTGAGCTTGCGCGGCATGTTCAACCAGCAGATTCATGGTTCAAAGAGATCGTTACGTTCAATAGAAGATTTTACCGAATTTGAGCAGCGCACTGCGTACTTTGACGGAGACCATGTTATTGCCGCAAAAAAGGGAGTAAACCTTCCAGACCGGGCCAGCCAGGTTGCCATGATGGCCCAGATGCAAAATATGTTTGATTTTCCGCCGGCACCCAAGCTGGACACCTTTGGCCGTCTGGATCCAGACAAGGCCACCAGGGAAGAATTGAAGGGTGAAGAGATCTTCTTTGGGAAAGGTCGGTGTGCAGAATGTCACCCCTCTCCTTTCTACCTCGATAACAAGATGCATGATCTCAAAATAGCCCGCTTTTATGCTCCGGAAATGATCAACGGCCAGTACAATATTCCCGAAGGGCCGATCAAGACCTTTACCCTGCGAGGGATAAAGGATTCGCCGCCGTATATGCATGATGGGCGCTGCCTTACCCTGGAAGACACGGTAGAGCTTTTTAATTTAGTTACCAGACTTAATCTTACAAAAGAAGAAAAAGACGCTTTAACTGCATTTATGCGCCAGCTATAAACCTCACAGCTGCTGTTAAAAAAGGCACGCTGCTTCCATCGGTGGGGGGGGGAGCAGCATGCCATCTATGGATTTTCCCCTCTATGCTGAAAAACAGTCTGTGGTTACATTTATGATCCGGAAAAGGGCGACCCTGATGGCGGTATAGAGCCAGGAACCGCCTTTGAGGATATCCCTGATGACTGGGTATGTCCCGTCTGTGGGGCTGCTAAGGACCAATTTGAAAAGGAGGATTGACTTGGAGGCACGGAAGATTAAAAAGGGAATCTACTGGGTAGGGGCAGTAGACTGGGACCGACGCCTGTTTGACGCTCTGATACCGCTACCTGATGGCACAAGCTACAATTCGTATTTGATTCAGGGCAGTGAGAAAACCGTACTGATTGATGCTGTTGACCCGACCATGGAACCTGTGCTGATGGCACGCCTTAATGACCTGGCGATAAAACAGATCAATTACCTGGTAGCCAATCATGCCGAGCAGGACCATTCCGGGTCAATACCGTCAGTGCTGGCCAGGTATCCTATGGCCGAGGTCATCTGCACACCCAAATGTAAGGGCCTGTTGATGGACCTTCTTCGAGTTCCCGAAGACAGAATTAAGACGGTGGCCGACAAAGAAACCGTTTCCCTCGGCGATAGGACAATGGAATTTGTCCATGCCGCATGGG
>CAZDZI010000065.1:0-1577 GCA_964509925.1 Candidatus Woesearchaeota archaeon | reverse complement strand
CAGCAGTAACCAAGGTCTTTGATTGTGGGTCAATTTTTATAACTGCTGTTAATATTGTATCATCTCCATCTTTAATTGTTAAATCTGCAATACTGCAATAAGTACATCTTTTTGAACCATTTTCGCAACCTCTTGCATAATTCAGTGTTACTGGCTTTGCTTCTTTTTCATGCAAATGCCCAAAAGCGTCATTGTAATTTTTCCAGTAGGATTCCAATGGAATTAATTCCAAATCAGGCGTTGTATTTTGATTCTTTAGGTAATATCTTTTAGTTGGATTATGGACTATTTCCTCATTTTTCTTGTAAAACAAAGAAGAAACTTCTTCTAATCCTGTTTTATCTTTTATAGCACCAACTAGTTCTGAGAATGGCTGTTCTCCTACATCATTTGAGATGATATAATCAACATATCTTCTTCTTTTAAGAATTAATTCAGGGAAAAATCCTGCATGATCATCTCCAAGACATACTTTTGAACCTAAATCTTTTGCTTTTTTAGCAATTTTTAGTCCTTCACCATAAGTAGGAGTAAGAACACTAATACCAACTATATCGGGATTATAGCTTTCCATCTCTTCTTGAATAGCATTTGTATTTGATATTCCTCCATCCATCACTCTCACTTCTATGTTGTCCCCATAATCCTGCTTAACTCTAGTTGCAAGTTGAGTTATTCCTATATGAGGAAAGCAAGCGTAATTTGAGGAGTTTTGCTCTTTAACTTCATTAGGTGCATTTACCAACATAACTTTGCATTTTGTCATATAATGGTAGTAACTAAACAGATATATAAAATCTTTTTAGCAAAATATTTGACAAAACCAAAATATTTATAAATAATATTGAATATGTACTAATTAATGACAAAAAATAGACAAAATCTTGATTTGCGTGAAAAGAAAATAATTTTTGAGCTTGAAAAAGATGCAAGAACCCCTATCTCAAAAATAGCTAAAAAGTTAAAAATTTCCAAACAACTAGCAAGTTACAAATTAAAGAAACTAGAAAAATCGAAAGTTATAGAAGGATACCATGCAATTATTGATACTTCAAGACTTGGCTTTACAACCTATAGGGTTTATTTGAAATTCCAAAATTTGAATTCTGCAAAAAAAGAAGAATTTCTAACATTCCTGTCAAATTTAAATGAAATTACGATTCTATTAACAATAGATGGAGTATGGGATGTTGGTTTTGCAGTGATGGTTAAAGATATCTACAAGTTTTATGATCTATGGGATAAGATAATCGATTATAAAAGTAATATTAGTAGTTATAATATTTCTATATATTCTCCAATTTATCATTTTACAAGAACATTTCTAGCAGACTTTGAGGCACCTATGTTAGATACAAAGATTCTTGGTGGTAAAGGAAAAGCAAATTTTGATGATGTAGACCTTCAAATATTAAAAGAATTGGCCCCTAATGTAAGAAAACCTTTAACAGAAATTGCTGAAAAATTAGACAAGTCTGCTCAATTAATAATTAATAGGATAAAAGCATTAGAAAAAAAAGGGATCATTCAGGGATATAGACCTATCTTGAATTGGAAACTTTTGAATTATGATTATT
>CAZDZI010000064.1:0-1608 GCA_964509925.1 Candidatus Woesearchaeota archaeon | reverse complement strand
AATCCAATAGAGCATTCTGGAATAATCCAATAATTTGTCGAATCAAAAGTAAAATTTAAAAATGCTTCCGGGTTCTTAGAAGTTAATATAGCAGTGTTATTGAATTGCTTCATATGTTAAAGTCCATTTATTAAATCATCAAACTCATCATAAATTGAAGGATCGGTATTCACAATTGCTTGTATAAGTAATTGTAATTTTCCAGTTACTTGAGGAATAGCACGTGCTGATCCAGTTGGTTTTGTTAAAGTTACATATGTATTGTTAGCTAAATTTTCTAATTGTGATTGTAAATCTGTTGTATTAACTACGGATACAACTCCCCCTTCGTTTTTAATTTTAAGATCAAATGCAAGATTGACTGCTTGGTGTTTAAAATATGTTCCACTTCCTGAATTTGGATTTGGAACACTATCATCTAAGTGAGTATAAACTCCTGCTGAGCTAAGAGTTTGATCTAATTTAATTGTAGTTTCTTCAGCAGCTGAATCAGTAAGAATATTAACAATTTGATCTGATCCTGCAAGGTTTGAAGGAAATTCCATAATTATTGCTTCAGACCAATCTGATTTTAATGGATTACTTGGCCATCCGGCTTCAGAAATAGATCTAATCTTAAATTGAACTTTTTCTCCTTTTGAAATAGGAATATCAATCTGATTAATATTAACACTATTTCCATTGGCAATGTTTTCATCTTGCCAAATATAAGTTTGAGTTGAAGAATCAAATACTTTTTCCTTAATTGGAGATTGAACAATATTCCAATCAGTAAATGTCCCTCTTACAATTTGACCTGTACTTGGATCTGCATGTTCATAAGTATCTAAAGTTATTCCCGTATTATCTAATTTAAGATAACGGTAAGCATACTCAAATTGGATAATTTGCTGAGGGGGAATTCCTACTGGATCTGGTATAGGGAAAAATCCTCTAATATGATATTTAGGATCTGCTAATACAGCACTATTTTCATAAGCAAGAGTCGCAAGTGAACTAACTAAAGATTGATATTGAACTGTTTGTTTAGAAAGATCGTTTATGTTTGCAGTTATCTTAGCATTTAAATCTGCTCTACTTGCAGGATCAGTTAACTCAACAAGTTGAGATTTTTGCTGTGCAATAGTAGTTTTAAGAGAATTTATAATTGTTTTTGTGCTCTCAATTTGAGTTTGAGTATTTTTAATCGAATCAGTATCCAAAGCAGCATTCATTTGAGTATTAATCTGATTTACTGCAAACATATCAGTTGTGATAACTGGAGTTGATGGAGTTTGACCAAAATAAGCAGGAATAAATCTTTCTTTTGCTTGTCCTTCTAATTGAATACCAAAATCTGCTACATAATTAAAATAATAAGTTGAGAAATCGGTTGTACTTCCAGTAAGAATTAAATCATTTGTATAGAAATTAACAGAATCTCCCCAATCATCAGCTATAATATTAAAATCATCATTTACACCTTTAATGAAAACAATATTACATTCATTATATCCAATAGGAATTTGAACTAATTTTTCCTGAAATGGAGTAGTATAGATATTAAAATAATTATTAACAGAAGGATGTCCTAATCCTACAAGAGGAGTAAGTTGAACTCTATTTTCG
>CAZDZI010000063.1:0-1613 GCA_964509925.1 Candidatus Woesearchaeota archaeon | reverse complement strand
ATATACCATAATTTTAACCTCTCACCTTTGCTTAAAGCATGTGTTTATTTATTTAATTGTTCCTGCTTAATTTCTTTTAAAACCATTTTTCTAATATTTGTGAATCTACGATCAATTAGCTTTAACTTTAACTCATCCGGTAAATTTTCAAAATTAGGATTTTCTATAATTTCTTTGATACCTTCTTTTCCTAATTTACCACTTTCTTTTACATAATCTCTATATTCATCATCATTCAGCTCAATAGTTTTATCAAATATTTTTATTTTTTTTGATGGCAGACCTGGGTAATATCCAATTTTTTCTAAAGCTAATTCAACTTTATCTTCTGTTTCTGTAGTCCATTTATAAGGCAGCCATTGCCTAAAAAAATTACCTTCTAATAATATGTCTTCTCCCCACACGTTCAACTTTGGTTCTTTAGCTCCATAGAGGCCAGGAATTACTTGAGAGAATGTTCCTAAAAAGTCTTTACTTTCTCTCACTTTAGCATTACCTTCAGATAGTGCTTCTACTGATCTATTTATCGATCTCCAAAATCCACTAAAAGGAATTAAAGAAGAGAATTGTCTCTCGATAACTCCTTCCCATCTTCCGTGTTTATTTAATATATTTTGTACGCCTTGCATATAACCTGAATCTATAAGATTCATTGCAACTCCCTTAGCTGCGTTCATAAAATTTTCAGTCATAGTTTTATCATCAGGATTTTTTACAAAATTATTATAAAATTCAGATACTGAAGCTATTACCGTATTGAATGGTTCTATACGTCTGTACGAACGATATTTATTTCCTATTTTTATAGACCATGGCAGTTTTCCTTGTCTATAATAGGCATCCCTTTTATTTTTATCTTCTGGTAATGCTCCGATTATTTCTCCGTTTGCTAATTTATTTGCTATCATTAAAGTAATAATAGAACCTTCAATTTGTTTAGCTATAACTTCAGCAGGTTTTTGTCCTCTTGCTAAAGTTAAACCTAATCCAGGAGTCATCTCTACTCCACGTTTAGTTAGATTAGAGACTGTATTTACAAACGGGATTATAAGTCTACCACCAGGAAAAGAATCTCTTAACTTCATTATAGCTTCTGTAAATTTTCCTGGTTCGTCTTGGAATGTAGCATATCTTGCAAATTTAGAAGCCTCTTCTATCATTTCCTTAGTAGGATTTCTAAGTAATTCTAATTCATTTTTACCTGTTTTTAATGAAATTCTTTTAGCAAGAGCACCTAATTCCATATCGTAAGCTATAGAATTCGCCCATACGTCCATTGCCTGCAAAGCACGAGTAGGCCCGGAAATAGCAGGAGCTATTTTTCTTAAACTTTTATTTGGAGATCGTTCAAAAGCAGAAATAATAGAATTGCCTATATCTCTATTAAACTTAGTTTTAAAATTTTCTGCTCTCCCGGTTTTCAAAACCTCTAAAGCTCCCCTTGCTCCTTTTTTTGTTCCTCTTGGAATTCCTGCCATCATGGGAACTATTTCAGATAAAAAATATTCACTTGGTTTTTTAGAAAATGTAGAAATTATTTTATCTACTCCAGCTGTTATGGCTCTATGGGGAACTTGCCACGCCAACCATAATGTATTACTTGTTGTATTAAC
>CAZDZI010000062.1:0-1685 GCA_964509925.1 Candidatus Woesearchaeota archaeon | reverse complement strand
AAAAGAAAAGAAAAAAGCAGATATGCTTGTTCCATTAGAAGAATATGTTAAAGCAGGCATTTATCTTGGAACTAAAGTAGTTACTCCAGATATGAAACCTTTTGTTTATAGAAGAAGAGCAGATGGACTTGCTATTTTTAATACTGATTTAATTGATGAAAAAATAAAAGAAGGTATTGAATTTTTATCAAAATTCGAAGCTAAAGATATAATTGTTGTTTGTAAAAGACAAGCAGGATGGAAAGTAGTAGATATGTTTGCAAAATTAACTGGAGTTAGAGCTTTCACAAAAAAATATCCCGCAGGAATATTAACAAATACAGATTTACCTACCTTTTTTGAAAATGAATTAACAATAGTTACAGACCATTGGATAGATAAAAACGCTCTTGTAGATACAAACAAAGTTAAGAAAAAAGTATTAATGATTTGTGATACAAATAATTTTTCTAAAGGAACTAATCAAATTATGATTGGTAATAATAAAAGTGCTAGGAGCCTTGGATTAATCTTCTATCTTTTAACTAAAGGTTATTGTAAAGCTAAGAAATTAGATTGTGAAATTCCTGAATTAGAATGGTGGACTGGTGAATCTGACGAAGGCGCTCAATACGGCGTGTGATTTTTTATGGGTAGAGATAATTCTGATAGTTATAAAGAAAAGAATAAACCTTATGTCCCTTGTTTTAAATATTCAAATATAAGAGGACAACAAGCAAGTACTCCTGAAGAAGTTAAAAAAAGTTTAGAATCAAACCTTAAAAAATAACCATGATTTTTCTGGCTTAGCGCCATAATTTGTTTTTACTAAAACATATTCACCTTTTAATTTTTTCCCGTGAAAAATAATTTCTATTTTCTTAGAATCTTTTTTCCCAAAGGGATCACCTTCAGCGTCTTTTAATTCATAAGTTCCATTATCCCAAATCTTAACTGTTCCTGCTCCATAATTTCCTTCTGGAATTGTTCCTTCAAATTTTGCATACGACATAGGGTGGTCTTCAACTTGTATTGCTAATCTTTTTATTCCTTTTTTCGTCGGAGGAATCTTTGGAACTGCCCAACTTTTCAAAACACCATCCATACTTAATCTCAAATCATAATGATGATGTGATGCTTTATGGTCGTGAATAACAAATATTCTTTTTTTAGAATCTGACTTTTTTGCTTTTGGTTCTGGTGTTTTTTTCAAATCTCTTTTTTTAGAATATTGGCTTAATGTCATATATTGATAATAAAAAAGGTTTTTATAAATTCTCCGACGATAATCAGATTATTTTATGACGAAAGGTTTATAAATCAATTTCTCTGTGATATTTCATTAACTAAGATGAGTGCTTTAATAAAAGACAGTTCAGTTTACATTAAAGTATGATGTATGTAGAAGCAGTCATATAGTTGTAATTCTCAACAATACAATTTTGATACAATAATTTTGAGCTAAAGCTAATAGTTAGGAGACGTGTGAAGTGATTTTCTATCTTATGAAGAAAATCGCGTAATGGATTTTTCGTTTTTATAAATGAAAAACATGATATTATTTTAATTCCAGTTGATCCTGCTGGCGGCTGCGGCTCTCTGGTTTGCAATTAGACATGCAAGTTTTTTTAGTTTCTTCGGAAGTTAGAAAGCGAACTGCTCAGTAACACGTAGCTAACCTACCCTTAAGTCAAGGATAACCTCGG
>CAZDZI010000061.1:0-1702 GCA_964509925.1 Candidatus Woesearchaeota archaeon | reverse complement strand
TAGTACAATTCATAAACGTGAAACAATAAAGCCCAGCATCAATATTCAAGATAACTATAAAGCAGAGATTTTTTTATATTAACCGCTTCAATTTGTTTTGTATCAGTAGCGGTACTGGTAAAACAGGTTAGACATCTCCCCCTAATGGAGATCATTATCTTTAGAAATATTCCTATGATGATTACTATTCCAGGTATGATAAAAAAAGCCCATATCTCCCCTTTTGGAAATAATAAACCGATTCTATGGCTTTCTGGTTTGGTAATTACAGTAGGAACATTAGCCGGCTTTTATGCTTTTATAGCCCTGCCTTTAACCAATGCTTTAACCATCCAACAATTAAGTCCTCTTTTTGTATTTTTTCTTGCCGGAACTTTTCTTAAAGAAAAATTACATCTGCAACGCATACCATTTTTTATTTTGGCTTTTCTGGGGGGATTATTAGTTATCAAACCCGGTTTTCGAATTGATATTTTCCCTACTATGATTGCCTTACTCTCTGCCATCTCTATAGCTGTTTCACATATAAGTTTAAGGCATTTAAGATTAACTGACCATTATTTAGTCATTATTAATTATCGTGCTATATTATTAGTTTAATTAATTTGATCATTCTGATTTTAAACAAGAGTTTTAAAATACCCAATTCATCCGATTTATTCACTTTAGTTTTGCTCGGAGCATTTGCTATGGGTGCGCAGATTACACTAACCAAAGCTTATCAACTGGTTCCAGCTAGTTTGGTCTCTTTATACAATTATTCCCAAATTATTTTTGTCACTATCTTCGGTTTATTATTTTTTAATGAAATTCCAGACATATTCAGTATAATGGGGGCAAGTTTTATTATTATAAGCGGTTATTTAAATTATAGGTTTAAAAAAAATAATAGCTCTAAATAGAAAAAACCTCTTTTTTAATAAAAAGACCTACAGCTATTTACTAAAATCCATTATTTTCTTGGCTCTTCCGACCGGACGATTTTCGAGTTTTTTATATAAGTAATAAAATTGAAAGGGAATTTTAAGAATCAGACAAAATTAATAAATTATTGAGCAGATATTATGGTTTCTATTTATGTTTTAGATTAGATATTTTCTTTTAATTCTAAACAAGTTAAGTGATATCTTCTATTAAATGAAGCTCTATTCTCTATTCTTCCGGTGGAACAGTTAATTCTGTAGCTCTTTGAATTCCTACTGCCAATTCCGAAATGATGCCTAGCCTGACATATATCGGATGAACCAGCTTTTTTAATCCATTCAGTTTACTTGCGAATATGAGAGCGCCTAAAAAACAAAATATACCACCTATTAATAAAGTATTTGGCGCACCTAAAGAGCTTGCCAGACCGCCTGCTAAAAGACTACCAAAGGGTGCTGTACCCATAAATGCCATCGTGTAAAAACTCATCACACGACCCCGTTTATCATCATCAACGATGGTTTGTAAAATTGTGTTGCTAGATGCCATCTGCAGCATCATTCCAAGACCACTTATTACCAACAATACTAAGGAAAGCAAAAAGATACGTGATAAAGAAAAGGTAACAAGCCCAAAGCCAAAGATACCTGCAGACAGTGCGATAATTTTTCCAAGGCCTAAAACACTTCTTCTGGACGCAAGATAGATAGCTCCCGTCAAAGCGCCAACACCGGAAGCCCCCATAAGAAAACCGAAGGCATAAGAACCACCATGAAAA
>CAZDZI010000060.1:0-1718 GCA_964509925.1 Candidatus Woesearchaeota archaeon | reverse complement strand
GGAAATAGGGACATATAATTTTTCACTAACTGGAAGAGATGGAGGAAAACTTAAAGGATTGAGTGATTTAAACATAAATATACCCTCAGATAACACTCCTAGAATACAAGAAGCACATATGCTTGCGTATCATATTATCTGTGAACGTGTAGAAAAATATTTTATTTAAAAATAAGAATTTATCTTCTTGCAAACCAAACATTAGCCCCATTAAAATCAAAATTAAAATCCATTATTTCTCCACCTTGTTTTTGAAGCCCCTCAACAAGCTTATTTCTTTTTTCAGGATTATAATAAAAAAGTAGATATCCTGCTCCTCCTGCTCCAAGAAGTTTCCCTCCAGAAGCACCATTTATCATCCCTGATTCATAAAGCCCATCTATATGTTCATTTGAAATACCTCTTCCCATACTTTTCTTTTTCTCCCAAGATTCGTGTAAAAACCTCCCTATTTGATCTAAATTAGGATTTGGTGAGAGTAAAGATTCTTTAACATTTATTGCTGTTTTCTTTAAGAAATTTAATCTTTTAACAACTTCTGTTTCATCTTCATTTTCTCTTTTACGATGATAATCTCCAGAAAAATGTGTTCCTCCAACATAACATAAAAGAAGATGACTATTTAATTCCTGAATTGTGTCTTCTTTTAATCTTAAGGGATGCATTATTTTTTTATCTCCATTTTTAAACTCCATCCAATTAAACCCTCCAAAAACTGCAGCATATTGATCTTGTTTTCCTCCTTGTATTCCAAGTTCTTCGGTTTCAGCACGATATGCAATTTCTGCAATATACTCATCATCAAAATCTACTCCTTTTAATTGTCCAATCATTTTTGTAAGAAGAACTGAGAAACTTGCAGAAGAACCTAACCCTCTTTGTGGGGGAACATCATTATGAGAATAAAGCTCAAGACCAAAACCAGGTTTTGTTAATTTAACTACTGCTTTTACTAAATCGCATTCCCCATTATATTTTATATCTCTTATATCAAACAAGTATTCTTGAGGAAATAAATCAGAACTTACAACAACTTTAGAGTCTGCACGTTTAATTGCAGTAGCTCTACAATATTTATCAATAGTAGAACTAATTATCCCTCCTCCATGTTCTTCAAAAAAACTAGGAATATCAGTCCCGCCTCCAGCAAAACTTATTCTTAAAGGAGATTTTCCCCTTACAATAGGATAAGACATATCTCTTATCTCGTCTACATGAAATCTTAAATCAATCACTCTTCTTTCATTATCCACAATAGGAAGTCTTTGAGCTTCATAAAGCAAAATTTCATGAATTGTTTCCTCAGAATCATTTACTGTAGCTATTCTTTCTGGCTCTACCATTACATCTCCCACCAAGTCACTAACTTCTCCTCCTTTAATCAGATATTGATTGATTAATCTCTCATTTAACACTCCTTGCAGTCTTTCATCTTGAGTGGTTATTAAAAGCAAATCTGTCCTAGTTGCAGCTATTGTTCTCATTGCTTCTCTTATTTCAGTATCTTCTGCAATGCTAATATTTTTTAAAAAATCTCTTTTAAATTGACTATAAGTTTCAGGCCTTCCCATGTCAATAAAATAACCTTTAGAAAAATGTCCAAAAAGTTCACTTTCTCTTACTAATCTTGGAAAAACCTCATTTTCTAAAGAAATCTTTCTTTCTGGTTCAAGAAAATCAAAAATTCTTGGATTAAATACATATACTCCACTATTAAT
>CAZDZI010000059.1:0-1770 GCA_964509925.1 Candidatus Woesearchaeota archaeon | reverse complement strand
AGAGAGATTATTTAATTTTGTTGAATAATGGGGTGGTGATTGGTGAAGGGAAAAAGACGTGCGTTAAATTTAATAATATTCAAAAATATTTATACTAAAAGATGAAAAAGAAAATAATATTTTTTGATGGTGATGGGACTCTTTGGTATCCAAAGAAAACAAGGTATACAAAGCATCCTGTTTGGCTTTACAAGGATAAAAGGTTCAAAAATTACACAAATCATCTTATTATGATTCCATCAGCGTTAGCAACTCTTAGAAAATTAAAAAGAATGGGAATTATTACAATAGTTCTTTCGACTCATCCACAACCTCTAAAGGAAGCGGACGCAATTATCAATCATAAAATTAAACATTTTAACCTAGCTGAATTATTTGATGAGGTGCATACGACAAGGGAACATTCGGGGTCGAAAGGAGAATTTATGATAGAAATTCTAAAGAGAAGAAAAATTCCTAAATCAAAAGCACTGATGGTGGGAGATAGCTATAAATGGGATTTTGAACCTGCAAAACAAAATGGAATTGATGCTTTGTTAATTGAATCAGAATATGAACCTATGAAAAAACAGGTGAAAAGAACTATAAAAAAACTAAGTGATATTTTTACAAACATTTCTTAGCAAGCCATTTCCGAGGATTTGCTAGAAGCAAACCGCAGAGTATTGTTTTGTTAGTTAAAATTATAAAGGGAATTCTTTTTTCGTTAATATATGAGAGTTTATTTGGGAATAGATATAGATTATGTTGATGTGAATTTAGAAAGAGATTTTTTAGAATTACAAAAAGTAAAATCACAACATTTAACATTATATTTTTGGAATGATTTATCAGAAGTTGAAGCGAAAGAAATTTCTGAAAAATTAAAATCCTATCAACATAAACCCTTTTCTGTTGATGCAAATCAAGTTTGTTCTTTCCCAAATAAAAGCGAACCTCATTTAGTTGCACTTCAATTTAATTCACTTGAAGATTTGGTTAAATTAAGAAAAGATATTCTCCAATATCTTGGTTTAAAATCAGATGAAAAATTTGAACCACACATAACATTATATCGTAAACAAAAATTAGATTCTTCATTCAAAAAGTCAAAAGAATTTTTGCAAGATATACCAGAAATTAAAGTTCAAATTTCTAATATTGCATTATATTCAAGTGAACCTGAAAAAGGACTAAATGAGTATAAACTTTTAGAAAAAAGAATTCTCTTTTAGGACAAAACAATATTTCATTCAATAGCCTTTATGCGAAAAGACATAAATTTACCCTCCTTATTAATTATAGAAACATATAAAAATATGTTTTTCTTCTAAGTAATATGAGTAGAGCAGTGAGACTATTAAATTGGAATGTTATGTGTAGTCTGGGCTTTGCGATTAAATATCCTACCTCACATTAATTCAAACAAACTTTTTTGGTTCTGGATTAAAGTGGGATTATTCTTATAAGATTTAGAACTAACTAAGTATTGGATTTCTGTGTTGTGGACTTTAAAGAAAATGATAAAGGAGCAACAAATGGTGGAAAAAGAATATGTAGAGAGTGAGCTAAGCAAATTGTTAGAGAAAACTTTGCAATTAGAGAATGAGCTTTATTCACTTGAATAAATAATATTGAAATAGAAAGAGATACTAATTAGTGTCTAATATGATTTTCCAACATAAATCATATGATCTGCTTTTTTATTGCATGCAATACACTTTTTCCCTTTTATAGGTGGTTGTTTTAATGGAGAGTTAAGTGTCTTTGCTCCGCCTGTTTTTTCTTTAA
>CAZDZI010000058.1:0-1832 GCA_964509925.1 Candidatus Woesearchaeota archaeon | reverse complement strand
GCAGAAATGTTTATTAATATTATGCCAATATTAATTTTAGTTTTTATTGTCATGCTCATAACAAATTTATACATAAAAACAGGGAAAATTGAAAAGCATTTAGGGCGGAGCTCAGGTCTAATGGGCTGGCTTTATGCTATAATTTTCGGTATATTAATAGCAGGTCCGCCATATATTTTATTTCCTTTGCTTGGCGATTTGAAGCAGGCAGGCATGAAAAATTCTTTAGCCGCAGTTTTTCTTTATAACCGCAATATTAAAATTCCTTTTATTCCTGTTATGATTTATTATTTCGGCCTAGCCTTTACAATAATCATTTCAGTTTATATAGCAATATTTTCCATATTTAATGGATTAATAAATAGTAAAACAGTAAACAGTAAACAGTAAACAGAAAACAGAAAACAGAAAAACTATTACTAGCAAATTGAGGTATTCTGTCGTCTGATTTCTGTCGTCTATCGTCTAAATATGTGTGGTGGAGTTGGTTTTAGGATAAAAAATATTTCAGAGGATGAACTGAAAAAATATTATTCTCCGGAATTGATCAAAAGATTTAAGCGCGAAGATCGGGTTGAGTCTTTTTTCTGGTATAAAGATCCAGTGTTGCCGATTAAAACCAAACAAGGGACACAGCTGATGCTTTGGGGTAATAAAGACGAGGAAATTAAACTGCCTAAAACAGGCTGGGCCAAATCCGAATCATTAAAACAAGGCAAGTGGAATTATTTAAAGCCGGAGCCGGTAGATATTCCCATTGAGTCTGGATATGAAAAAAAGACCTGGTTTGCCATGCCGGAAGGGACCAAAGGAATCGTGGTAAAGCGCGATAAAGATGAGCGAGTTTATATGATAACTAAAGAAGCGAGTGAGGATTATAAGCGCGAAACCGGACATGACCGTGAGCCTGTAGGAGAGAAAGAAAATTATGAGCACCTGTCTCGCCCAAGCGCTCTGGGGCGGGGTGAATTAGGTAAGCAGAGGAAGTTAGTATAGTTTGATGTTAATTGTGGATAACTTTTTAAATTTAAAAAATATTGTAAAATTTTGTCTAATATTAGTAACTTGACATTATTTTTAAATAGGTATATAATTAAAGTAGAAGCAAATAAATATAATGGAAAGACTTTAATTAGAATTAAAGTTAATTCAAATAAAGGAAAAATTAGCACGTTTTATCCAGAAAATGGAGATCCATGTGCTTTTTTTAGGTTAAATGGGAAAAAAATAATAATGACACCTGAACAAATTGCTAAACGAGCATCGAATTATGAAATAATATAATTCTTAATCATTGGTTAAGATTATACTTGTTCAGTTTATAAAAATTTTATTTTGACTGTATGTTTTTAAATCGAATGAAGATTTTAGCAGATTCTTTATTTTTTTAAAAAGTATTCTAAAATTGTTTAAAGTCTCATCTGAAAATTCTTTAATGGTAATTTTATTCCCAATTACATCTTCAAAAAATGTTTTAGTTCTTATGACTTTACCTTTAAAGTCTGCATTTTTATTTAAAAATTTTTTTGAATCATCACTTGTAAACAGATCTTCTATGGTACCTCTTTTTTCAGGGGGAACTCTTAATATTCGCTCTTCATTTATACCAAGAGCTTCAACCAATTTTTTCTTAGCATCATCCCCCGCAGTATCATTATCCAAGATAAAAATGGGATCTACCCCCCATCCAAATAGAATCGCTCCAATGCTAACCTCCTTGCTAGCGCCTACAGAAGGGATGAAAGAAAGGTCTTGTTTATTTGTTAATAATTCTGCAAATGCATTTATAATGTACCAATCGGTAATTCCTTCCAAGATAATATTATTTTTTT
>CAZDZI010000057.1:0-1908 GCA_964509925.1 Candidatus Woesearchaeota archaeon | reverse complement strand
CAAATATAACAATAATATCCGACAATAAAAAATATTTAAGCCATTATTTTCAATAAAATGACATTTTGAATGAAATATATATTAAAAATAACGTGTACATGCGCGCGAGACTCATAAATGAGAAATTTGAAGAAACATCTGATCCTATAGCAGATATGGGTATTGGCGGGTTTTTCCCTGGAAAAGAATTAGATAAAATATTTCATAATACACTAGTATCTTGGAAAGAATATTTAATGCAATTTCTGCATAAAAAAATAACAGGATATTTACGTGCTAATACTCCAGATGGCCCTAGCTTAAAAGTGACAACTGGCGTCATAGTAGATATAAAAATAAATGTTAAATTTACTAATACAATGATACATTTTATAGATGATAAAGGCAAAAACTATTTTTTTGATTGTGAATTCGATAAAAATAAACAAATTTTTATAAAAGGATGAGAGCGATCCTTCATAAATACTGAAAAAAGATACAATTTTTTAAAAGGAATAGAAAAAATTTTATAAATAAAATAAAAGAATTATGATACTTATAGGAAATCAATCAAAAACTCTCCCAAAAATTATTTTCGAGGAAACAGAAGGAACATTAAAACTCAGTGGAAGATCTATTTCTCCAGAGATAGAAAGTTATTTTGGTGAATTTCTATCTTATCTAAATGAATACTTAACAAAAAATCCAATGGATTTGAAAATCGATGTTGACTTTGAATATTTCAATACAAAAACTTCTAAATTGCTGCTTATGATGTTTGATACGATTAAAAAAGTTGAGGAATTTGGATTTAGAGTAATAGTAGATTGGTATTATGAATGGGACGATGACGATATGGCTGAAGCGGGAGGAGATTATGAAAGCTTAACAGGAATGAAATTTAACTTTATAGAAAAACCAGAAAAGTCCGAATAATCGGACTTTTTTATTTTATTGAGCATCTATTTCTTGAGCATATCGAAAATCCATAAAATACTCTCGTTTTTCAAGGAGCTCTTCAATTACATGATCTACGTCTTCAACACCTAATTCATCAATAAAATATTCATAAAGTTCACCATCAGTTGAATCTTCATCGTTTTCTAAAGATGAAACTATATTGTACCAAGGAAGGGTAGGGTTTTCTTCAACAAGATTATTATACCAAGTTACGAATTCTTCAACAGACATTTTTTCATATGTCATTTCATTTAGCTCATTTACGAATTTTGCTCTCATTGTAATACTTTATTTTTAGTATATATTCTCCTTAATAAATTCTTTAAACATCTTTACACTAAGATATTGAGTTGTAGTTGAACGACTTTTTATTTCTTCGTAATACTTGTCTCGAAATGTTGATAAGAATTTTTCAAACTTTGAACGTAGCTTTTCATTAAGAAGATTGACTCCTAAAGTAACCTCAAAATCAGGCTTTTTAGAAACTTTGCCAATTGCGTATCCATAAGCAGCAATGTAATACTGCCAGTGTTCATCTGTCATACGTGATTTGTGAAACTCTTTAATCTGAAAATCTTTATCAATTCGGGCATCAGTTGTATCATAACTGTTTCTTGCTGAAATGCTTTGATACACATTTACACAAGTTTTGACTTTCTGAGAGAGTCCTCCACGATCTTGAGCTCCGGTAAATTTTATTTTTCCAAGATAATCACTCTTAATCAATTGAAGTGTTGGAACTGGATGCTTGACGTTGTAGAAGTAAACAGGATAAATGAAAACGACATAGTCGGCGATTTCTGATGCTTTCTTAGCGAAAGCAAGCCAAAGTTTACTGCCAGTGCCGTAAGGAGGACCAGTGATCACAAGACGGCCACGTTTGTATGTAAGAGGATTGTCTTTAAGAAAGTCTTGTTGTTTTATACGAGGGTTATCGGGGTTGAGATCGAAGTAGTGAACGGGAATGTT
>CAZDZI010000056.1:0-1998 GCA_964509925.1 Candidatus Woesearchaeota archaeon | reverse complement strand
TTTCGCAGTTTCCTTTTTTGAATCTTCATAATTTTCTCTCAAGGTATGATAAATCTTGTTTGATTCGAAAACACTTATGGCTTGTAGTAATAAAGAATTGGACTTATCATCAAATCTTAAATTTTTTATTCTTACTTTTAATTTTTTACCTTCTTGTTTTAAATATTTCAAAATAAACTCGTAGACCCCAGATTCAAATAATATTTTAATTAATCTATCCCTTTCTTTTAAATTTAAAGATTCTTTTTCTACACAACCCAAAATAAATTCTCTATCCTTTTTGTTAGATTTATTATATATGAGCCAAACGGGGGGTGTCATTGCTCCGTTCTGAATATCTGAAAATTGGTCAGAAGCAACTTTATCACTTGTCATATCCCCAGTTGCAAAGTCCCCAAAATCATTTAATATTTCATGAAGAACGCCAAATCTTATAAAAATATTATTAAGTTCTTTTGCTTTCAAACTTTTTTCTTTCCCAGAATATAAAGCCGCCAGTTCAGACCCCAAAGAAAAAGTTTTTCCAATTCCTGGAATTGCATAATCAACCTCATAAATTTTCATATAATCTTCAAAATGTATAGTTAGCAACTTTCTGTTAGACATATTTAAAATAAACTCTTTTACAAAACCTCTAGTTACGTTAGAACTTCCATCTAAAACAAGGTTTGCATATTTTTTTCCGACTTGACCTGAAATTCTAACAGCATCTTCTAAAAAACTTTTTGTGGCAACTGCTGTCTTTTTTCTAACTAAAGGATTATTTTTAACATTTCCTTTGTTATCAAAAATCCAATTCGCCATATACTCAGACCACAATTCAAGTTCGACGGCAATCATTAATTTAGCAAAATCATCATCAATTTTGTCAAATGGATTCTTTTCCAAAAGAGCACAGTAAGACAAGAGAGTTAGAGTTGCTCTGAGTCTTTGAGTACCCCTTTTCTTGCTAAGCAAAGGCTCATAAATAAACAATTTATCTTTACTAAAGGGATCTTTTTTCAGGTATTCAAAAAAAGCTTTGTCTGCCACTTTACTGGCGATATTAAGAATTTTAAAATACTCATCCCTTCCATTTATTTTTTTTGTAGCTCTCATAATTATTAATTAAAAAGTAAATCCTTATAAATAAATCGTTTTCGAAACAGAGTGAAGAAAACACATTATTATTCCCCCTCTATAAATAAAAAATCAAATTTATTCCTTTTAGAAATCCTATCTTCATTTTACATCAAGAAAAATATTTTTTGAATTGCATCTAACGGACGGGATTCAACGAAGTCGCCAGAAGGGCGATTTGGGGAACTCTCCCCAGATTAATCGGTTCCCGTTGAATCTGTGTTAGCAGACCCCCACCAATATACCCGTAGGGATCGAAGTCGTAGACTGAGAGAGTTGCCGAGCTTCACTTAGCCGAAACAATAACCATTGTTTTAAATAGAATCCAATGAAAATTAGATAATATGAGGCAATTATTGTTTCTACCATTAATCATCATTATTCCAATTAGCGGATGTATCGTTAATGATAACTCTGCAAACGAAGTAATTGATGTGGAGTTAGCTATAATAGAAATGATAAACAATCCCTCAACACAAGAAAGAACAGTTTCTTTTAAACAAGGAACTTTGAACTCAACTGAAATACTAACCCATGCTGATTATTCATATCCGCAAAAAAAACTAACATACATATGCCAGAATCTAGTGGCTTGTCAGAATCTAGAATTCCATAATAAAGATATTGATAAGGTTGAAGGAACTGCGACAGGCCCCTCTTTTGAACAGTGGGCAGAAGAAAGACTAAAAGAACAAATTGACTATGTAATTGTCAAGTCTGATTTCAATGCTAATATACGGGTAAATGTTACAGTGACTTCAAAATCATCAATTAGTTTCGTAACAATTATTTCTTAAAAAGCTCGGCAATTTCTGCTAACGTTTGCAGCTTAACGAAGTTTCTACCCTCGGTTAATTTCTTGATTCTTTGTTCAAAGCA
>CAZDZI010000055.1:0-2031 GCA_964509925.1 Candidatus Woesearchaeota archaeon | reverse complement strand
CCTACTATTTTTCCTTTTAATTCCATGGTGTTTAAGAATTTTTTAGGTTTATAATCTTTTATGTTCAAAAAAGATAACTTTTATCTTTAAAAAACATCTACTAATGTTTTTTGCTCTGTATTCTTCCAATCATATAAAAAGAACCTAAAAGACTTTGCCAAACTTTTTTCTTAGAATAGTTAAAATCAGTAATTAATCTATATAACCATTCTAAGCCAAGCTTTTGTATAATTGTTGGTGCTTCTTTCTTTTTTTTAAGAAGAAACTCCAAGGCTGCTCCCACATTAAAGATATATTTTAAATTAACTAAATCATAAATTTGGTGGGACATAAATTTTTGTTTAGGGCTTCCAATTCCTATCCACAGATAGTCTATCTTTTGTTTATTGATTAATTTTATTATTTTATTTAATTCTTTTTCTGGAAAAATAAATGTTTCTTTTATATAAGGAGGAACATATGAAAAAATATTTTTTCTTTTTAATAAAGGACATTTTTCACAAAGAACACCTAAATCCTCTTTATTAAGCCCAATAAAGAAATGCTTTTTATTTTTTAATAAATCTTTATCCTGAAAAAAGGTTTTAGTAAAAGATGGTCCCCTTAATCTTTTCCCCTTCAAATATATAGAAATTACAGCTCCATCAATAAAATTAAAATTTTTTTCATTTAAAATATATTCTTCATATGACCTATTTCCTTTAAAAAAGTAGATGCTATTAGAATTTACAAAATTAAAAATTGTTTTTTTCTTAAAAAAATCCCCAAGCATTAATTTTTTTAAATTTTTAAAAGTAATTGAATTTAAGGTTAATCTTTTCATTTTATTTTTAAAATACAAATCTTTAAAAATCTTTCAATTATTTATGTTTTATGGTTAAAAAAGCCTTAATTACTGGGATTACAGGCCAAGATGGGAGTTATTTAGCAGAATTTCTCTTAGAAAAAGGTTATGAAGTATATGGAATAATCAGAAGAGCTTCTACATTTAATACTTCTCGGCTTGAAGCTATTTACAAAGATCCACACATTAAATACAATCACCTTCATCTTATCTATGGAGATTTGTCAGACACTAGTTCAATTAATAAAATAATAAGAGATGTGAAGCCAGATGAAATTTATAATCTTGGGGCACAAAGCCATGTAAGAGTAAGTTTTGATATTCCAGAGTATACTTCAGATATAGACGCTCTTGGAACTTTGAGAATCTTAGAAGCATTAAGGCAAGAAGGCATGATAGATAAAGTTAAATTTTATCAAGCATCTAGTTCAGAGCTATTTGGAAAAATTGTTGAAATGCCTCAAACAGAAAAAACCCCTTTTTATCCTAGAAGTCCATATGGGTGTGCAAAGCTATATTCTTTTTGGATTGCAAAAAATTATAGGGAAAGCTATGGGATGTTTGCATGTAATGGTATTTTATTTAATCATGAATCACCAAGAAGAGGAGAAACCTTTGTTACTCGAAAAATAACCATGGCCATTGCTAGAATAAAAGAAGGGGTTCAAGATTGTTTATATTTAGGAAATTTAGATGCTAAAAGAGATTGGGGACATGCAAAAGATTATGTGGAAGCTATGTGGTTAATGTTACAAAAAGATGAACCAGAAGATTATGTTATTGCAACTGGAGAAACTCATTCTGTTAGGGAATTTCTTGAAGAAGCATTTAAAATAGCAGGAATTGAAGTAGAAAGTAATGGTAAAAAAGGTCTTGAAGAAGAATATCTTAGAAAAGACAATGGAAATGTAGTTGTAAAGATAGATCCAAAATACTATCGGCCTGCTGAGGTAGATATACTTTGTGGAGATTCATCCAAGGCTCAAAAAGAATTGGATTGGAAACCTAAAATATTTTTTAAGCAACTTGTTAAAGAAATGGTTGAGCAAGACATTAAAACATTGGAAAAAGAATTATATGGAACAAAAGGGAATTAGTTTAATACTCCTCAATAAACTTAAGTTTTCTGAATTTTAAAAAATCATATGTTGAAGAAATCTTGTCTTTTCTTAGATAAAATGGCCATT
>CAZDZI010000054.1:0-2149 GCA_964509925.1 Candidatus Woesearchaeota archaeon | reverse complement strand
TTGCATTATTAAAGCTGCAAATAATATATTAAATAAACTGGAAATTGAAAATATAACAAAAACAAAAATAACAAGTAAACAAAGAATTGAAAATCGCTTAGTTGACCAGATTGCTTTGAGGGAAGCTGTAATTAATGCGGTTGTGCATAATGATTATTCAAATGAGATACCACCACTAGTAGAAATATTTTCAGATAGAATTGTTGTAACCGAGGCTGCTTAAAAAGTCGAAACATATAGTAAAATAATATAAAAAATGATATAATAAGGTAATAAATATTGAAAGGAACCTGTATAATGCTAAAACCTTATGAACAATTAAGAATGTCGGAATACCAAAAATTGTATGATATAGTAGTTTCAAAAGATCATTTTTTAAGAAAAATAGAAGATAATATAAATTTTGAATTTGTAAATAAGCTTTTAGAAAATAGTTATTGTAAAGAATTTGGGAGACCAGCAAAAGAACCTGAAATGATGTTTAAGCTAATGTTTTTAAAAAGAATGTATGATTTACCAGATAGAGAAGTAATAAGTAGAGCAAAAACAGATTTAGCCTTCAAATATTTCTTGAGATTAAATCCAGAAGATGATTTGCCAGCTGCAAGTTTGCTAACAATATTTAGAAAAAGCAGATTAAATAATGAAGAAATTCTTGAAGAAATGTTAACAGAAATAGTGAAACAAGCTATTGAAAAAGGACTAATAAAAGGAAATGCCATTATAGTAGATTCTACGCATACAAAAAGCAAAGGAATTAACGAAACCCCAACACAAATGTTAAGAAGGACAAGTAAAGAATTAAGAAAAGAGGTATATTGTAAACGCCCGGAATTAGCAGAGAAATTCCCAGATAAACCTAGTGATGAAGATAGTTTAGAGGATGTAATTAAATATATAGGAGAATTGATCGATGTTTTAGAAAAAGATATAACAGATGAAGATCATAAAAAACTAAAAAATAGATATAATCAAGTGAAGGAGCTTGTGAAAAAAATAAATTATGAAGACATCCAAAGCATAGCTGATGAAAATGCAAAAGTTGGCTATAAGTCAGAATCAGATAAGTTTTTTGGCTATAAAACACATATAGCAGTAACAGAAGAAAGAATAATTACAGGAATTGAAGTTACAGATGGTGCCGCTTCAGACGGAAAACAATTAGGAAAATTAATAGAAAAAACCAAGAAGAGTAATATTGAAGTAAAAGAAGTAATTGGTGATAAAGCGTATTCGGGTAAAGATAATTTAGAATATTCAGATGATATAAGTATAATTTCTAAATTACATCCTGTTATATCAAATGGAAATAGAAAGAATGATGATGGATTTTATTTTAATAAAGATGCAGATATGATGGTTTGTAAGCTTGGACATTTGGCTATTAGAAAGTATACAATGAAAGAAAATGCTTATTTAACAAAGAATAGAAGAATAATTTATCATTTTGATATTGATAAATGTAAGAAATGTCCTAAAAGAAACGGATGTTATAAAGATGGTGCTAAAAGCAAAAGTTATTCTGTAACAATATTATCTGACACACACGACAAACAGAAAGCGTTTCAAGAGACAGAATACTTCAAAGAACGGGCTAAACAGCGATATATAATTGAAGCTAAAAATGCAGAATTAAAACAAGCCCATGGCCTTGATAAATGTGATTATCTGGGGTTATTTGGGATGAAAATCCAATCTTATTTTACTGCATTTACATCTAATGTTAAAAGAATTATTAAATTAGTAGATATAAAAACAGCATAAATCGTTGTTTTTTCTTAATGTTATTGCAATTCTTGTTATTAAATTTCTAATTTCTCAAAATTGAATGTATTTTCAAGTTCAAAAAGTGTATTTTTTAAGCAGCCTCCTAAGTTGTTGTAAAGATTTTTATTTAGCCTATTCACCTGAAAGGGTTGATCCTGGCAATAAGCAATATAAAACAAAAAACATACCTAAAGTTGTTGGTGCTATTGGAAAAGAAGCAAGTTTATTTATATCAACAATGTATAGAGCTTTTTTGGATAATGAGATTATTGAAGTTTCAAGTCCTGCTATAGCAGAAATGTGTAAAATCCTAGAAAACACTTACAGAAATATAAACATTGGTCTAATTAATGAATTTGCTATACTCTGTAATAAAATGAAC
>CAZDZI010000053.1:0-2153 GCA_964509925.1 Candidatus Woesearchaeota archaeon | reverse complement strand
ATTAGAAAGTATCTTGGTATTAATTTGTCTGATTCAGAGCTGAAAAAAAGAAGAGAAGGTGCTAGAGAGTTTATTCTAGAAAAGATTAATGCAAATAATACAGAAGTGTTTAATTTTCAATTATCTCCTAAAGAAATAGAAAAACTAAATAAAATATCTACAATAGATATAATTCATCTATATAATACTGATTGGAAAAAATTTACAGAAGAGTTTGTTTATAATACTAATGCTATTGAAGGTTCAACGATTGAATTAGAGGAAGTAAAAGAAATATTAAAAGAAAAACCAAAGACAAATAATCCTGAAGAAATAGAAACATTAGGGGTTGCAGATGCAATTAAATTCATTAGAACCACTAAGGAAAAAATCTCTCTTGATTTTATTCTTAAATTGCATAGATTATGTTTTAATAAATCTAAATCTTTTGCAGGAAAATTTAGAGAAGTCCAAGTAGTTATAAAAAATTCTGCTGGGGAGATTATGCACATGGGAACTCCAACAAATGAATTAAATAAGACATTGAAAGAATTAGTTGATTGGTATAAATTAAATGAAAATAAATTTGAACCTTTAGTTTTAGCATCAATAATACATAATCAATTTGAACATATACACCCATTTCAAGATGGCAATGGTAGAGTAGGAAGATTATTATTAAATTATATTCTGATTAATAAAGATTATCCTCCTATTAATATCTATCTTGAAGATAGGCAAAAATACTATAGAACATTGCAGATTTATTCTCAATTTCATGATATAAAACCTATTGTTGAATTCTTAGTAAAACAATATAAAAAAGAACTTAGAAGGGGACTACAAAAAAAGAAAAAGAAATAAACGTGGTCACCTAATCTTGACACTTTGTAAGGGCGTTGAAAAGATAATCATGCTTTTTGCAAGTTAATTTTACCACAAGCCTTTTTGAATTTACATCCATTACAAATTCCTGAATTATCAGACCATTCTTTTGTTCCAAAACAGGATTTTTTTGATTTTTTCTCTTTTAATTGAGTTTTATCCATTAAAAGAAACCCCCCTCATAGCTTATATATTGTTGTATTTGACTAATTTGGTAAAATTGTTGAATCTGGGCGTTTAATTTTTAAACTGCAATCTTCTTAATATAATATGGTAAGTGAAAAATTAATTCCAGCTATTATTCTAATTGCAATAGGAATCTTATTTCTTTTTAATAATAAGAATATAAGTAAAGGAGCATTTAAGTTCTATAAATGGTTTTATACAGAAGAGAGATTGAGAGTAATGTTTAAGGCAGCAGGAATAATCTTAGTTATTGGTGGTTTACTTTTAATTTTTATATAATGGAAAAGCAATGGTATGTTTATATTCTTGTGGGAACATTAATAATCTCCTTCTCCAAAAGTTTTTATACTTCTATTTGTTAATAAATTTATGAAAAAGGGTGTGATAATTTTACTTTTAGCAATGTTTTTAGTATTACCTTTAGTTACAGCTCAAAATCAATCTCAAGTATATGCTGGATTTGATAGATTTGTAGACAATGTTAAATTAATTTTTTCAGGAGGAGATAATAAAGTTAGATTAGCTTTAGAGATAAGGGAAAAGGAAGTGGATTCTGCAATTAATAATCGTCAAAATCAAAAAGAAGATGAAACAATTAAAAATTTAGAGCGAGCAAAAGAAAAACTCCAAATTGTGCAAGAAAAAGTTTCCTTAAATACTTCAGAAGAAATTAAAACAAGTGTTGAAGAAATTACAAATAAAGTAAATGAAGAAGAAAATCTTTCAGATGAATTTGAAGAATATCTTTTACAGGAAGAAAAGACTGGGCTTACTGCAGAACTTACTGAAAAAACTTTTGAATATTGTACAGAACTTGCAAAAGAAGATTTTGCTTTAATGTTGCAAGAAGAAGTTTGCAATCCAGAGACTGCTATTCCTGGACTTGAAAAAGAATTAGAAAAATTAAAAGACCTTCAGTTCAAAATGTTTGTTCAATTAATGTTAGAAATTAGAAGTTGTATAGATGACCCTGGAACTTGTAATTGTGAAGCTAATGTTGATGATGAACAAAAAGCAAAATGTGAGAAGATGGTTGCTCTTGCATTAAAATGTGAATATCAAGATGATGAAGGTGCTTGTAATGAATTAAACTCTTTGGAGGC
>CAZDZI010000052.1:0-2253 GCA_964509925.1 Candidatus Woesearchaeota archaeon | reverse complement strand
ATGTAAAGTAAAAACTCTTTTTAGAGATAAAAATCTAGGTTGTGAAAAATCTTGTTATGGAGCAATAACATGGTTCTTTAAAAATGTTGAACAAGGGATAGTTATAGAAGATGATTGTCTGCCCTCACAAAGTTTTTTTAGATTTTGTCAAGAAATGTTAAAAAAATATAAGAATAATAAAAAAGTAACAAGTGTAATGGGAATGACTACCTTGCCCCAATGTTTTATGCGTACTTCTTACAAATTTATTCAATATAATGGTCTTTGGGGATGGGCAAGTTGGAGAAGAGCATGGAAAGAAGTTTATGATTCAGAACAAAAAATAATTAATAATACAGATCCAGAAAGTTACTTAAAAAAAGCTTTTCCAAATATATTAGAAAAATTCTTTTTTAGTAAAAGATTTTTAGATTACAAGGCAGGGAAAGTTAGTACTTGGGAATTTCCCTGGGTTTTAGGACAAGTTAAAAGAAAAAAATTAACAATATTGCCCAAAATGAACATGATTTTAAATATTGGAATAGATCAAGGATTTACAAATACTAAACCTAACAAAATTGATCAATGGTTTATGTTGCCCCCTAAAAAAGAGACTAAATTTCCATTAATTCATCCAAAAAAAATAAAAATGAACAGAAAACTAGGATATTTATTATTATTTAGAGATTTAATAAGAATTTTAATTAAAAAAACGTTTGGTATTTTTAGTTTAGGGTAAAAAATTATGACAAAAACAATAAAAATTTCTAAAATAGAACTTATAACAAATAAAGAAGAGAAAATTATTATAGAATCTTCTAAAATAGAAAAATTTTTCCAAATGAGTAAAATTAATCCAAGAAATCCGATTAAAACATTGCGATTAAAAGGTTTGAATAAAATTACTCTTAGTTTAATATTAATAAAAGCGTTAATGAGAAAAATTTTAAAATTAAAACCTGCCATATTAGAAAAAGAAATAATTAAAATAGTTCTTGGAAAAGTTAAATCCTTTAAAAAAATAAATTATGTTCATCTTTGGATAAAAAACAAAGAAATTTCTTTTGATTTAAGAGAGATTCATTTACTTAATTTATTAGGAGATTTAAGAGGGGTGATCTTGAATAATCAATATTCATTAAATGAAAAAAATATCCAAAATAAAATTGTTATTGATGCAGGATCTCATAATGGAGAATTTTCTTTATTAGCTGTTCTTATGGGTGCGAAAAAAGTATATGCTTTTGAACCTGTTTCAAAAACTGCAGAAATATTAAATAAAAACATAATAAAAAGCAATATGCAAAATAGAATTGAACTAGTAAAACAGGCCCTTGGAGATAAAAATTACCTTACCAACATTAGTTTTGATTTTATTGGAGATGGTGGAGCAAAAATAGGATTAACAGACAAAAACAAAAATTCTGAAAAAATAAAAGTCATTAAACTTGATGATTTTGTTAAAAATAATAAAATTTCTAATATTGGATTTATTAAAATGGACATCGAAGGTTTTGAAGAAAATGCTTTATTAGGGGCTAAGGAAACAATAAAAAGAGACAAACCTATTTTATCTTTATCTGCTTATCATAAACCTTCAGATAAAAAAAGGCTTCCAAAAATAATAAAATCTATTAGAAAAGATTATAAAATAATCTTAAATAGTTTTGATGAAGAAGATTTTTATTGTTCATAATTAGATCTTTGGGATTTCAATTTTAGGTCGAAAGAATAATCCTTTTAAAGTTCCAAGGAAAATTGCTTTTGCCTTTCTAAACCTAAAGGGAGGATGAAAAAGGCACCTTAAGGGTTTAAGTGTTAACCAATTTAGAATTATAACTAAAGAATAATGTTTAGGCTCAAATTTTATTAAATCATAGGTATTATTTCTGAAAAACAAATAATAAATATCAATTATTTCTTTCCTTGTTTCTTCGTAAATGGTAGTAACTTTTCCTAAAGGTTTTTTATGAATTGCCTTACTTTTTCCAACTAAATAACAAGAAAAATATTTGCTCGCCCTGTAAGAATATTCTGTATCATCTCCCCAAATAAACATCTCTTTAATAGGATATCCTTTTTTAGAAATAAATTTCCTTGAGAATAAGACAGAAACAAAAGTTGCATTTGATATCTTAACAAGTCCTTGAGACAAATATTGAGGATATACTTCTTCCCCTGTTTCTTTTGAGATGTCCTTAGAAATTTTTGTTAAATTCATAATCTTTCCTTTTGTATTATATACACAACTTGCTAAGAAACCGATATTCTCTT
>CAZDZI010000051.1:0-2315 GCA_964509925.1 Candidatus Woesearchaeota archaeon | reverse complement strand
CATTGAAAATAAACTTTAGCCAAAAACCAATCCCAAATTGGATTCTATTTATGTCATCACTAAATAAATATTGTTCTTTTAATTTATTGGCAATTGATGTTTCTTTTATTGCTAAACCTAAATAATAGCCAATAGAATGATACTCATGTGTAATTTCTGCTAACCGAAAAACATCTTCAATTCCTCCATCCAACATTATTTTATTTATGACAGCCTTTTTTTCATTCTCTATTCTTTGGTTAAAATCTTCGTATGATTCATTTTTTTCCTTAATTCTATAAGAATGTTTTATTTTGAATAAATATGAATTACCCTCTATAAAACTACTAAATAAAAGGGAATGAAATTGATTTATTAGGTTAGGATATTCAGAATCAGATATAAATTTCTTTGAATCTAATAAAGCAATATAAAAGTCAATTCTGCTATTAAGGTCCATGTTGTCATAGCCTTTTCTTGCTAACAGTGAATCTAAAACATTACTATAAAAATTCGTTGGAATTTGCGAGATTAACTCTATTGCCTTTTCAAGAGAAATTTGCTTAAACAGTTTTAGTATCTCATCCTTGATATATTTATAAATTTCCTTAATCTCATCTTTTGTATATCTCTCAAAATTATCTGATAATTCTATATGCAAATATTTAGGCAGTGTTGGACCATTAATTACACCTCCATGTATCATACTATTCAAGTATTTAATGAGGAAGGAAACTGAGAAATTATCATTCTTTTTTATTACTAATTGAAGTGCTTTAATCTTTGTTTCAATACTTGCATTCGTTCTTTTTATATGAGGGTTTAATAGTATTAACATGCTATTTATTGGCCTATTTGCATATTGCCCATCTTTATCAATTTTCGAAAAGTAAATTAAAATACGAATTACTCTAATAAAATATTCTTCTTTCCATCCAAGTGCTTCTAATGCCCAAAGAAGATTTGAATGAGTTGGTTCTGCTCCGAAGCTACTTATTGATTTTGGGTCTTGATAAAATAACTCATTTAATAATCCACTCTTTTGATATTTCTCAATCAAATTAAGAAAATGCTCTGGCAAAGATTCTGCAAATCTGAGTAAATTATCACTGATTGTAGCCCAAAGTCTCCAATCTCCCTTAAATATTTCATTTAATGCTAATATCATTTTCTGTTGAACTTTTATAGTTATTGAGGAATTAGCTTGTATTTCATTTAGGAATAATCCTAATAGAGCAAAAGATTCAGAGATTCCATTCTTAAAAGTTTCTGAACAGCTCCATTCATATTCAGAAATACTTGATGAATAAAATCTCTCATCAATTGGAAGATTATACTTTGGATTAACATCTTTATATATATTTTCTGCAATTTCAAATAATTTAATAATATTTGAATCTAAAATATGATTATACAAATGATTCCATGAATCTTTTATTGACCGCCATTTGATAATGTCTCCTTGTCTGCGTAAAGGAGCATCATCACAAATTAAAAGATTGTGGATAGTTTGTTCAATTTTTGAATAGGAAGTGCCACATAATTCTTCAACCAGTTTTATATCTTTTTTATTCAAAGGATTCCAGCTATTAGCAATTAAGAGACCTATAATAATTGTTTGATTATTATTTTTATACCATCGAGGTACATAAAAGTTTTGTTTATTCATTAATCGTTTTAATGCAGAAATTTTACCCCCTGAATCTGATACAAGTTTATTAATATTCAAATCGGCAGGTAATATTTTTTTTAACTTCCTACATAGTAATTCCCGATTCTTGATAGGAACAAGTTTTATGTTTGCTCTAAGTGTTGTTTGCAGAGTAGTTAAATAAACATAATTCTTATTAACTGGTATATCCCTGTAATCATCAAAAAATAATACCAATACATGGCTATCTCTATTGAAATGAGAAATAAGATTTCTATCTTTAATAATTATAGTCCTTGATAAATAGTATTCTTTAATCTGATTCCCTGGTTCATTCAATACTGCAAGAAAAAATGCAAGTGCTTCACTCTGGGTTTCTGCTTGTATGATTAAAGAAGAACTTTTAGAAGGCAACCAATCTTCAATAATTTTTGATTCAGTTTCTCTTTCATTTAATAATATCTTTAAGGGTATTTTAGGTTCTGTTTCAGATTCCCAATTTCTAATAAAATGAGATGAATTAATAATATCCATATAATAAGTCTTTTTTAATATTACTGTTAAAAACCAATTTTCAATTGAAGGACACCTGCTTAGCCATGACATAATATTTTTACAATCATAAGCCTTAACATCAGCCCATATTTTTTCTTTTTTTTGTTCTTCAACCCATTTGTTTTTACCA
>CAZDZI010000050.1:1470-2342 GCA_964509925.1 Candidatus Woesearchaeota archaeon | reverse complement strand
GGACCTTTGCCATATTTCTAGACCCCCTCTTTTTCAATTAAGGTTCTATTATTCTGTCTAGAGATACTGGGAATATCTGTAATTAAGGCACTTGCGTTATCTAACATTTGGATTAAATTCCAATATAGTACCTTCGAGCATTGCTCTTTGTTATTGATTATGCCATTGCTCCTATTTCCTTGGCCGGAGCTGCAGATTCTTTTTTCTCTTACCTCATACTTTTTCGACTAATGTAATAAAGTCTTACAATAAGGAGCTATAAAGAAACAGATTCTCTCTCAAAAAAGAGAAGACAAGTGCGCCAGAAGACGCACTATTTGGAATCTAACGTAAAGTCGACCTTGCAGAGCTCGCCAGTCTTCAGATCTATCTTACTGAGTTGTGGAGTCTTACCTGACACAAAACCAATTGCACCCCGTACTATCCCGCCCACCGGACATGCAGTAAATCCTTCAAGATCATATCCACCAACCTTTCGGGGGCAAATCAGGCAGTTCTGCACAGAAATATGTGCAGTTCCTCCTTCAAAGCTAACAGTAATATCCTCTGCAATTCGGACCTCTTCAAGTAACTTTTCAAGCAGCACTTCGCTATTCTCGTTGGGTGAAATTACTTTCTGGGCCAAAAGTTCCTTTGCAAGTTCTTGTCCCATCCAAGTTCCAAGTATATCCATTGCACCCTGAGGATCTACCATATCCTTATTCAGGAGCACATCGCGTGCTTTCACTATTCCAGCGCCGAGACCAATAACCATCTTGTTCAGGTAATTTCGGCTTGGGTCTTTTCTTCTTCTAAATCTCATCATGGTGTAATCAAACTCCCTAGATGCTTCTGATTAGGCCCTCCTTCACATACCTGTCACACACAGCTTG
>CAZDZI010000050.1:0-1460 GCA_964509925.1 Candidatus Woesearchaeota archaeon | reverse complement strand
TGCTTTCTCAAGAAATGCTGTTTTCTGACGAACTTGACTCAGGCAGATAGTACCTGATTCACAGACAATCTTGAGAATCGTCTTGTCCAGTATGAACGACGATTGCTCTCTCACCTTTACTTCATCATAATTACAAAGGGATTGATAGCAGGGCTCTCCCATTGACTCTGACATACTCACTGGGGCCTGATCATCAGGCACTACAGTAATAGAACGGGGTTGGTTAACCTGTACGCTATCAGGATACTCTACTCCTCTGACCCTGCAATTTTTATCAACGTATACAATTATTGCATGAAGCGGCTCTCCGTGTGCAAGCATGACTCTGAATATACCATCTGTTTGTGCCTCAATCTCTTCTTTTGATACTTCAAGATCTATAGGGGCATCACAGATTTTGCAGTGTACAGATATGCATTTATCTTCATTCAAGACCGGCTACTCCCTTTTGGGCAGAGTCTTCCTTATCATAAGAAATTTTTATTTCTTGACAAACTCACAGAAACTCGCCATTGGTCTAATATTAACATACTTTGTAGCAATAGAATTCGTGTATCATAGAATCATCTGAAGAGGGAATAATGGTAAATAAGAGGTCCCTGTTACTCTCTTCCTACCATAACCACTTTGCAGACTAGCATCAATCTTGATCATCTTCATGCCCTGTTCTAACATTCACTGGCATAACCTTTGGTGCCGCGCCTGAAGCTCTAGTTTGATTCACAGGACCGGATGTCATTCCAGCAGATCCAGGATCTGTTTCCCAACCAGCACGGCCACTCGAACGCAGTGTCTTGGTATAGCCATAGAATACTAGACCAATAATGACTCCCAATGCCAACAAGTAGAAAGTAATCATTACTCTTCAGAAATGGATATCGTGCAAAACCGAATAAATTTGACGATTCTAAGGTGAAGATTGCAGTGGAGCTGTTACTTGAAGTGTACTTCCTACCAAGTCTACAGCTGATCGCGCAACAAACATGCCAAGAAACACCAATAGAATGGTACCTGCTAGATACAGTCCCAACATGAGATAGTTACCGTTCTCAAACATATTGAATGACTCGAGGCCAAATGTTGACATCGTGGTGAATGCCCCCAGCACACCAATTGTGAGGAAGACTCTGATGTCCTGGTTTATGAATTCGACAAGTTCTGCTGAATAGACAACCATCCCAAGTAGGAGTGTGCCAATAAAATTGACAACCAATGTTCCCCTAGGAAAAGATGATCCATCATTCTGAATCATGCTGGACAATATGTATCTGAGAATGGCTCCGATGAAGCCGCCTATGCCTACAAGTAGTATCTCTCGCATTGGAATCGCTCCGATTGACAGAAGTCATCAGCTCGAGGCGGTTCCGACAGAGTCGTGGTGGACTTCATCACCAGTGTGAGGCGACACAGAATGTATGGGTGAAATAAAGATACTGCTAACGGATGCTATTTTCAAGGTT
>CAZDZI010000049.1:0-2370 GCA_964509925.1 Candidatus Woesearchaeota archaeon | reverse complement strand
TTACATAAGCATATTAAATGAAAAAATCAACAAGTCAAAAAATGATTTGAAAACTATTACTGCTCAATTAGAAGGCTTTACTCAATTTGAACAACAGGGCATTCAAGAAAAAATAAATATTAATGATCTTAAAACTAAGTTAACTGAAGTTGAAACTCTTTATGGGCAATCAAAATATGAAGATGCAGTTGAACTTTTATTAGGGTTAGAAATTCCAGAATCAATTACTACAAAAATAAGCACTAGCTTAGTTTCTTTTTATCCTAATAAAGAACAAGTTGATTTAGATATTGTTCAAAGTTTCCAAGGAGGAGAATATGGAGATAAAGAAGATGCTTATATTGATTCAATTATTAATCTTTACACAAATAATTTAGATACTAAAGTTAAATATTCTAAAATTATTGCAACATATGAAGGCGAGGGTGAAGAAACCTTAACTAGTGTATTTAATTTTAAAGCTAATCAACTAAATGTTTTGAATTATAGTTTATATCTTTATCTTAAAGAATTAGATAATTTAAAATTTGCTTCTAGTTATGGTGAAACAACTGAATCAGGGTATTTTCAGATTCCTTTTAACGCTCAAACTATAGAAATTAGTTTTTTTACAACAGAAGAAATAAGTTTTTTAGACTTGCCAATTTTTATTTCTCCTGCAATTAGTAATTTGGTTATTGAAGATATTAATGGTGAAGAAAAAGGTCTTAAGTGGGCATTATTTATTTTATTGCTTTTCCTTTTATTGATTATAGGCTTAATTGTTTACATAATCTTACAACAATGGTATAAGAACAAGTATGAAAATTATTTATTTAAGAATAAAAATTTCTTATTTAACCTTGTAACATATATACAAAATTCTAAGAAAAAAGGATTGACTGACTATCAGATAATTAAAAAATTAAAAAAAACAGGATGGAATTCTGAACAAATAACTTATGTTATGAAAAAATATGTTGGAAAAAGAACTGGAATGTTTGAAATTCCTATTGAAAAAATGTTAGGAAGATTTAGTAAGAAAAAAATTCCTCCTACAGGAAATAGATTTGCTCCTCCCAAGGCATTTAAACCCCTTCAAAGAAAACCCTTTCCAGCACAAAAATTAAATGGAAAATCTCCTGTTGTAAGGGGCCTTCCTCAAAATAAAAAAAGGTTTTAAAAATAGTCAATAAATCACACAAAAGCTTAATAAACCTAAAAACCAAAATTATAATATGGTAATAAAAATCCTAAAAAGTTTTTTTAAGAGGGTATTTTCAGGGTTATTTAAAGGGAGGGGAGAAATTAAATTAGGTTTCTATGGACCTCCAAATGCTGGAAAAACTAGTTTAGCCAATAGAATTTGTAAAGATTTTACTGGAGAAGAAATTGGTTCAGTAAGTAAAATTCCTCATGAAACTAGAAGTGTTCAATTTAAAGAAAAAGTTGAAATAGATTACAAAGGGAAAAAAATGACTTTTAAACTTGTTGATACTCCGGGTATTGCTACAAGAATTGATTATGAAGATTTCTTAAAATTTAAGATGAAGAAAAAAGACTCTAAAAAAAGAGCTAAAGAAGCAACACAAGGAGTTGTTGATTCTATTAAATGGTTAAATGATATGGACTTGGTGGTTATAGTATTAGATGCTACTGAAAATCCATATAACCAAGTTAATATTACAATTATTGGAAATTTGGTTGCTAGAAAAATTCCAGTCCTAATACTTGCTAATAAAATTGACTTAAAAAAAGCAGACATAAAAAAGATTGAAGCTGCTTTTCCCGAGTATGAAACAATTGGAATTAGCGCAAAATATGGAAAGAACCTAGAAGAATTTTATGAAGCCATATTTAAGCTAGCAAAAAAGGTTTAGTAACAATTAAAAGTATATATTGCATAACATATTTAAGATGGTAAAGAAAAAAAGAGGTAAACTTGGAAAAATAAAAGGGTTTTCAATACAATTTATGCCCTATTCTGAAATTAGAAATGCCAGTACTACTGAGAGAATTAGAAAAATTCTAGAGATTATTTTAGGAAGTAATATTCTTATTTTACAAGGAAAATTAAAACCAGAAGAAGAAACAAGATTAATTGAAGACACTATGGCTATGATTGGACATGTAAGAAATTTTAGAGGAATTGAATTGGCAGTTGTTGGAAGTGGAGCTACTGGAGGATTATTTGGCAAAATGAGAAACAGGTTAGTTAATGTTCTTTCTGGAGGGGATTTAGGAGCAATAACAATTATTGGTCCTGCAACAATTGTAAAAGAGATAAAAAGAAATCCTAAGAAGATTGAATTGTTATTGAGTAGATAGATTTCTAAATGCTCGTCAACGCAGTTACTTCGCAAGAAGACAGAGGACTGATGCTCGTCAACG
>CAZDZI010000048.1:0-2379 GCA_964509925.1 Candidatus Woesearchaeota archaeon | reverse complement strand
TCTTCCAAAAAATAAAAAAGCAGCAGGATTGAAAGGAGCTGTCTCACCTGAAGGAGAAAATTATGATTTTGTAATTGCAAAAGCTGAAACCGGAACACAATTAAAAAATGGTGAAGTCTCTCAGGCAAGAAGTGTTTTCTTTGGAATAACTGAATCAGATTATTGGACAAATGAAAGTAGGAGATTGTTCAAAAACTCTGTTGAATGGGTTATGGAAGGAGATGACTTTGATGGAGATGGTTTTTTGAGTGATGTTGATTGTGATGACCACGATAGTTCAATCAATCCTAATGCAACAGAAATAAAGTATGATGGAATTGACAATGATTGTAAAGACGGAGATTTGACAGATGTTGATGAAGATGGTTTTGATGTTGATTGTTCATTTGTAACAGATATTCCTTGTCTCGTCGTCGGTGGAAATGATTGTGATGACACTCTTGCAAGTTATAATATTAATTCAACAGACCCAAAAAAGAACTGCGTGAATGAAGCACCTGTTTTTTCAGGAAATATTTCTGATATTAGTTGGAAAGAAGACAAAATATCCTCTCTTTTATATTTAGGAGATTATTTCTCAGATCCAGATGGAGATGAATTAACATTCAACATTTCCTCAACTTCAGAGGATGAAAATGTGACAGTAGTATTTCTTACATCAAGTAATAGAGTTTTAAGATTTGAAAGTAATGAGAATTGGAATGGCGAGGATTGGGTTGTGTTTTATGCTACAGACGGAGAGATAAACACTACAACAAATAACATTACATTGGTTGTAGAGTCAGTTAATGATGCACCTGTCTTGAATAAGATTGATGATTTTGTTTCAAATGAAACAGAGTTAATTGAATTTAATGTTAGTGCAACTGATGTTGATAATGATTCACTTGTTTATTATGTAACTAATTTGCCTGAAGGTGCTACTTTTGAAAACCAAACATTCTCGTGGGCAACTAATTATTCCTCAAGGGGGATTTATTTTGTAAAGTTTAATGTTACTGATGGCGAATATTGGGATAGTGAAGAGATTGGTATAAGAATTATGAATAAAAATCGTGCCCCTATCCTAGATGAAATTGCAGACCAGACAACAGAAGAAGACACAGAAAAAACAATTCTAATTAATGCTAGTGATTTAGATGAAGAAGAACTTGATTATAGTATTGTTAGTGAAAATGAAAGTGAAGTTAATTGTGAGATGAATGGAGAGAATTTAGTTATGACTCCTTATTCTAATTGGAATGGAAATGCAAGTTGTGAAGTTGAAGTCAGCGACGGGGATTTGACTGATTCTCAATCTTTTGTTATAACTGTTACGCCTGTGAATGATGCGCCGGTTTTAAATAAGATTGATGATGTTGTTGCAAATGAAGAGGATTTAATTTCAATTGTTGCAACAGCACAAGACGTTGATTTAGATTCTTTAACATTCTCAATTAATGATTCAAGATTTAGTAATGACAATGGAAATTTTACATGGCAGACAGAATATACAGACTCAGGAATTTACTATGTTAATGTTAGTGTGACTGATGGAGAATTTACAGATTTTCAAAAAGTTAAAATTACTATTAATAATAAAAATGAAATGCCGATTATTAATCCTATTTCAGACATAGTTATCGACGAGGATTCAGGTATTTATTTCCCTGATGAAGAAATTGACGCGTATGACATTGATGGTTACATAATCAAGTTCGAGGTTTCTCAGGAGAATTTGAATGAAGTTGATTGTAAAGTTAGTGGCAATGATTTGGCAGTTATTCCTGCAAAAGATTTTGAGGGTAATGCAAGTTGCACAATAAGGGCTTATGATAATGAAGGTGGTTATGGCGAGGGTATAGTTAATATATTTGTGAATAACATAAATGACGCTCCGAAAATTATTTCATACACTCCTAAGACTTTGAATACTATAATTCCTGAAGATGGAGAAGTTGAGTTTGCCATTGAATGGGAAGATATTGATAATACTGATTTAGAAAATAATGTAACATGGTATAGAGATGGAAAAAGAGTTTGGCCTGGAGAAAATTATATTTTTGCAGGTGATGGAAGTGTTGGAGAACACACTATAAAAGTTGTTGTCAGCGACGGAGAGGAAAGTGATTTCGTTGAATGGACACTTCGAACAACAAATATTCCTATTGCAGAAGGTTTTGATGGGGACACTACTAACTTTAATGGAATGACTGAAACTGAATTAAGTTCTGTAGATTTGGTTCTTGAAAAAATCAATTTTGGAAAAATAGAATTTTTAGAGCCAGTTGATTTGAGAGATGTTGCTGATTTGAGTAATTATGTTGATATTTCAAATGGAATGTGTGGAATTGATTCAAATGTTTACAATGTTTTCAAAAATAAAAAAGCAAGAATAAC
>CAZDZI010000047.1:0-2403 GCA_964509925.1 Candidatus Woesearchaeota archaeon | reverse complement strand
CAAAAAAATAAAAAGACCTCTTGCAATTTTCTTTTTAGACAAAATTCCAGAAGAAAAACCAAAACCAAAAGATTTTAGATTAAATCCAAAACAAGAAGGAAAATTTGATAAAAAGACTATTTTTGCAATAAGAAAAGCAAGAAAACTTCAAGCTATTTTAAAAAATTTTGGAGAGAATGATTTAGGGAAAAAAATTAAAGACTTAAAGATAGGCATAAATGATTCTCCAATTGAAATTGCACTAAGATTAAGAGAGAAATTTGGAATAACAGAAAAGATGCAAAGAAAAGCAAAAACTCCTTGGGAATTTTTTAGATTTATTAGAAATAAATTAGAAGAAGAAAAAATTTTTAATTTTCAATTTTCAATGCCACTAGAAGATGCAAGGGGGTTTGCTTTATCTGATGAACTACCAAGAGTTGTAGTTGTAAATTCAAAAGATATAATTGAAGCAAGAATTTTTACCTTGGCTCATGAATTAGGGCATATTATTCTTGGAGATACAGAATTAAGCATTCCTAACTTTACAGATACAAATAAACATGAGAAATGGTGTAATGAATTTGCTTCTAATTTTTTGCTTCCAAAAGAAATGGCGAAAAGGATATTTGAAGAAAATGATAAGAATTTAATTGAATATGAAACTTTGAAAAAATTATCCAAAAAATACAAAGTAAGTAAGTCTATGTTGTTGTATAATATGGTTAAATTAAAATTTATTGCTCCAGAAAATTATTTAGAAATTCTTGAGAGTTATTCTAAAAAAGATTATGCAAAGTCTTCTGGAGGTGGAGCAGGAGAATCAATGGAGAAAAGATGCATGAGAGAACTTGGAACCGGCTTTATTTCTTTGGTAGCTGATCAAATTGATAAAAAAAATATCACTTATAGCGATGCATTGGATTATTTGAGTATTAAATCAAGAGGATATGATAAACTTATGAAGAAAATATAAAATGGAAAAGAAGAATTTTTACATAATTGACAGCTGTTCTTTAATTGATTTAAACCGTCATAATCCTATTGATATTTTCCCAAGTTTGTGGAAAAAATTAGGAGAACTAATAAAATCCGAGATGATGATTTCACACATTGAAGTATTCAACGAAATAACTCAACAAGATGATAAATTAACTGAATGGCTTAAAGATTACAAATATATGTTTAGAAATTTTTCTGAAAAACAAGCAGAAATCGTAAAAGAAATTTTGAAAAAACATCCTTCATTTGTAAAGAGAGATAGTAAATACGACGCTGATCCTTGGATTGTTGCATTAGCAAAAGAAACACAAAGCAATCCTCAGAAAACTTTATTTTATAATATTAAAAGATTAGTCGTTACAGAAGAAACACTAAGAGGAAATAAGATTAAAGTCCCATTTGTATGCAATGAATTTGGAATTGATTGTATAAATCGTTTTGAGATGATTCGACATGAAGGATGGAGGTTTTAGTTCCTATACTGAGGATGATCTTCTTTTTTTACCCCATCCATTGAATAATCCGTAACCAACTCCCCCAGAAGTTTCCTTCTCTAATTTTCTTGACTCTCTAAATGTTTTTGAAGCCATTCTCAGCATTGATGATCTATCTGTAGATTTAACTTTATGTTCTCTCGCCCAATCAGCGACTTCGCCAATACTGGATAATAATTTATCTTCCTGATAAGAAGAAACCATTAATCCTCTCTCACCATGATCCTTATCTATTACTGGGCAGACATTATGAGATGCACCTGTTAGCCTATCTTTTACTATTTTACAATTAGGTAATCTTATCTCTCGCTTCATTAATTTTAATATAATCTATTCTTTTTATTTATTTCTATTTTCAAAACTCTCTCTCAAAATACTATTCATAAGTTGCTCACTACTTTCCTTATTCTCCTTAATCCTCAACTCCAACTCATTACAAACCCTCATAAGAGCATCAACCTTTTCAACAATCCGACGCTGTTCAGAAAGAGGCGGAAGGGGAATTTGCAAATTGTCTATTTTTTCTTTACCAATATTTGGTTGTGCTCCTTGATTTATTTTTTCTTTGACTAAATCTTGAAAAAGATTAGATTTAAGAATTATGACAAGAAATTTCTTTGATATATATTTTTCATCTGGATAAAAATTTCCCACCCGATAATTCTGAAAGATTACTCCGTAATCCTTATCAACAAAGGTAACCTTTCCGAGAGTGCCCCCTGTAAGAGCCATTAATAAATCTCCTTTTTTTATACTATAATTTTTTCATTTTTATTCCTTCTATATTTGTCTGTTATCTTAGTTATTATAAAGGTAACTATTAAAAAACTAATTATTCTTTTATTTAGATAATTGGGGGTTAACTCCCCTTAGGAACTTTTATTCCATATTGTTTACAAACTGGAATTATCTGTTCTTTAACCCTGTA
>CAZDZI010000046.1:0-2541 GCA_964509925.1 Candidatus Woesearchaeota archaeon | reverse complement strand
TAACACCATCATTATTAATATCCAGTGGTTGAGTATCTTTATTTACACTATCTCCATCAGTTAGAGTTCTATAAATTACTCCACTAGAATTTATTAAAACATATGCATTTTGATAACCTATTCCAACTTCATCACAACTATCATTATTAAAATCCCCAACTGCAATATTATTTACATAACTATTTCCTAAAGGTATAGTCCACATAGGAGTTCCATCTAATTCTACTGCACTTATTCCAGAACCATTAGTAAAAACCATATCAATATCACTATCACAATCCATATCTACAAATTTAATATCTAATGGACTACCTATTGAATGATTCCAATAATGAGAAAAATTTCCTAATCCATCATTAATATGAGCCCACATACGGTTGTTACACCCCCAAATAATATCATTATAAGTATCTCCATTTAAATCATAAATTGCCATGGCAAAAACCCTATCACATCCTGGAAAATCTGGTTTTATTGATGTAAGAATTTGTCCACTTGAATCTAAAACTTTTATATGTCCTTGGTCACCACTATAACCTCCTCCTAAAACTATTTCTCCTTCATAACCATCTCCATTTATGTCTCCTGTTATAATATCGGCATAAGTATAATATACATCATAACCATCATCTAAATACTCTGAAGTCCATCTTAAACTTCCATTAGGATATAGTGCTTTAACATAATGATTTGCAGTCATTCCCACAACCATATCATTTTTTAAATCATCACTGTCTGCATCAAAAAGTGCTATTGAGGAATATTTAATTGTTCCTAAATCATCTGAAGTCCATAACTGGTCCCAGGTTTCTTCTGTAATTGCAGAGCCAGTTTGAGGGTTAGTATAATTTGCCCAAAAATAAGTATTTTCATCAACTGCAATAGAAGAATCCTCACTATAATCTGGTCCTGCTTTTCCTTCTGCATCTTGCTCTTGGTCATAAGCATCTAAACTAGAATTTTCTTGTTCAACATAAAGAGTATAAATTTCTGATTGTTGTGTAACATATCCTCCTTTTTGACAAGTGACATTATAAGTGTAATATGTATCAGTTAGATAAGGTCTTTCAGTCATTTCAAAATTCTTTTCATATTCCCATTGGTTTGAAGTTGAATTCCAAAGCATATCATAAACAGTTGCTGAATCATTAAACTGAATTTGACAAAAACTATTTTGCATTAAACTCATATAACCTTCAGAAGTTCCAACTGCAACATCTGGAATTCCATCATTATTTACATCCCCTGTTTGAATACCTTCGCTTTTTTTACCAAAAGAGCCAGATCCTATGGTGCCAACATCCATTTGATAAGTTCCTATTAAACTTCCTGTTAATTTATCTAAAACATAAATATTATCAGTACTAGAATCCCCCACAATAATTTCTTCATTTCCATCAGCATTAATATCTTCTGCCCAAAGTGCATAAATATGAGTATAACCAGTTCCTATAAGTTTATAACTCCATAATTGATTTTTTGATTCATCAAAAGCCCTAACATAACCATATCCACTACAATATCCTTCAGTAGCAATAACATCATCTTCATAACCATCATTATCAGCATCTAAAACAAAGGTTTCATAACCATAAGCACAAACAGGAATAGAGCTAGTTTGATAAGTTTCACCAGAACTATTTATCCAAAATATATCTCCATTTTCAGTTAAAACAAACTCGTGTTTTTTACCATCATTATCAAAATCTCCAACCACAACTGAAAATTGATTACTTCCAACATCTTTAATCCAGATTAAAGTTCCATTATTTCCATAATAACCATAAAGCCCAGCACCAGTAGCTGAAATAAAAATATCGTCTTTTCCATCATCATTTAAATCAGTTACTACAGATTCAGAATCAAGCTCTACGCCAGTAGTAATAGTCCAGTTTTCATCCCAACCAGAGCCAGTATAAAAATAAGCTACTAAAGAAGTTTCATTATGCACAATAAAATCATTTTTTTTACCATCTCCATCAAAATCCCCAATAGTTGCACTTGTCTTTTCATTACCGCTAGTGATATCAATTCCAAATTCTTGAACATCATTTTCAACAATCATTGGTCCTTCATATGAACCAGAAGCAATTAAAGAATCAATATTATCTTCATCAGGATCAAATCTTTCAAAAGTATTCATTGTATATGCATAATAACAAGAATCATTAAAAAAATCCCAAATAAGTGTTCCATCTGAATTATATACGTTTACTTGGCTACCAGCACTAGCAACCTCATCTCTTTTTCCATCTGCATCGTTATCTATGAATTTAACTGCAGGAGCATAACCACTAATAACTGGTGTTTGCCATAACATTTGTGAAATTGCTTCTCCTGCATTATTTGTAAAATTAGTAGTGAATTTATGGGCACCATCTGCTGAAACTAAATAAGGCACATTTTCTACACTTAAGGAAGTATCATAAGTATTAACACTAATTTCATCTGTTAAACTTATATTATAATAACTTCCAGTTAAATCAAAACATGAAATATTATAAGAGTAATTTCCAACAGGCATACCATTTCTATGTCCTG
>CAZDZI010000045.1:0-2549 GCA_964509925.1 Candidatus Woesearchaeota archaeon | reverse complement strand
AGTTCTCTTAGGAATTTCAGTTGAATACTGCTCTTTTTCTGCAGTATTATCAAACTCTTCTACTGAATACTGTTCTTTTTTAACAGTTCTTTCATTTTCTTCTCTTAATCTTGCTTTTCTTAACCAATTATTTACCGTAGTTTTAGAAACTTGAACTAACTCTGCCACTTTTGGAATAGTAACATCCCCTTTATTGTAAATGTTTAATGCTACCATCTCTTTCCATCTAAGCAATGCTTCTTCAGGATTCAAAGTTTCTTCTTCATGACTTAACATATCTTCATACTTAGTTCTCCGATAATTTTCAATCTCTTCTTTTAAATTAGGAAAGAAAACATAAGATGAACTGAATGCTCCCGTGAAATCAGGTTTTGTTTTGGAATAATCCCACTCTTTCTTTCCTCTCAAATATAATTGTTTCTTTCTAGTTGCTCCATAAAAATCAAAAACTCCTCTTCTAAAGTCATCATGAAATTTAACATTAATTAAAAAGTGACTTCTTTGTAAAGAATAGAATTTAGGCAATTCAAAAAAGGAAGGAGTAATTATAATTAAGATTTGATTAAGTTGCCTACATTTTCTAAAATATCTTTTAATGTGCATAGTAGATTCTGATGACCAGTGATTTTTCAAATCATCACTTTCATCTAAAATAATAACAGAATATTTTGGTAATTCAAAACTTCTCTTTTCTAAATCCTCTGTATTAAAAACCATATTGTGAGAAGTAAAACTTAAATTTAAATTATGACTTTGATTAATCTTGTAAGTTAAATATGCTCCAACATGAGTGGCCATTGTAGATTTACCATTTCCAACACTATCATTTCCAGAAACTATTCCTAAGAAATGTAAATCATCTACAACTCTTCTTGCAAGAATATCTAAGTTTTGAGCAAGATATTCATTTAAATAAGCTCCTGGTTTCTTTTGGTCAGGAAAAGTCCCGAGCGGAAATAATTCTTCTGCATACTTCATTTTATTGGTATCGTTAAAGAGTTATTTAAATTTGAGAAATTATTTATTTCACTCATATTTGGATTATAGTTTTGTAAATTATTATTACAAAAGCAAGTTGCTTTTCCTTGTTTGAAATATCCCTTATCTTTTAATTCTGTATAAATCTTGTTGTAATGAGACAAACCAACAACAGCAAAAATCATCATGATAAAAATTCCAATGGCAATAAAAGGTTTAATTTTTCTAACTAAATTTTGTATATCTTCAAATTTAACAGCCATATAATTTTTAATAAGAAAAAGCTTATAAGGTTTTTTACTTTATTTAAAATAGGCCATATAAATCGGACTTATGGTTTAGGTTGTGAGTTAGGAAAATCCTTCAAGAACTTAAGTCTTTTAGGACTATATACCTATGGAATATTTTTCCAATCCGATAATGAAAACTCTCAATATAGGGAGCTTAATGCTCCCTTCAATTTTAAGAAATATTTAAATAGTAGTAGTTCTTATAAAATGTATGAATAAAAAAATATTAATATTATCAATTACACTTATCTTAGGAGTTGGTTTATTTTCTGGATTTAATTTATTACAAAAACAAAAAACAATAAATTTAGATATTTCTCAAAATCCAACAAATTTTATTTACACTCCACAAACGATTCTAACTTCTTATGGGTTTCAAACACAAAATATTCCCATAGATCCAACTTGTTATAAAAGTAGGAGTAATATAATATGAGTTTGGTTGGAAACATAATTAGAAGTGTGATTGGAGGGGGAAGTAGAGGTAATTCTAGAAGTGCAACTCCAGCATCTAGTTCACAAGTAGGATTTTCTCCTAAACCAAGTGCTGGATTTTCTCCTGAACCGTCAGCTGGTTTTTCTCCAAGACCTTCCGCAGGATTTTCGCCTGCTCCCTCAATTGCACAGCAAAAAGCACAAGAGCAACAAAGACTTGCACAGTTAAAAGCTCAACAACTTGCACAGCAAAGACAATTAAAAATTGCTCAACAACAAAGAAATCTTAAACTTGCAGTTCTTTTAAAAAATCAACAAAAACAAAATCAATCCTTAATGAAATTAAGACAAGCAAGAATTGATGCTCTAAGGGCTGCAGAACAACACATAGGTAAATCAACTTCAAATACTTTTAAAACTTTAAAGAATAAATATAATACTTTGCTTCAGCATGAAAGAAAAGTAAATCAATCTTTTGATGTAACTAAAACAAATCAATCTCCAATAGTAGTTCCTTTGAATATTAAGGGTGCAAGTGCAGTAATAAATTTAAAAAATTCTAATAAGAAAATTCCCCCACAACCAAAAGAATTTCAAGTTTTATCAAATGGTGGAGTAAAATACGGAAAGGTTACATATGTTGGAAATAGTGTTGTTCCAAATACAAATGGAAAAACTGCAAATCAGATTCAAGCAGAAGGTTTTAAAATAGCACGTTCTCAAGGAATAACAAAAAGAGGAACTTATAGTTTAAATTTGCCAAGGATTATTATGTTAAATCAAAAACACAAAAGATAAAATATCCTAATATTCCCGTTCCTTCTAATTTATCACAATTATTAGCCA
>CAZDZI010000044.1:0-2657 GCA_964509925.1 Candidatus Woesearchaeota archaeon | reverse complement strand
TTTTCCTTTTTCAATAAATTCAACAACTTTATGTTCTTCTAATCTAACTGAACCATATTGAGAAGGATCGCTTACTCTTGTTAAACTCATACTAGCAACACCTTTTTTATTTTGATGAAATCTTAAAAAATTAGCTAAATCAATTTGAGAAAAAGAATCTCCATTTAAAACAAAAAAAGTCTTATCAATGTATTTTTGAGCTTCTTTAATTGCTCCTCCTGTCCCTAAAGGAACACTTTCATGAGAATAAGTAATATCAACTCCAAATCTCCTTCCATCTCCAAAATAGGATTTAATTACTTCTCCTCTATAACCTACTGCTAAGATTATTTTTTCTAATCCTTGATCACTTAATGATTTTATTTGGTGCTCTAAAAATGGTTTTCCAGAAATCAAGGCCATTGGTTTGGAAACATCACTAACTACACTTTTTAATCTTCTCCCTTCTCCCCCTGCCAAAATAACTGCTTTTGTATTATCTAAATTACTCATTTTTTTCTAATTTTTTAATTAATTTAATAGCAGTTAATAAATTTCCAGTAGTATAGTCTGGTTCAATTTGATATAACTCATCTCTTCCAGCATATCCTGTTTCAACTAATATTGTTTTACAACGAGCATTTTTTCCAACTTGAATATCTGAAGTCTTATCTCCAATAAAATAAGATTTGGTTAAATCAATACCATGCTCTTCTTTTGCTTGTAAAAGCATTCCTATCAAAGGTTTTCTACATTGACATCTTTCTTGTGCTAGGTGTGGACAAAAATAAGTTGCCAATTGAATTTTATTCCTATCAAATTCTTCATGTATTAAATTATTTGTTCTATGGAATTCCTCTTCATTTAAAAGCCCTTTTCCTATTGCAGACTGATTAGTCACTATAAAAAACTTAAAATCTTTTAAAGAACTTAACTCTCCAACAGCCTCTTTAGCTCCTTTTTCCCATTCAAAATCTTGTAAAGATAATACTGGAGAACCTTTATAAAAAAGATTTTTTTCTATTCCAATAACCCCATCTCTATCCATAAAAATAGCTCTAGTCATGCTTTATCCTCCTAAACATTCCGATATTCAGAATTTCTCAATAAAATATCATATGCTTTTATTAATTCCTTTATCCCATCATCTAATGAAAATTTGGTTCTAAATCCTGTATCTAATATTCTTTTGTTTGAAACAATATAATTTCTTTTATCTGGGTCTTCACCTATTTTTGCTTCTAGAACTACTAACCCTGGGACATATTCTTTTATTTTGTCTGCTAATTCTGCTTTTGAAAGATTTGCTTCTTCTAATCCTAAGTTATAGGGTCTATTTTTCATAGAATCAAAATTACTTAAAGTAAATTCAAAAGCTCTTGCAACATCCCTTATATGAACATAATTTCTTTTAAAATCTTTTTCAAATAAAACAAGACTTTTATTTGTTAATGCTTGTAATACAAAATCATTGACTAAAAGATCTGTTCTCATTCTTGGAGACACTCCGAAAACTGTAGCTAATCTCAAAGTAATTGCATCTTTATTGTCTTCTAGTAAATGTTTTTCAGCTCCACATTTAGTTTTACCATAAAGAGAAATTGGTTCTAAAGGTGTTTCTTCTGTACAATGAGTTTCTCCAGATTGGGCTCCATAACCACTATTTGTGTTTGGATAAATAATTTTTTGGTCCTTGCTTCTTAAACTATTTAACATAACTATAGCATCTTGATTTATTTCTGTTGCTTCTTGGGGTCTTTGTTTACACAAAGGCATTCCAACAAGGGCTGCTAAAGGAATTATAGAATCTGCTTGAGCAACTAATTTTTTTACTAAACCTTTATCTCTAGAATCTCCATATGCAAATTCAAAATCAGGATTATGTGCAAAAAGCATAGGAGTTTTTTGGTGATGAGCTAAATTATCTAAACAAGTAACTTGATACCCTTCCTCTAACAAATGTCCTGTAAGAACACTTCCTAAATATCCTGCTCCCCCGGTTATTAATACCTTTTCTTTGTTGGTCATTTTACTATATTTTTTACTACTTGTTTCACAGAATCCTGATCTAAACCATAATGTCTTTGAATATTATCTCTTTGATATAAATAAGGATATTCATCTTCAACTCCAAGTCTTTTTAACTTATGGGGAAGCCCATTATCTGTAATTATTTCCGCCATCATACTCCCTAGCCCCCCTGAACGTAAATGCTCTTCTAATGTTATTAACTTTCCAGAAGCTGTAACTTTAGCATCATAAAAATCCCTAGCATTAAAATCTCCTGAAAAAGGTTTTAATCTATGAATATCTACTACTCCAATATCCATTCCTTCCTTGGCAAGTTCTTCTCTAACATCTAAAGCTCTATGAACCATATTTCCTGTTGAAAGAATTGCAGCATCTTTTCCATAAGCTAAAATTTGGTAACCTTTTTCAAAATCTTGTTCTGTAATCGTATGGTTTTCTATTCTATTCCCAAGTAATGGTTGAACTTCTCTATCTAATCTGAAATATGTTGGAGAGTCTTGTTTTTCATAACAAGCCCTTTGAATAAGAGCTGCAGTCATTTCACTATCTGAAGGACTATAAATATGTAAATTAGGAATTGGCCTTAGAATAGAAATATCTTCTGTTAAATGATGTGTTGGACCTGAATCTCCATAACTAAAACCAGC
>CAZDZI010000043.1:0-2763 GCA_964509925.1 Candidatus Woesearchaeota archaeon | reverse complement strand
GGATTTAATGGTTCTAATGGAGTTACATATTTTGTTAATAAAGAAAGAAATAAAAAAGATAGGATAGTTATCCATAACTTAAACGGGCATGGAATAATTATTAAATTATCTTAAAATAAAATGTTAAATAAAAACAATGCTAAAAGAAAAATCAAAGTATTTTTTAATGGACTACCTAAAAATGATTTTGATTTAAAGAATTATTTTCCTTTTGCTGTGCTTTTTAAAAATTTCAATGTAGAAATTGTAAAAAGCTATTTAGAAGCAGAAGTAATCTTTGAAGCTACTGCATTAGGAGGAAAAGATTACTTGGACGATAAAAATAAGACAATTATTGTATTTTCTGGAGAAAATTTATTTATGAAAAGGAATTTTTTTAATTGGCTTGAAAGAGGTGTAAGATTAATTGTTGGAAATGAAAAAAAATATAAGGTAATGGATAGATTAGATAAAATTATTCCTTCTTGGATTCAAAAAATTCCAATTTCTTCCTTTTTCCCTGAATATATTCGTTTTGTAAAAAAAATAAATCAAAGAAAAAATTGTTATGCCATACTATGCAATAAAGATCTAAAAAGTAAAAAAATACTTACTTACCCTCTTTTTTTAGCAGATTTTCACCATAGAATGTCTGAACTTATAAAAAAGAAGAATAAAATTAATATCAAAGATAAAAAATTTTGTGCATTTGCTGTTTCTAGTAATTCTGCTAGAGAAAGAATTCTCTTTTTTAAAAAATTATCAAAATATAAAAAAATAGACTCATTTGGAAAAGCAATGAATAATATGGGTCCAGAATTTATTGGACACTGGAAAAAAAATGATGAACTATTTTCACAATATAAATTTATTATTTGTTTTGAAAATTGTTTTGTGGATGATTTTATAACTGAAAAAATAACAAATGCCATGCTCTCTGGAGGAATTCCAATATATCATGGCCCACTTAACACAAAAGAATATTTTGATACTACTTCATTTATTAATTATGATGATTTTGGCTCTTATGAAAAAATGATTAAAAAAATAATAGAATTGGATCAAGATGATAAAAAGTATATAAATTTTTTAAAGAGGCCGTGGTTTTATAATAATAAAATTCCAAAAGAATTTAAAGAAAAAGAAAGAGAATTAGTTAAATTTTACAAAAAAATATTTGAAAAATTACCTGCTTCTTAATTCTGTCTCCATCTCTCCTCTTAGTTTTAGAAGATCCTTTGAAGAAAGAGAATCTGTCCGTATACTGCAATGGTATTGTCCTGGTATTCCTTTAAAAAATGTTTCATCTTCTGAAAAATTAACTCTTTTGAAATAAAGCCCGTTCCACTCCCTGTCAAATCCAGGGTATTTATTAGAAGGTTTTGAATCATCATAAATCTTTGATCCAGGATAAGGACTTAAAATAGTTAAATCAAATGCATCAGGCTTAACTTCTTGTAACCATTTTTTGGTTTCCATTACATCTTCATATGTTTCTCCAGGCCCGCCGATTATTCCAAAACATTTGTATCTCAATCCCTTATCCATAATTCTTCTTCCTGCTTCTGCATTTTGCTCTGGAGTTATTCCTTTATGAACTCTCTTTAAAAGATCTCTAGACCCGAATTCAAAACCAGAACATAATTCAATAAATCCTGCATCTACTAATGCGTCAAGAGTATCTGGAAATTTTAATAATAAATCAGATCTCACAAAACCTCTATGGGCATAATCCCTATTTTTAAGAAGTTTAGAAATTTCTGTTAATCTTTTTGGATTAATATTTATCTCATCATCAAACCACATAAAAGATTTAAATCCAAATTCTTTATTTAAATAATCTAACTCCTCTAACACCTTTTCAGGAGATCTTACCCTTGCTCTCTTATACATTGGTATATCTCTTCCACAACAAAAATCACATTTAAATGGGCACCCTCTTTGAGACATAATAGTAGTAGCTGGATCTTCTCTTCCTCCAATAGAATATTTATAAGAATGTATATCTATTAAAGATCTATCTGGATAAGGTAAAGAATCTAAATCCTTTATCAAATCTGAAATAAAAAAATGTGGACCTTCTCTATCAAAAATTGCTCTAGAATCTCTATCTCCTTCTCCTACAACAACCCTATCAAAAGAAGATAATGCCTTCACATTAGGGTCTTCTTGATATTCTCTTTCTTCTGAATTTAAAATAAAGGAATGCATCGCAGAGGCATGAGCCCCTCCCAACACAGTAAATGCTCTAGGATTTTCTTGTTTTAATGCACTGTTTAACTTAGAAGTATGTATAAATTGGGGGCTTGTTGAAGAAAAACCAAAAAACTCAAAATCATGAGCAATTTGCCTTATTCTTTCTTCTGCATTATCTACTCCACAAAAATCAAATAATTCTACTTCTTCCCCATTTTCTTTCATAGAAGTTGCTAATTGCACTAAACCTAAATTTGGAAAAACTCTTTCTTTTATTAAAAAGGGTGAAGGGGGATTAATTAACGCGATTGTATTGTTTTGTCTCATAAAAAAGATTAAAGAAAATTATTTAAAAAGATTTATGTAACTAAAAACATATGAAGGCTAAATTACAAATATCTTGCCCAGTACTATTTATGACTTTTAATAGATTTAAACTTACAAAAAAAGTATTCCAGGAGATAAAAAAAGCAAAACCTATGCAGTTATTCATATCTTCAGATGGACCAAGAAAAAATCTTCCAAAAGAAAAAAAAGAAGTAAAAAAGATAAGAAATTGGATTTTAAACAATATTGATTGGAAATGTA
>CAZDZI010000042.1:0-2878 GCA_964509925.1 Candidatus Woesearchaeota archaeon | reverse complement strand
TCTGGAAAAATACCCTTAAGAATTATTGTGTTATTTAATTTTAATTTTTTTATTATATTTTTTACAATTTCTTTAGAAGTATCTGAATGTTCTCCTCCTTTGTAAACAGAATCTTTAGAACTAATTTTAACAACTCCCTTAAATGTATCACATAGATAAACTCTCTCTCGAATTCCCTCTATTTTTGCTTTTTTTGCTATTAAAGCACCACTACCTCCCCTCCATACTCCAACTTCAATTAAAGCACCAGATAAGTGTGATGTTTCCTCTATTAGTTGCCAAAGTTCATGACAGCGAGTTTTATCAACAAGGGTATTTTTTTCAATCAATTTATACACTTTTTTAAATTGAATGTCTAATAACCAAGGAGCATAGCTTGCAAGAGGGCATAACCATTCATAACCTTTTGGTTGTTTTGAACTTCTTAGCATAGTTAATTTAAATCCAAATAATTCTGCAATTTTTTTTAAAGAAGTATAAACATGTTTTTTCCAGCCCATAAACAAAGTCAGATAATATCTATTTATATATTTTCCTACAGATATTCTTATTTTTTTAAATCTCAACAATCTTTATAAATAGCTTTATTTTAGAAAATCTAATGGCAGACTTAGACCTTTTGATTGTCAATCCAGGAGGAAGTAGAAAAAGAGTGTATCAAGAATTGGGAAAAGATTTTGCTGCAATAGAACCTCCTTTTTGGGCAGCCTTAACTGCAGGATTTATTAAAAATCAAGGGCATTCTGTAGACATTTTAGACGCAAATGCAAAAAATTTAGACTATGACGAAGCTGTTACACAGATTGGAGAAAGAGATCCAGAACTAGTAAATATTGTGGTTTATGGACAACATCCTTCTGCATCAACACAACTTATGACTTCTGTTGAGGGACTTTGCAAAAAAATAAAAGAAATAAATCCTGAACAAAAGATTATACTTACTGGATTACACCCTTCTGCTCTCCCACAATTAACTTTAGAAGAAGGAGAATGTGATTTTGTTTGTCAAGGAGAAGGTTTTCATACTTTAGATGGCCTCCTCAAAGGACAAGAAGTTTCAAAAATTCCTGGATTATGGTATAAACAAGAAGGACAAGTAATGGGAAATAAAAGGGCAACGAATATTAAAAATTTAACACTTGAATTAGGAGATGTTGCTTGGGATTTGCTTGATTTAAAAGATGGAGGGTATAAAGCACATAACTGGCAATGTTTAGATGATTTTAGTGCTAGGCCAAATTATGTTTCTTTATCAACTTCTTTAGGTTGTCCATTTAAATGTGATTTTTGTTCTATTCATAAAACCTTTGGGGAAAGAGCAGTTAGGTTTTGGGAACCAGAATGGGTTGTTGATCAAATGACTGATTTAGCAGAAAATTATGGAGTTAAAGTCTTTAAAATAATTGATGAATTATTTATTCTTAAACCAAAACATTATTTGCCAATTGCAGAGGGCCTTATTGAGAGAGGTCTTGGGAAGGAAATTAATACTTGGGTATATTCAAGAGTTGATACTGTAAAAGAAGAACATTTAGATAAATTAAGAGAAGCAGGATTCAAATGGTTTTGTTTAGGGTTTGAATCTGGGAATGAGGATATTCTTAAAGAGGAACACAAAGGAAGTTTTACAAGACAAGATATGGTAGATGTAGCAGACAAATTTAAAAATCATGGAATAAATGTTCTAGCAAATTATATGTTTGGGTTTCCACAAGATACTTTAGAAACAATGCAACAGACTTTAGATCTAGCAGTGGAACAGAATTGTGAATTTGCTAATTTTTATTGTGCTATTGCTTGGCCTGGATCTTTACTCTATGAAGAATCTTTGAAGAGTGGGAAGACAATGCCTGAAAAATGGGGAGATTACGCACAACATGCTTATGGATTTCACCCTTTACCTACTTCAACACTTTCTCCTAGACAAGTATTATCTTTTAGAGACAAAGCATTTGATACTTTTTTTTCAAATCCACAATATTTACATGAAATAGAAAATAAATTTGGTTTAAAAGCAAGAGAACATATACAAGAAATGACCAAACATAAATTAAAAAGGAGATTATTAGAGGATTGTTCTTAAAGGTAGTTTTAAATGACATAAATGTTTAAAAATCCTTAAATTTTTAAAAAAATATGGACTATGATATTAATTCTCTAACTGAAAAGGCCCAGGACATAAGAGAAGAAACTCTAAAAATGTGTGTTGGTGCTGGCACAGGGCATGTCACTTCTTCATTTTCTTGTACAGATCTTTTAACTTCTTTATATCATGGAAAAATTATGAGATATGATTCTAAAAATCCTCAATGGGAGGACAGAGATAGATTTATTTTAAGTAAGGGTCAAGCTAGCCCTGGTATGTATGTTACTTTGGCAGATGCTGGTTTTTTTGATAAAGAATGGCTAAATACTTTTGCTAGAGAAGATGGGAAATTTGGAGTTCATTTACAATGTGATGTTCCAGGGGTAGAATTTACCACAGGATCTCTTGGACATGGATTAGGGTATGGGAATGGTGTGGCCCTTTCTGGAAAAATGGATAGAAAAGATTATCTCACTTTTGTAATGTTAGGAGACGCTGAACTTTATGAAGGATCAAATTGGGAAGCAGCAATGTTCTCTTCACATAATAAATTAAATAATTTAGTGGCTATTGTTGATAGAAATTGGTTAGGAGTTACTGATTTTACAGAAAGAGAACAAGGATGTAAATTAGAACCTCTCGAAGATAAATTTAAATCTTTTGGATGGTATACAAGAAGAATTAATGGTAATGATTTTAGTGAAATTTATGAAGCGCTTTCAGATGTTAGACAATTTAAAAGAAGTCAACCAATGGTAATTATTGCAGATACAATTAAAGGAGCAGGAATTA
>CAZDZI010000041.1:0-2993 GCA_964509925.1 Candidatus Woesearchaeota archaeon | reverse complement strand
AATAGTAGGAATTAGTGGAGCAAGTGGATTTTTAGGAAGAAAAATAGTAAATACTTTAGTTGAAAGAGGAGCACATGTAGTATGCCCAAGGAGTTCAGATTTTGATTTTACTCAAGAGAAAGAAGCAGAAAGGTTTTTTGACACAAATAAAATGGACGCTTTTATTCATTCTGCTGCTCTTTATGGAGGTTTAGGATTAATTGGAACTATCCCTGCAGAAATCTATGATTATAATATGAGAATGATGATTAATTTGTTTAAAGGGGCTATAGATCCAAAGACAAAAAAACCAAGAATAGAAAAAATGATTGGAATAGGATCTTCCTGCGGGTATCCTGGTAAGTTAGGGGTAGAGATGAAAGAAGAATCTCTTTGGGATGGCCCAGTGGATAAGAGTGTTAGAAATTATGGAACAATTAAAAAATTAATGGAAACAACAGGGCATGTTTATAGGGACCAATATGGGTTGAATGCTCTTAATTTACAACTTACAACTTTATATGGAGAAAACGATACTTTTAATCCAAAGAGATCTCATGTCCCTGCTGCTTTAATTAGAAAATTTGTAGAAGCCAAGCAAGAAGGAAAATTAGAAGTAACTTTATGGGGGGTTCCAGAGACTATTCGAGAGTTTATGTATGTTGGAGATTGTGCAGAAGGAATAGTTAGATCATTAGAAAAGTTTGAAGGAGATCTTGGAGTAGAAGACCAATCAAAATATACTCTTAATATTGGGTCAGGCAAAGGAACAACTATAGATGAATTAGCCTCAATAATAAAAGAGATTGTAGAATATAAAGGAGAAATAGTTTATAATGGAAAAAGTCCAGGGCAAAGAGAAAAAGTTCTTGTTATAGACAGAATGAAAAGAAATCTTAATTGGGAACTTCCAACAAGCTTAAGAGAAGGATTAACAAAGACAATTAAGTGGTATGAAGATAATAAAGAAGAAGCAGACCAAAGATTTTAAATGATTTTTTAAACTCAAAAAGATTAATATTTTAATGGATTTAAAAGGAGACTTTCTTGAAGAAAAAGCAGAAATAAGTAATATCTTTTCTCGTATCAAAAAAAGAGATTTTTCAGGAAATACTGGACAGGCAATTAAAAATTCTTCTTACCAATTAGCAACAACTCTTCTTACAAAAATTGGCTCGTTATTTTTTACTATTTTAATAGCTAGGATAATGGCACCAGAATTATATGGTTTATATGGGCTTGCACTTTCCACAATTCTTTTATTTGGTTTTTTCTCTGATTTAGGGGTGGGGACAGCATTAAACACCTTTTTATCTAAAATAATTGATAAAGACAAAAAAAAGGCAAAAGCTTATTTTTGTTATCTTACTAAATTTAAATTATCCTTTGTTTCATTGTCTCTATTGATTTTGATTATGATGGCTAAATGGATAAGCACGACTTATTATTCAAAACCTATTTATTATGCTTTACTGGCAGGCACTATTTACTTACTCTTAAGTCTTTTAATCTCTTATTTAGGCTCATTATTTACATCAAGAAATAAGTTTAAACCAATTTTCATAAAAGAGTTAATTTTTCAAATTTTAAGATTAACAATTTTACCTTTGTTAGCAATTTATCTTTTAAATAAAGGGCTTGGAATAGAAATGTTCTTATTTTGGATTTTTATTGCTCTTAGTTTTTGTTTTGCAGCTTCCTTAGCATATACTTTAATTGCCTTAAAATTATCCCCCCCATTTAATAAAGAATCCTCAAATTCCTTAACAAAAAAAGAGAAAAAATCCTTAGGGAAATTTATTTTACCCTTAGCAATAGTAGCTTTTTCTGGAATTTTCTTTGGCTACATAGACCAGATTATGTTAGGTCATAAGGTTTTTGGAGAATTTATTGGATATTATCAAGCAGGATTTAATTTAATAACTGCTGCTGCTGTAGTTCTTAGTTTTTCTTCTTCAGCAACCTTTCCCCTTTTAGCTAGACTAACTAAAACAAAATTAAATCGTGCTTTTATAAAAATTAGAAATTTTACTTTTTTAATCAGTTTTTTAGCAATGCTATTTTCACTTTTTATTGCTCCTTATCTAATACAAATTATTTATGGGGCTCCTTATTTGCCTGCTGTTTTGTATTTCAGACTTTTCACTTTACTTTTATTAAGTTTCCCTCTCATTAGCATATATCAAAGTTATTACACTTCTCAGAAAAGAACAATGATGCCTTCTGCAGTCCTTTTAATTTCTACAGTTTTAAATATAATTTTAAATTACTTTTTCATTAATTTTGGATTAGGTTTTGGAATGAGATACGCGGTTCTTGGAGCTTGTATAGCAACTATTATTAGTCAGTATTTTTACTTAGGAGGATTGATTTTATTTAAGGGAAGATGAAAAAAATATTATTTTTAAGTCCTTTGCCTCCCCCTCATTATGGAAGTGCTATGTCTAGCCAAATGTGTTTAAGTATTTTAAAGGAAAATAATCAATTTGAGGTAAAAAATATTAAATTAAATTATTCAGAAAAAATAAAAGATATAGGAAAAATAAATTTTTCTAAAATAAAAGGGCTAATTAAAGTTTCCCAAAAAATAAAAAAAGAATTAAAAGAGTTTAACCCAGATTTAATTTATTTTGTTCCTGCAACTTCTGGTTTAGGTTTAATAAGAGATGGCCATTTTTCAAGACTTATAAAAAGACATTTTTCTGGAAAAATAATTTATCATATAAGGAGCAGAATACAAGATAACTCCTGGAACAATCTTTTTTTTAGAAATATATACAAAAAAATGTTCAAAAGAGAAAAGGCAATAGTTCTAGATAAAAGGTTAAAATCAGATTTACACAAATTAATTCTAGATAAGCACATGTTTATCTTACCAAATGCCATAAAAAATGAACTTTCAGATAAAAAAGCAAATAATTTAATAGCTAAAAGAAAAAAAGCAAATTCATTTAATCTTTTATTTTTATCTAATATGGATAAAACAAAGGGATGGACAAAGGTTTTAGATGCTT
>CAZDZI010000040.1:0-3101 GCA_964509925.1 Candidatus Woesearchaeota archaeon | reverse complement strand
CTATGCCTAATTATTATACTTAATTATGCCTATACTTATATTTAAATCTTTCCACTCTGACCACCTCCCTAAATTCATGTTAAACAGGTAAATTCTCCTAATTCTACAAATCTTTAAATAGTAGTTAAGCTTATGAAAGTTATGTTAAAAGAAAACTATAAGGAGGTATTTTAAAATTGGTAAAAGATTGGTATAAAAAAGCCATTATGGAAAAGCCACCTTATAATCTTGGAGGATGGTCAAAAAAAGATTCTGCAATGACTAGAAGAAGAAAAGCCCTTAATTCTAGGCCTAAAAATTGGACTTTAAATCATAAAAGATTAAGTGCAGGAAGAGCATTGATTGCTTTATCAAATGTTACAAGAGACCAAGCAACAAAAAGATTGTCAAAACAGGATGCAAATTATTTTTTCTCTCTATTAAAGAAAAGTAAAAAATAATTGCTTAATAAATTATTAAATAAGTTTTTTCATAAGGAAATTTAATCCAAAATAAAGGAATAAGATAATTATTATAAATGTTATAATATTTACTAGAAGTTTCTTTGCCAAATCTCCTAAAAATTTTTTAAATCCCATTTTAATTTATTATTGATACTCCTGCATTCTTCTTATCTGGATTTCCTAAGCCGTGAGCATCCATTAATCTTGATAGGTTTCTTCTATAATCATATATTAATTCAGAGAGAATATCCCAATTTTTCCTTTTAAAAACTCTAAATGAACGACCATCTCTATTCAATTCTTCATAAATTGGATTATCTTCTTGAAATTTCTTAAGTCCTTTTCTTAATTTATCAATACTTTCCCTTTCTTTCTCACTTAATTTTGAATCTACAATGTTTAATAAATTATCAAAATCAGCCAACATCTTTTGATAATTAAAACATTGGGATTCAATATCATATTTTAATGGTGAAACAAAATGTTCATTTATCCTTGATTCAATTTCATGAATACGAAGCATCTGAAATCCTGCTTGGTTATAAATTGCTTCTCTGGGAAATCCTAATTCTTCTTTCATATTATTTAATAATTATTACTATAATGTCTTCTTTCTGTCTGTTGTAGGCTCTCCTGGCCTTTTACAGAGTCATGTGTGACTTTATTCTCATATCCTTCTAAAGACCTTGAATAGTTTGATTTAATTCTTAGGAGTAAAATTCTTAGAATATTCTCTGCTTGTAATTTCATTTCATATTGTTTTGTTGAATCTCCAAATCTTCCAAATCTATATTCCATAATTGAACGAAATAAATTAGTTAATTGCCTTTGAATTGAAAGCATTATAACAGGATATTCAGCATAAGAAATCCTACCAAGTTTTATATCTGTTGATAAATAAGATTGTGCTGTTCTCACAATATCTTCGCTTTCTTCATCAGTAAAACAATGATTAGCTTTCCTTTTTATTTCCCATTCTTTAGTTTCTTTGTTATAAACATCTTTTACCCCCCTAATTGTTCTTTCTAAATCATGATATTGATTTTCTAAAATAAAATAATGAAAACTTTCTGGTTTTTGTGCAGGCATAAGGTTTATTGAATCATCATAATCATTGTAATTTCCATAATCATCTGAAAAATCATCCATTTCATCAAATTTTTCCCTTTTATTTTGTTCTTCCCTTCTTCTAGAACCATCTAAATCTTCATCATAAGGAGGAATTACTCTTTGATTAGGATCAGGCCTATTTGCATAATCATCTAGTTTCTTTTTTGCTTTTTTCTCAATTTTATTAAAGAATCCCATTTAATTTTCTCCATTCATTAATTTATTTGCTTTTCCATTTAAATCGTCAAATAAATTTTCATATTTGTTTGAAAACTTTTGGATTATGTATAAAACAACAAGTAAAAATAATTGAATAAATAAACCTATTTTCAAAAAAGCTAATGATTTTGAAAGGAAAAATCCAAATATTAAAACAATTTGAAATATTAAAATTAAAATACCTAAATCCTTTGTTGCCTTACCCAAATTGGAAAATTCAATTTTCATTCTTTTTCTCCTTTAAAATTTTTACCATTAATTTTAACGTAAATAAAAAAACACACATTCCCAATAGAAAACCAATTCCACTTCCTAAAAATTCATATAAATTTATATTTCCCCCAATAAACCACATCAAATTATCTATTAAATAGACTAAAGTTACTCCAATAATGTATGTTCTTAAGTTTTTATCCATTTTAATTACTTGAGTTAGTTGCATTAACTCTGTATTTATTTATTACTTGACTTATATCTTGATTAGGATAAAGTGCTTTTAGAGCAGGAGTCATTTGTAATTGTTGGATATTTGCAATATTACTCATTATATTTATTGAATCAGCAAACTTATTCATAGCTTGAGCCTGTGCTATTTGTGCTTGAGATTGAGCATCAACATTTTTTGCATGATTTTGAAGAGCAACTATTCCCAAGATTAAAGCAGCAATGATTGCGATAGCCATAAGACCAGCCTTTATAACTTCTAAAGCTGTTATCTTCTTGCTAACTGGGTGCATCATCTTCCATTCATTATTCAATTCTTGCATCTGAATATCAATTCCAGCATGAACTGCTGAAATATTAATGCTTTGTTTATCTCTATCAAAATATTCTCCCGTGTTATTCCAAATTCTATTATCTGAATCAAGAACTATTGAAAATTCATTTGCTCCTGAATATTTACCTGGAATTGGCATCTCTAAATTACCTAAAAGGGGTTTTTGTAATTCAAAAATATCTACTCCATCTTTATTTCTATTTCTACGGGCTAAAAGAATTTCTTCTCCAGGAATAACATGATCATACCTATCAATTCTTCTTACTCTGATTTTATGAGTCCATTGAACTTTTTTCTTTTTGAATTGATTAATCATGTAGATAACTGCACCAACAATTACTACTCCTAAAATAATGAACAAAATCCATTTTAATCTTCCAATAGATGCTAATCCAGAATTTAGAACAGTTCCTGCAGCTTGAAGATTTAATCCTGACATAGATTAAAAATATAAAAATCACTTATAAGGTTTTTCTTTTAAAAAGAACTGAGGGATTTACACCCTCCCCATGATTTATACCATGGTCTTGTAGGTTGAGTTATAGAGGTTG
>CAZDZI010000039.1:0-3158 GCA_964509925.1 Candidatus Woesearchaeota archaeon | reverse complement strand
TTAAGCTTTCCAATAGAAACTAAACCAGCATTTAAAATACCACTAGCAGCTTGAAGATTTAGTCCCATACAAATTTTAGATAAAAATTACTTATAAGCTTTTTCTTTTTAAAAGAAATAAGGGATTTACACCCTTCCTACGATTGATACCGTAGTCGTGCAGGTTGAGTTATAGAGAGAGCCTGTTCTCCATCTAAGATTTGCTAACTTATGCAGTTAAACTTCCAAGTCCTGATTTCTTATCGAAAAGGCTCTTCAAGTAACCAACAATCCATACGATAGCTATAACAGTTCCTGCCAAAGCGAAGAATCCGAAGATTGCACTCAAGAAAGATCCGAAGCTAGATGTAAGAGTAGTAGTATTAATTATTGTTATACCTGAGAAAGCTGATGAGTTCAAAAGAGTTCCAACAATTAATGCAGCAACTACAATAAGAATTACAAGAGTCATTACAGTTCCAACAGATTTAGCAATTTCCTTACCATCCATTTTACAAAATATTCCTCCTTTTTATTTTTCTCTTAAATGTTTTATTAACATTTGTCATAAGATAATTAATTTATTTTATTATTTAAATCCTTGTAGAATTTTTACCCTAAGTAGAATAATTATCTTTTTATTTGTATTGTGTTAAACCATACCAAGACCCCAATCCCATTACAAAGTAAAATGCTATCCAATATCCAGAGAGAATAGTAACTGATGTTGTATTTACAGAAGCCAATAAGATTGAAACTATAAAGAATACAAAACTTATTGCAACTGCAGACTGCCAAAATCTTCTTGTGGCAGTTGCTTTGAAAATAGCAAAGTAAGTTGCAGCGATACCAGTTATCCAGAGTATAAAAAGGAGAATTGGGAAAAAAGGAGGAACAGCAACAGCTATGCTTTGAACATAAGGAATTAATCCTGTGCTATTAGAAAAATTAGCTGCAGTTTGATAGTAGTCCATTTTAAGGTGCAAACCTCCCAAAAGTCGCTGTTACTATCCAATATATTGCTTCGTATAATACAAGTCCACCTAATACCCCAATCAAAATATGACCTATTGTTCCAGAAAACACAAACGAAATTAAATTTATAAGACTTTTCCAAAAGAGTTTTCCTGTTCCTAAGAAATTATATGATGTTGAAGCTGATATGGCTGCACTACCAGAAGTATCTAAAGATTGTGTAATAGCAGATACATTTGAAACATTATTTGCAGCAGAAGGAACTTGAAGTAAATTTGAGTTAAGTTGATTAGAAGTATTTGTAAAAACTCCACTAGCACTTCCAAAAGCATTAGGATTATTTACACTAGTAAATCCAAGTGCAAAACTTAATAGAGCAAAAGCTAATAATCCTAACAAAACCCAATTAGTTGTGAAATCTTTTAAATTTTGATTTGCCATTATGATGTTTCCTTTCCTGATATTTTAACCAAAATAATTGCTGCAGCAATTACTAACCACATTATTGTTCCCAATCCACTTGTGATATCAATTCCTTGAACTAACCATATTCCACCTACAAGCACTAAAGCAATTACTACATTTAAGATTATCCATTCTGGAGATAAAATTCCCATAAAAGCCAAGGACAATACAAGAATAATTGCAATTAAATAATTATTTCCTCCAAAATTACTAGATGGATTATCTTTCACTACATAAGAAGTAGTTGCAATTAATTGTCCATTCTTATAAATATATAAATCTAATTGACTGTTCTGAATTGATTGATTATATCCACAATTTATTTGACCAGCAGATGAAGTTAAACTTGAATTACAAATAGTGTTTGTTCCAATTAAATCAGTTTGAGTTACTGTAAATCTTACATTTGCAGCTAAATTTGATGGAACTGAAAAACTTAAAGCTAAATCTTGAGAAGTTGAATTGGGAGTAATTGAATAGGAAAAATCTTGTGCTTTAGATAATGTTTCAATATTTACTGGATTAACTGTCTGACTTAAACTTAAAGAACATTGGCCTGTTAAAGGACTTTGACAAATAAAATTCAAATTATTAAAAACATCTATAATCTGGCCATTTTTCACAACATTAACTCTGTAAATATTTGATGTTGGATCAATATGAACAAGTGCTGTTGATGTGGAAGATGTTAGAGGGGCTTCTACAGTCTTATAGACGCCTTCTGAGACATATTTCTTCTGAAGTTGTATAATTGCACCACTTACTCCAATAAGGTCTTTATTTTGGTATGTAATTGTAAAATCTTGAGAATTTGCACTCAATAAATCATAAAGAGTAATTGTTTGAAGTCCATTTCCTAAAATACTTCTTTGAATATTATAAAATCTTGTTGTATAATTGTTTGAAGTATATCTTATTTGTGAATCTAAAAGAATTGATGAATTTGTTAAATTTGCATTTGAACAAAAACTTTTTGTAGTTACATTAGTATAACTTCCTGAAAAATTTAATAAAGGCATATAATTTTGATTATTTAAAAGTGTAAAACTAACTTGCATATCTCCACTTATATTACTTTGATTTTGTTCATCTTTTAAATTCAGAGTTAGAAATTTATTTGTATATGTGGAACAATCATCTAATGCTAAATTTTTAATAGTCTGATAAAAGGAACTTGAATTAACTTGGTCACCATTTTGGAAATTTATTGTAAAATAAAAGGTTTTATTTGTATCTGTCGTTACACTTGGCGTTAAAATTGAAGTTGAAGCTTGAATATTATTTCCTGCTAAATTTAAACTCATTGAATAATTTGATGTTCCATAGTTTAAAATTACTGATTGAACTGACAAAGAAGATGCTTTTGTAAATGAAAAACCAAAACTTTGTGTTTCTCCTTCAAAGACTGTTGGATTAAAAGTTACTGCTGTTTCAGTTGCTTTTGGAATCCAACTGCTCGTATCACTTGCTAAGTTTCCAGCACTGTCATTTGCATAAACTGTAATTGAATTATCTCCTGATTGGTAAGGAAAATAAACTGTTTTTAGAGTTCCATTAGTTACTCCTGAAACTGTGTGATTTGTTCCATTGTAAGAATACCAAACTGTGTTTAAGTTAATATTATCTGAAGCTGTAAAGTTTAAAGTCATATTATAATTTTGGTAAAGATAATTGAATGTTCCATTTGGAGAAGTTATATTTACTGTTGGGGGATGAGTATCTACTGTAAAAGTATAAGTT
>CAZDZI010000038.1:0-3214 GCA_964509925.1 Candidatus Woesearchaeota archaeon | reverse complement strand
TTATTATTGATGCTACAATATTTCTCCAACTTAATTTTTCTTTTAAGAATACTCTAAATCTGAAAAACATGGGATGGATCAGTTAATAGTCATAAAATTTCTAACTTAATTGCTCAAAAGAAATAGATAAACCTGAAGCGGTAATCCATTTTATTATTTTTAATAAGATTAAAACTAATAGATTTTTGCTGGAACAGATATTTTTAAAATAAATTAAATATTTCGGGCCTGAGATTATTCCTTAACTATGTTATTGTTTAGTGGTAACAAGTAGAAAGATTTAAATACTAAAACGCATGCTTTATTTTATGGTAAAATTAATGCCTGGATTAAATTCATTAGGAATTAATGCAAATTACAGAGAAGGTAATGCACATTACGAATTTGATGGTCCTAAAAATATAGGAGATAAACTTAGAGCAATTTCTAAAGATGCATCAAGAAAAGGGTGTTTAGATAATTTAGATATATCTGTAAAAGGTTTTGAAAACAATCCAGACTATCAAAAAAGGATAAGGTGTTATGCGCATGACTTATTAAAAGAAGCGAAGGAAAGTGAGAAAAATGGTATGAAGATAGCTTTAGAAGAACATTCTTGGCCCATAAGAGCAATATCTAAAGGTCTTATATATGGGGGAGCACTTACTGGATTAGTAGTTGGATATACTACTGGAGCAGAAATTGCTACAGATATAGCCCAGAACAATTCTAGTCTATTAAGCCCTTTAATAGGATTAGCTCAATTTGGAGCAGGACTTTTAAGTTCTGGCGTTGGAGCTTTAGTAGGAACTGTCGCGGGAGTAATTGGAGGTGCACCAGTTCTAATGGTAGGTGATTTATTGTCAAGAAAAAATAATCCTGTTGAAAGATATGAAAGATTAGAGAGAGCATTAGTTAAATCTGAATAATTTATAATTAAAATGGCAAATCCAAAAGTATAAAGATATTTGAAACAAAAGCAGACAGTTGATATTTATGTGAGTGATGATAAACAAGGTAGCATTATTTTATCTGGAAGATTTTTTTAGAATTCTCTCCACTCTATCCCTAAATCCATAAAATCAATTTCTGCAAATCGATTAATGTTTATTTTTCCCTTTCCAACAAGATATTTAAAAATTTCCATTACCTGAATGTTTGCTATTGCTCCAGCAATTGGACCTATATTTCCTGTTTGTCTAAGGTCCCTTATCTTTTCTAAATCTTTTAAGGGATCTGTCTTTTTTTGATGTTCTATAAAATCATCAAAAGTCTTAGTGACTCCAGGTATAATGATTGGGCCCACCATACCTAAATGTAGATTATAACCTCCTGCAACACAGTAAGCAATCCCTTTTTGGGTAGCATATTTATCAATAATTCTTGTTGTTTCTGTGACTGAAGGGGAATCAGCACAGTTTACTAAAAAATCACAACCAGAAACTATTTCTTCCAAATCTTGCATAGGCTCTACTCTTTTTTTAAAAGGAAGAATTCTTACATCTTTTAATTTCTCTTTTACAACATCAACCTTATATCTTCCAATATCTTCAGAATTAAAAAATAATTGCCTATTTAAATTACTCTTTTCTACAACATCTGGATCCGTAATTCTTATTTCTCCTACTCCAATTTGTTGTAATCCATTAACTATCCACGTACCAATTCCTCCAATACCAAAAACTGCTACCTTAGAATCTTCTATTTTCTTTTGTAATTCTAAAGTTTCCTTTCTTGAAGTGGTAAGTTCATCTAAAAATAATAATTGCCTATGATATCTTCCATTTTTTAAATCTGTGTCATATTTTCTAACAATGCCTTCTTTTTCTAAAGCATTTAAACAATCATTTATGTCTCGTAATCCATACTTTGGTAATAACTTTTCAACTAAATCTTGCTCTATTAATTCTGAATCAAGAGAACTAATTACGTCCTTAACTAAAGAATCAACTTTAAACTTTATAATCTTACGTGATGCTGTCGAGATAAAAACATAATTGTCTTCAACATCTCTTAAAACATATAAAGAATCTTTAATCTTTAACTTTGTCGTCATTTGAAATCAATTCTCCAAATTTAATTTCTTTGTTATTATCTGGCTCAAACAAGACCTCTCCATTTTCATCAAGAGGGGCAATAATTTTATAATTCTTTAAATTTTTTCTTAAAAAAGAATTTTTTCTTAAATGCCAACAACCAATAACCACTACCAGAGAGTATGCTGTTTTTTCTTTATATTCTAAAATTCTGGCAAGATGGTGTTTTTCCCTTAATCTAAGTACTTTATCTAACTTTTTTTCATCTTCTTTTGTAAATTTCCCTTTATTTTTAATTTTGTTTTGTAAATCTTCATCAAATCCAAAATTATGAATGTCAATTCCTACTAATTTAATCTTATTGCCAAAACAAAATTTAATTAGTTCTTCAATCCCATCAAAAGAAGTCATATTAGAAATTTCTCTTTTTTTAAGCAATAAATCTTTGAATTTATCTTTTGAATCTAATTTTAAATCTTCTAAATCTTCACATAAGACAAATTCTGGTTTTATCGACTTTATTACTTCTCTTTGTTTTAAAAAATCATTTATAAAACCATGAGTACTGCCTACAAAAATATAAGAAAAAGCCATTTTCTAAAAAAGTATCTACATCCAATATTGAATACTTGTTCCTCCAGAGTAAACACCTTCTTCTATCCTTCGAAGCCCTTTGTAAAGGGTAACCTCTACAAATAAAAGTTCCTCTGCTTTATTCCTTGTTCCTGTTTCTTTCTCTGTTCCCTCCTCTGCCTCAAGAGTTCTTTCAAGTTTTTCCATGATTTAATATGGGCATAATTCTTTATATATTTTATGCTTTTAATTAATACAAAAAAGCCCTATGGATGAATTACAAATTAAGCAAACATAGCATATAAAATACATGCAATAATTACTATTGAACCTACAATATTTCTCCACTCTAGTTTTTCTTTTAAGAATATCCTTGCAAATAAGTAAATAAATACAGGACCTAACATTATTATTAATGTTGTTGAAATAACTCCTAATGCAAGATATCCATAATAGACTATTACTCTAAACAACACCCATAATGCTCCCACTAAAAATATTTGCCAACGAACTTTTCCTTTTACACTAGAAAGTTGTGGTCTGAAAACTAAAAAGCTAATGATAAATACTGCAAGACATCTAAAAAAGTAAAATGAAAAAGGAGTATAAAAATCTAAAATTAATCT
>CAZDZI010000037.1:0-3327 GCA_964509925.1 Candidatus Woesearchaeota archaeon | reverse complement strand
TTCTTATTTAATTTGATGTAGGTAAAAATTTCTCTATTTAGATAATGTTTTTCAAAAAGTTCGTGAGTTCCATCACTTGAATCATTATCCACAATAATAATTTCATCTGGCTTTCTAGATTGTTTTAATAATTCTCCTAAACATTCTGAAAGAAGTTTTTTCCTATTCCTTGTAAGAACAACTGCAATAATTTTTTCTTTCATTTGTATACTTTAACTATGTAAAAAGATTTAAATATCCATCGATACCCCCAAGTTTATGAAAGAAGCAAACATAATGAAGAAGACTTCAGAAAAAATTTCTAATAAAGTAATTGATAAACAAGAGAAAAATAAAACTTGGTGGGAAACTTTGCCAATGACTTATGCAGATTGGAAATCAAAAAAGAGAATTCCTAAAACCAAAGAAGATTTTCTAAAAGTTGAAAAACTATTCTTAAATGGGAATCCTTATTTAAGGGACAATTTTAATTTTAGTCTGCTATCAGGAAAGAGTGTTCTTGAAATTGGTTGTGGTTCTGGAGCAGCAAGTTGCATATTTTCCAAAGGAGGGGCAAATGTTACTTCAGTAGATTTAACTGAACAAGCATTAAAACTTACCAAATTAAATTCAGAATTACAAGGAACAAAAATAAAAATAAAAAGAATGGATGCAGAAAAATTAGATTTTCCTAATGAAAGCTTTGATTACATTTTCTCTTGGGGGGTTTTGCATCATTCTAAGAATACTCTCAATGCTTTTAAGGAAGTTTCAAGGGTTTTGAAAACTGGTGGAGAAGGATTAATAATGGTTTATAATAAAAATAGTTTAAGATATTATATAAATGGTTTATATTGGTTATTAATAAAAGGTAAAATATTCCAAGGATATAATCTTAAAAGAGTACAAGATTTTTATACTGATGGATATTATCATAGACATTTTACCCCAAAAGAACTAAAAAAAGAACTAGAAAGGTTGGGATTAAAATGTTCCTCGGTTTTTACAACACATATGGGAACTAAAATGATTCCTTTCATTCCTAACTGGCTAAGAAAATGGTTAAAAAACCACTATGGTTGGCTACTTGTTGCAAAATTTAAAAAAGACTAAAGGCTTACCTTTTTAAAGAAAATGTGTGGAATAAATGGATTTAATTTTGTAAATAGAAAAATTTTGAAGAAAATGAATGATTCCTTGAAACATAGAGGGCCTGATGCTGAAGGAACTTTTTCTAATCAATTAATTTCCTTAGGACATCGTAGACTTTCAATTATTGATTTATCTAAAAAAGGTAATCAACCGATGAAATATTCTCATAGGGGAAAAAATGCTGTCATGGTTTATAACGGAGAAATTTATAATTTTTTAGAGATTCGAAAAGAACTTTTGATAAAAGGTTATAAATTTGAATCAGGTAGTGATACAGAAGTTATTCTTGCTAGTTATCTTGAATGGGGTATGGATTGTGTTAAAAAATTTAATGGTATGTGGGCATTTTGCATTTATGATTCTCAGAAACAAATTTTATTTTTAAGCAGAGATCGATTAGGACAAAAACCTCTTTATTATTATTTTGATACAAAAAGGTTTATTTTTAGTTCTGAGATTAAAGGTATTTTAAATCATAAAATAAACAACAAAATAAACAAAAAGGCCATTGATTTATATTTTTCTCTAGGATTTATCCCTTCTCCTTATTCAATTTATGATAATATCTTTAAATTAGAAGCTAGGCAAAATTTAATTTTTGATTTAAAAACTAAAAAAATTGTAAAAGAATATTATTTTAATTACCCAAAATACAAACCAATTAAGGATAAGAAAAAATTAATTATTGAGGGTAAAAAATTGCTTGAGGATTCAACTAAACTTCGCCTTATCTCTGATGTTCCTCTTGGAGCATTTCTTAGTGGAGGAATTGATAGTTCAACTATTGTTCATGAAATGAAGAGAAATATCAAAAAAGACAAATTAAATACTTTTTCTATTGGTTTTGAAGGAAAATATGATGAAAGTGCATATATTAAAATCGTCAAAGATTTATTTAACACAAAACATCACCATAAATATTTTAAAAAAAGAGAATTTGAAAAATTACTTCCTAAAATCTTTTATTTTTATGATGAACCATTTAGTGACCCTTCAATGTTTCCAATGGTTTATCTTTCTCAATTTGCTCGAAACAAATTAACTGTTTCTCTTAGTGGAGATGGGGGAGATGAAATCTTTGGGGGGTACCCAAGACATCAAATGGCTGCACAAATGGAAGTTTTGAGAAAATTTCCTAAATGGGTTAGGAAAATTGGTGCTAAAATTATGCCAAGAAAGTTTTCCAAACTAAAAGAAGGTCTAAGAATTAGCTTGCTTGAAGATTTATCTCAAATTTATGCTAAATCTAGACCAGAAATTTACAAACCAGAAATTTACAAAAAAATTACTCAAGAAAAAATGGCAATGTGCTTGAAACTTGCTCAAGGTAATTTAACTGAAGCAATGATTTTATTTGATAGATATTTTCAGACTATGGCAGATAATTTTTTATGTAAAGTTGATAGAGCTTCTATGGCAAATTCTTTGGAGGTTCGGTCTCCGTTTTTAGATTATAGATTTATAGAGTATGCCTCAAAAATTCCTTCTGAATGGAAAGCGTCTAAATCAAAAAATAAGATTTTGATGAGGGAGATAGTTAGTGAATTTTTACCAGATAAAATTACTAAACGTGGTAAAACTGGCTTTACCCCCCCAATTGAAAAGTGGCTTAGTGGAGAAAAAGAAATTAATAAGATGAAAAAACAACTCAAAGAACTTTCTGAAAGAAAAATTATTAGTAAAGAATGGGTTCAACATTATTTAAAAATTTTTAATAAACAAGACCAAATTTCTCAGAATTATAAGATTAGATTATTTATGTTTTATAAATGGTGGAATTTTTGGAAAAAAGAAATTAACAATTTTGTATAATTTTTAAAAATCTTCCTTTATATTTCTTCATTTCATATTTTTCTAAAAATCTCTTCCTTCCTTGTTTCCCCATTTTCTCTCTAAAATTCTTGTCCTGTAATTTTTCTAAGCAAGTTACAATTTCTCTAGGAGAATTTTCTTTTAAAATAAACCCTGTTTTATTATTTTGGATTGTTGTTGGAATTGATGCTATCCCATTTGCTATCACAGGCAATCCAAACATCATTGCCTCAATAATAACCCTTCCAAAAGTTTCAAGAGGATATTCAGTGGGGAAAATTAAAACATCTGAATTTTCTAAAATTTTTTCCTTATCTTTCCCTGTTTTTTTCCCTAAAGCAAAGACTTGCTTTTGTAAATTATTTTTAATTGCAAAATCCTCAA
>CAZDZI010000036.1:0-3404 GCA_964509925.1 Candidatus Woesearchaeota archaeon | reverse complement strand
TGTTTTTTGAGTCGCCCTCATCAGATGTGGATTTTAGACCTACATTTTTTGTAGATATTGCGAAATATTTAGAAATTAAAATTAAGTCATTAAGAATATTCAACTCATTACTTAAATTAAAAAAAAGATATCTCGAGATTAAAGCTATCAAAGATAGTGCTTCTTTTAGAGGTTACCAATCGGGTTTACAATATGCTGAATCTTTTGAGATGTTCAGATTTATTGAAAAATGAAAATAACCATACATCAACCTAACTTTATGCCTTACCTCGGATTTTTTGATAAATGTGATTATGCAGATACATTCGTAATATATGACTCTACTCAATTTAAAAAAAATGATTTTCAAAATAGAAATAAAATCAAAGGGAAGGATGGTTGGTTTTGGTTAACAGTTCCTGTAACTTATAGGTTTGGAGATATAATTTCAGTAGTAAATATTGATAACTCAAAGAATTGGAAAGAAAAACATTTAAAGGCAATACAAACATGCTATTCCAATTCAAGGTTTTTCAAAAAATATTTTTCAAAAATAGAATCAATTTATGATTCCAAATGGGAATATCTTTCTAATTTTAATATTGCCCTAATCAAGTTCTTTTTGGAAGAATTGGGAATTAATTGCGAGATTATATTATCCTCAAAATTAAATATTGAATCAGTTGGTTCAGATGCATTGGTGGAAATATGTGATAAAATGAACATGTCAACATATATTTCGGGTATTGATGGGAAAAAATATCTCGAATTCACAAAATTTGAAAAAGAAAAAATTGAAGTTGAAGTTCAGAATTATACCCATCCAAAATACATTCAAAATTTTGGAGAATTTGATGGATACATGTCAGTATTAGATTTACTATTTAATGAAGGACCGAATAGTTTAAAAATTATAAGGGCTGGTAGATATTATGAAAGCAAATGTTAGAATATCTGGAATTGTATTCAAAGAGGGTAAAATAGCTTTAGTTAAGCATGAAAATTCATATAACGGCATTTATTATCTCATGCCCGGAGGAGGTTTAGAAAGGGATGAAACTATCGAAGAGTGTGCTGCAAGAGAAGTAAAAGAGGAAATCGGTCTTGATGTAGAAGTCAGAAATTTAGCGTATTATGAAGACGTAGTAAGCGAAGATGACCATACATTACATTTAGTATTTAGATGCGAGATAGTTGGTGGAAAAATTGAAAATCTTGACCCCGATAAAAAGGTTAAGGAAATAGTCTTTCTTTCAGAAGAGGAGTTTAAGAAAGTAAAATTTTTCCCGAAAAAACTTAAAAAAACTCTTTTTTCAGAAAAAGATAATGACTTTCCTGTATCTTTAGGAAAAACTCCCTTCCCGTAATCTCTATTTTTTAGTTGCCTTGATTATCAGTATATCCCCTAAGAGAAGAGACTTATTTTTAGGAAACATAAAAATAGATAAAATCCTATATGTTATATCTAAAAAGAGATTCAATACAACACAACTAATTTTTTTAAATAAATTATCTTTATTAGTACAATAAAAAGTATAACCCGATGTTCTATTTTCTGTTATTTCATCTATTTTAAAATTATACTTTTCAAGTAAAAAAATGATCTCTCGCCAATATAATGGATGAATATGACGAGAACCTTTATTCCCAAATTCACTTTCTTGAAACCAATGAAATTCTGATCTGAACATAAACTGAAATTTTGATTTTACATTTTGGATATTTGGGGTAGTTATTATAATCTGCCCATTTTTCTTTAATATTCTATTTAATTCTTTTATGAACATTGCAGGATTTTCTAAATGTTCAATTACTTCAATAGATACTATCTTATTAAAAAAAGAATTGTTAAATGGAACATGATAATTGAAATTTGCTTTTTTGAATGGAATTTTTAATTTAAATCTACTGGAATCTATATCACAAGCGTATATTTCTCCATTTTTATTGATTAATTGTTCTGTAAAAAAACCTTTTCCAGCACCACAATCTAAGATTTTCTCACCCTGTATATCTCCTAGCAATTCAAGTACTTTCTCATATGTTCTTTTTGACGCCCCCATCAATTGAATAAGTTTTCTATAATTTAAATTATTTTCTAATCATATTTTACTCATCTTAATCAACTCCAACCACTTATTTTCACTTTCTAATTTTAATATTGGAACTGCTAATTCGTAAGGACATTTCTTAATCGCTTGGTGTTTTCTTATGAAATTGTAAAATATTTCATAACCTTTCATTATTGACTCTGCACTTTCTACACTTCCATGAAATCCCCTAAATATTTTAGTTCTTTCTCTAATTGAGTTATGCAATCTTTCAATCATAATGTTAAACCCTTCCCCTTTTGAAGCTGTAACTTTATTGTGTCTTATAGCATAACCTTGCTTTTTGTTGCTCCAACCAAAAGTTTTCTTAACAACATTTTCATAAGCAGTATATCCATCTGTTGTAATTGTTGTTACATATCCCTCAGTTTTGTATTTTACTTTATTCATGACTTCTCTAATTTCTTTTTGCCCTCGTGATTTGAAATATTTTGAGCCAACAATATAACGAGTTTTACAATCAACAGAGTCAATAAACCATTCTTTACTAACTCCCTTTTTTGTTGGGCTTGTTCTTCTGTGATACTCCATTTCATCAACTTGAACTTCTTTTCCTGAATTAATTTTTAGCTTGTCTGTAAAATCAGAAATCATATCCGAATATTTTACAACCCATTTGTAAACTGATTTATGTGATGAGTTATGCGGATAAAATGCCTTAAAATGTTCTTGAACTTTTCTTGTTGAAACTCCTCTGTAAAATAAATCCAAAGCACAGGTTATTTTCTTTGGATGATTTCTCATTCTGAAAAATCCGCCATCAACTACAAATCTATGAGAACAATCTTTACAAGAGTATCTTTGTATCTTACCTCTGTTTTCAGTTAGTCTAAATCCTCTTTTGATAACATTTTCAGAATTACAATTAGGACACGATAATTTTTTATACTTCTTTTCATTTTCTTTTATAGATTTCATTTGTTTGATGACGGGTGAAATCAGGGCTCTTCGGAGCCCTTTATTTATTTACTTATTAGGTATACTTATTAGGTAATACAACTATATAAATCTTTCGGTTATTAGGTAAACCTAAATAGTAAACTTTATATATTTCAATTATTTAGATTAATTATGGCAATACAAAAAGTGTTCGGAGATAAAGAAGTTTACAAGTGTGAAAAGTGTGGACATACTTGGATGAAAAGAGGAGATGAAACTCCGCTTATCTGTCCGAAATGTAAAACTGCCAGATGGAATAAACCCCAAAAGAAGAAATAATTTTTTTTAGATTTCACAAGTCCCTTTAAGGTAACAATGAACCCCCGTCGAAGCCTTTATAAACTAAAATTTCCCTTTATAAATAGAAAATGGCAG
>CAZDZI010000035.1:0-3439 GCA_964509925.1 Candidatus Woesearchaeota archaeon | reverse complement strand
AAAATCATTTCAACACATAACTCAGAAATGATGATTAATTTTATAGTTGAGAAATCTTAATCATCTTAGTGGTATCAGTCAAGGTGTAGAAAAAGTTGTAAATAAAACAAGTAAATATTCTATTAGTATCTAAATTTTTTATTATAATCCTTATGATTAACTATATCTAAAACAAAAGCAATAATCTCTATTTGAGTTTCTCCTTCTTCTATAGAATATAACATTCTCCAAAAATTTGGAAGTTCGACTCTAAATAAATTAGTAATTCCATATTTTTCTATATACTCATTAGGAATTAACTTTTTTGCAATGGGATTTCCATATTGAAAATTTGATTTTATTAATTCTGATTTCTGCTGTATTGATTTTAATATGCTTTTTTCAATCTTTGATTTTTTAGATTCTTTATTAAGATATTTAAATACCTCTTCAGCTTCTTTAGATAATCTTACCTTTACTATCTTCACAATTCAATTCCCTGAGAAAGAGCTTTTTTCAATTTTGGACTTGGATTATGAATCCAGGTAATCCCTTTTAACCCAACAACAATTTTATTGCTATACTCCAAATAATGCAATATTAACATTAATGTGTTATGATTCACTTGCCTTGGCAAACTTCTTTTTAACTCTGATATTTTCATTACACTATTCTCCATTCTCTGCAATTCCTTTTCAACCATTATTACAGTATTTAATGTTGGATAATGTCCTTTATTTTTAGTCAATATTTTCTGTTTCATTTTTATTTACTTCATTTAATTTGATACATATATATAACTATTATATACATATATATAAATCTTTTCATTATAAAAACATTTATGATTAATTTTATAGTTGAGAAATAAAATTAACTCTCTAGAAAAATTTCCTTCTTATTGCAAACCCAACTAAACCAAGAGTTAGAATTCCAAAAACAGCTGCAGCAAAAATCCCTGTCCCAGTTCCAAGAGCTCCAATTATTGCTCCAGTCAATAGGGAGAAAAATCCTTTTTTCTCTTCTGGAGAATTTTCAAAATCTATTTCTTCACCATCTAAAACTTCAGATTCTTGTTCTTCATGAATTATTGGAGTATATCCTACAGGATTATTTTTTCTTCTAGATCCACCACTAACTCTATTTTTAATAATAATTGTTTTTTTCGCAGAATCAAAAACTTCTTCTCCAATATCTGCTTCTAACCAAGAATCATATTCTCCAATTGCATGCCCAGTTGTATCAAATTCAATGTTATATTTAAATTCTAATTCTTTTCCACCATAACCATAATTATATCCATAACCATAGCCATATCCAAAATCATAACCATATCCTTCTTCACTACCATATCCATAACCATATCCATAATCATCTATCTGAAGAGAATGTATCCTAGTAATATCTAAACCATTACAAGAAGTTAAATTATTCCCTTCAACATCAAAAACACAAGAGATATCCTCTGGACCATTTACCTTTAAAGTTAAATTTTTTACTGGAAGATGTTTATCCATGGTTTCAATATTAAGTGTTGCAGTAAAAGTAATTACCTCTCCAATTATTGGAGCTGGATTATCAACAGTTAAACCTAAAATAAATGCTTGAACAGGCCCCATAAAAAATAAAAGTGCCAGAATTCCAATTAAAACTAAACCAATTACAAATTTATGATTCTTTTTTTCCATATTCAATCTACATATTAAAAGAAAAATTCTCCTTATAAATGTTACTTTCAAGTACTAAAATTAATTAAGTTTAAATAGGTAAAAAAAGTTATTTTTTCATGGAATACTCTGTAATTATCCCAGTATATAATGAAGAAGGGAACATAGTTAATTTAGATAAAGAAATCAAGACAATCATGAATAAAATATCTAAACCAACAGATTATGAAATTATTTACATTGATGATGGAAGTAAAGATAATTCTCTTAATGAACTAAAAAAATTAAAAAACATTAAGATAATTGATTTAAATAAAAATTATGGGCAAGCAACAGCTTTAGACGCAGGTTTTAATTTAGCACAAGGAGAAATCATCATCTCTATGGATGGAGATTTACAAAATGACCCTAATGATATTCCAAAACTACTTAAAAAATTACACGAGGAAAATCTTGATGTTGTTGCAGGATGGAGAAAACATAGAAAAGATAAATCTGGGATAAGAATTCTTACTCGAATTGGCAGACTACTCAGAAGAATCTTAATCAAAGACCAAGTTCATGATACTGGTTGTACTTTAAGAGTCTATAGAAAGAAAGCTGCAAAAAGCTTAGATATAGGCGGAGAAATGCACAGATATATTCTTGCATTATTAAGATGGAAAGGATTTAAGATTGGGGAAGTAATTGTCAATCATAGAAAAAGAACAAGCGGAAAAACAAAATATGGTTATAATAAAGCAATAAAAGGATTTATAGATTTAATTTATATCTGGTTTTTAGATAAATACTCTCAAAGACCATTACATGTTTTTGGTTTATTAGGAATTTTATCTGGAACTTTGGGAGTTTTAATAGAATTAACACTTTTAGTCCTAAAATTCCAAAATGGAATAGATATTAGTGCTAATGCCTGGTTTCCTTTAGGATTTTACCTTATGATAAGTGGATTAATTGCATTTAGTTTTGGTATTGTTATTGACCTCTTAATGAGAATTTATCACAATACTTCAGAACACGATAAAAAATACAACATCAGAGAGATTCTTGTAAAATGAAAACAATCTTAGTTACAGGATGCGCAGGATTTATTGGTTTTCACACTTCTAAATTTTTACTTGAAAGAGGAGATAAAATTATTGGGATTGACAATATGAATGATTATTATGATGTTTCATTAAAACAAAACAGATTAAAAATATTACAAGAATACCCAGAATTCACTTTTTATAAAAAAGACCTAGCAGAAGGCATTGAACTAAATGAAAAGATTGATAAAATTTGTCATTTAGCAGCTCAAGCAGGAGTAAGATATTCTATTGAAAATCCTCTTTGTTATGAAAAATCAAATATGCTTGGAACATTAAATGTTTTTGAATTTGCAAGGCATAATAAGATTAAATCAGTTATCTATGCCTCATCATCTTCTGTTTATGGGCTTTGTGATAATCCTCCATTTAAAGAAACAGAACAATTAGATAAGCCAATCTCATTATATGCTGCAACAAAAAAAGCAAATGAACTTTATGCCCATGTTTACCATCATTTATATGGAATTAATATGACTGGTCTTAGATTCTTTACAGTATATGGCCCATTAGGGAGACCAGACATGGCTTTATTTATGTTCACAAAGAATATACTTGAAGGTAAGCCAATTGACGTTTATAACAACGGAGAGATGAAAAGAGACTTTACATATGTTGATGATATTGTTCAGGGAGTAGTTTCTGCATTAGATAAAGAACATAGTTATGAGATATTTAATCTTGCAAGAGGAGAAACAATAGAGT
>CAZDZI010000034.1:0-3482 GCA_964509925.1 Candidatus Woesearchaeota archaeon | reverse complement strand
ATTGTTTGTAAGAAGTTTTATAAATAATATTTTCTTGGTGAAAAGATGGATGATGAATTAATCCAATTTAAAAAGGTGACAAAAAAGTTCGGGGAGAATGTTGTTTTGAATGCTATTGATTTAACAATTCCCGAGGGGAAAATAACTGGAATTATTGGAGCTTCTGGCGAGGGAAAATCTACTATTTTAAAGATGATAATGTCTTTTTATAAGCCTACAAGTGGAGAGGTTTTATATCATAAAAAAAACATATTAAAAAGTCTTTCTGATATTAGAAAGTTTTTTGGGTTTTCAATTGAAGATGGTTCATTTTATGAAAAATTAAATGTTAATGAAAATCTTTTTCATTTTGGAAGACTTTATGGGATAAAAAAAAGTGTTTTAAATAAAAGAGTAAAAGAAATAGTTCATCTTATTGGTCTTAATGGAGCAGAGTGTACTTTGGCAGGAGATTTATCTCTTGGAATGAAGAAAAGATTAGATATTGGATGTTCTTTGATTCATAATCCGACTATTTTAATTTTAGATGAACCAACAGCAGATTTAGATCCTTTGTTAAGGGAGCAAATGATTCATTTAATTAAAAAAATTAATTCACATGGGACTACTGTTATATTAACAACCCAATTACTTGATGAGGTTGAACAGATGTGTGATAGACTTGCTATTCTTTATAATGAAACAATTTTTGAAGAAGGTACTCCTTCTAAAATCAAGAGAAAATATAAGTGTTCAAATTTAGATAAAGTTTTTCAAAAGATTTTTTCAAAAAAGAGTAGGAAAACTTATCAAGAATCTTCTAAGAAAAAAACAAAGTTAAAATTATTAAAAAAGAATGAGCCTAAAAAAGAAAGTTTGATTAGTGATAGTTCTGAATTTAAAGAAACAGTAGAAGAGATATCAAAAGAAGATGATGGAAAAGATAAAGAGAAGGACAACCTACCAAGTAGGTCCAGAGGAAAGGTTGCGAGAGAAGAGGAAGAGAAGAAGGAAAAAGAAAAGGAAGAAGAGAGAGAAAAGGAAGAAGACAACCTAAAGGTTGCGAGGGAGAAAGAGAAAGAAGAGGAAGAGAAGAAGGAAAAGGAAAAGAAAGAAAGGGACAACCTAAAGGTTGCGAGAGAAAAGGAAAAAGAAGAGAAGGAAAGTAAGGAGGATGAAGAATAATGGGATTCATGTCTTTGATTAGTATTATTAATAAAAATTTAAAGATTTTTTCAAGATCAAAGATTTCTGCATTGGCAATTATTGTGGCACCTGTTTTAATTATCTTATTTGCAGGGTTTATTTTTAATTCATTTACATTGTCAGGAGTAATAATTGGAGCTTATTCAGATAATTATACTACTTTAAGTGAAAAGATTATGGGAGGATTTGAAGAACAAAATTTTATAATAAATAAATTTAGTTCTCAGCAAGAATGTATAGATTCTGTAAAATTAAGTAAAACACAAATTTGTGTTATTTTTCCTGATGATCTTTCTACAACTGGAAGTTTAAAGGATGTTCTTTTTTATGCAGACCATTCTAGACTTAATTTAGCTTATAATCTTATTAATGATATTGAAGGGCAAATTTCTTCTGAGGCATCTAGTTTAGGGGTTGTACTTGCTCAAGATTTGATTGATAGTTTACAGTCTGCTAAGAATTCTTTACCAAATCAAAGAATAAAAATTTCAGATTCAATGACTAAATTAGATAATATAAATCAACTTACTAGCAATGATTCAGTTTTAGATATTGATCAGGCTATAGATTATTTAAATGAGGCCAAAGATTTATCAGAGGATTCAGATGTAAAAGAGGAGATTGCAAATGCTATTGAAGTATTAGAGTCTCTTAATGAATCTAGTTCACAAATTTTAGATAATTTTAATGAAATTGAAGTTCAAAGTAAAGATGCAAATGCTCTTCTTGGACAGGTTTCCTTGGATTTAAATCAATTGATTAATTCTATTAATGGAATAAGTGTTTTAGAAGCTGAAAAGATTGTTTCTCCTATTAATATAAAAATAGAATCTGTTTCAGTAGATTCAACTAATAGGGATTATCTATTTCCCACATTATTATCTTTAATTGCTTTGTTTGGAGGAGTTCTTTTATCTTCTACATTTATTTTAAAGGAAAAAAAGACAAAAGCATATTTTAGGAATTTTATAACTCCTACAGGAGATTTTACTTTTATTTTTGGTACTTATTTAACTTGTTTAATTATTTTATTTTTACAATTCTTATTGGTTTTTATTGGAATCCAATGGATTCTTAAAATACCTCTTTTAAGTAGTTTGTTAGAAGTTAGTTTGATTTTGTTTTTTACTTTAAATGTTTTTATTTTCTTAGGAATGATTATTGGTTATTTGTTTAAGTCAGAAGAAACTATTGTTTTTGCATCTATGTTAATTGCATCAGCTTTAATGTTTTTCTCAAATGCTTTATTACCTCTTGAGTCTATTTCTGGAGGATTTAAACAATTTGCAGGATTTAATCCTTTAGTGATTTCTGAGATGGCCCTTAAGAAAATACTTTTATTTAATTTTAGTTATGCTTCTATTTTACAAGAATTATATATTCTTGGAGGTTTCTTTTTGGTATTTGTTGTATTAGCTTATGTTGGTAGAAAGATCATTAAAAGAAGATTGTGATTTTTATATTTTAATCTTTCCAGTTTGCCATTCTTTTAAAATAAATCTAGAAGTTTTATCTTCATCTATTACTCCATGTTTTTTAACAAAGCCTTTTTTCTTACCTAGTTCTTCTAATAATATTTCTGAATTTCCTTTTGCATTGATTTTGTAGTGTTTTTCTAATAATTCTTTGTGGTCTTTCATTATATCTCCAATAACTAATTCAGGGCGTTTTACTTGACTATAGCTTCGTCCACCTACTTTTGTTTGTTTGGATATTTTGTTCATCTTAATATTAGAGTATTCTTTTTCAGGGATAATTCCAGGAGAATCAAGTAATTGCATATTTTCTGTTAGGTTTAGTTTTTGTAATCCTCTTGTGAAACCTGCATCTGCTCCTGTTCCTGCCCTATGCCTTCCAATAAGCATGTTAATTAATGAGCTTTTTCCTGTGTTTGGATAACCTATAACCCCAATACTTATTTTTCCTTCTGGGTCTACTCTTTTCTTTATTTTTTTTGATTCCATTTTAATGCTTTTTCTTAAATTTTTAGAACCTTTTCGTGTTTTAGCAGAAACTAATACATAAGGTACTAACTCAATTAGTTTTTCTTTGTCTAGTTTTTCTTTGCTTAGAAGATCTGCTTTGTTTAATACAAAAATAAGTTTCTTTTCCTTTTTATTAGCAATAAATTCTTCTATTTCTTTATTTCTAGTTTCATCTACAAATCTTGCGTCTAATACTTGAAGAACTATGTCTGAGGCATTTACTACTTCTCTTGCTAGTGTAGGGTATTTCTTACGCTGTTTACACATCTTTTTGACATGCCCTGTTCTACGTGATGAAAAACTATATCTTAC
>CAZDZI010000033.1:0-3538 GCA_964509925.1 Candidatus Woesearchaeota archaeon | reverse complement strand
CATCATCCATCTTTTCACCAAGAAAATATTATTTATAAAACTTCTTACAAACAATTAATTAAAACTTTCTAACAACTCATTAATATAATCCATTCCAGGATCTCCTAAAAGAACAACATCAAATGCCTCTTTAAATTGTTCAAGATTCTCTTCAACATTTTCATTTAAAAAACCTATTTTAATAACATCGTTAGAATCACTTCCTTCAGCCATATCTGCATCTCCTAAAGTATCTCCCATCAAAATTATATTCTTCCTATCTTTTAATTGGTCTTCATATAATGAAAATTCTCTAAGGGAAGCTTCTCCTTTATTAAAAACATGGATAATTGGCTCAAGAATCTTCAATGCCTTTCCTTGAGAATCAAATTCATATCTATTTGAAATAACATGAACATTTTCTTGAAACAAATTATTTTTCTTTAAGTATTCTACAAGCATATCTCCTGGAGCAGCAGATAAAAAAACCAAAGGAATATTATTTGAATCTAAGGTCTTAATAAAATCTAAAGCTCCTTCTCTAAATCTTAATGGTTTCTCCTTAACAACCTGTTCCATAACCTCTTTACTAAAACCGCACTCAACAAGAAAATCAAAATGTTTTTTCCACCATTCATGCATCTTAACTTTTTTCTCTTCCATAGGAATATCTCCAGCAATTTCAAAGGGATGATAAAAATCAAATAATTCATGTGCTTTCTTTGCATAATCTTCTCCAAGATATTTTGCATCACTTCTTAATTTAGAAATAACTGTTTCTGTTCTTATTCCTTTAGGATTTAAACCATAAGTAATAGTCCTATCAAAATCAGAGATAACATGAAGATTATCTTTTCCAGCATTAACAATTCTTTTTTTCTTTTCTTCAAAAGCTTCAGGATATTTAATAATTACTTCCATTTCCTAACCATATAACTATCTTCAAACTTATATCCTAACTTCTTATAATATTCTCTAACTCCTACTCCAGAAATAATACTTAATTTCTTAATCTTCTCTTTTTTAACAATTTTCTCAGCTTCTTCTAATAACCATTTACCTAATCCTTTATGTTGTGAAGCAAGTTTTAATTTTTGTCCTATTTTTAATGAAGGACCATAAACATGCAATTCTCTAACCATTGCATTCTTTCCAAAAATCCTCAACCTTAATAATCCAAAAAGCACATCAGTCTTATTTACAATCTCAAGAAAATATTCTGTTCCTTTTGATGCTTTATACTTTGTAACTTTTAATTTTAAATCTAAATTAACTTCTTTTTTATCAACTTGCGAGCGTCTCAAAGCAAACCCAATCTCTCTAAATCTAATTTCTTTAATCTTAGAATCCTTACTTCTCAATTCTTTTTCAATTTCAGCCCTTAAATCAATTCTCTTTGTTCCAGCAACAATATATTCTGGAGGTATTTCTCTCATAACCCTCATAATTCTGCAATATCTAGGAGTATTCTTTATCATATCAATTAAAATTCTTTCAATATCAACCCTATTCAAAGGTTTATATTTTTTATTCCAGTACATTTCTTCTAACTTACTCCCAGGCATTACTTGACAAGGATATAATTTTAATTGGTCTGGTTTAAAATTCTCATCTGAAAATAATTTCTTAAACAATTCCAAATCCTTTTTTATATTACTTCCTGGAAGACCAGGCATTATATGATAACCAATCTTAAAACCAGCATCTTTCAAAGCTTTAGTCACATCAATAACATCCTTAACAGTATGCCCTCTATTTACTTTCTTGTAAATAGCATCATCAATAATTTGTACTCCTAATTCAACCCTTGTACATCCAAATTCAAGCAACTTAGGAATAAATTTAACACACTCATCTGGACGAGTTTCAATACACAAAGCAACACACCTATGCCTAGCTTTTTCATTAATCTTCTTTGCTTGAGCTAAATCCTTTGATTTCTTTCCATTTAATCCATCATAAAGTCCCTTAATAAATTGGTTTTGAAATTTTGCAGAGTATTGCAAAAAAGTCCCACCCATAACAATTAACTCAACCTTCTCTGTTGGATGATTCATAGCTTTAAATGCCTCTAATCTAGCTTTAACTTGTTTAAGAGCATCATACTTAACTTCCATAGCCCTCATAACAACAGGACTTCTAGGAGTATATGACTGAGGAACATTAAGATTCGGGCAATAAATACATGCTCCATGATCACATTTTCTCGGAGGCAACATCACAGCTACAGGAGTAATTCCGGAAATAGTCCTTGTAGGTTTTCTAACTTCGCCTTTCTTTGGTTTAAGCATGTAATAAAACAAAAAAAGACTTATTTAAAGGTTAATGTTTATACCTTATTAGAATTTTAAAAAGAATAAAACAAGTTCAATCATTAATTTTTTAAATCCAATAATTCATTTAATATCATGAAACGTTTAAAGAGATTATTAACAGGCAGACCAAAGCTAACAAGAGAAAAAGAAAGAATATTAAGAGCACTTCATAACGCATGTGAAAATCCAATATCTAGAAATGAACAAAGTGCTAGAGAATACTTTGAAAAAACCGAAGAATTTGGAAGACAAGGTTTTAAGACATTTCCTTATGACATCTTTGCAAAAGCATATTACAAAATATATTGTTAAGTTAATGTTTATACCTTATTAGAATTTTAAAAAGAATAAAACAAGTTCAATCATTAATTTTTTAAATCCAATAATTCATTTAATATCATGGGAATTTTAAAGAAATTATTCAAAAGAGGCGAACCAAAACTCCTAGAATTATCAAAAGAACAAGAAATAAGATTAACATGGCTTCATAAAGCAGGAACTCAAATATATGTAGATAAAAAACGTGTTAAAAGATACTATAAAGAAACCAGAAAATTAATGGGTCAAGGTTTTGATGTATCTCCTCATGATATCTTTTCAGAATTACATTACAGAGAAGCATTTAAAGAAGAGAATTCTATATAATTAAATGGAAGATCAAGAAAAAGTATGGGACAATATAGCTTTAGAATGGCATGAATACAAAAAACTTCCAGCAAAATTTAGTGAAGAATTTCTAAAAAAATCAAAAGGAAAAGTTCTAGATTTAGGAAGTGGTTCAGGAAGAAACTTAACAAAAATAAAAAACGGACAAATGTATCTAGTAGATTTCTCAAAAGAAATGCTAAAACACGCAGAAATCAAAGCAAAAAAAGAAAAAATCAAGATTGAAACAAAACAAGGAGAATTATTTAAAATTCCATATGAAGATGATTTCTTTGACTATGCTATATGTATTTCAGCATTACATTGTATTGAAAAAAAGAATCATAAGAAATCAGTAAAAGAATTATATAGAGTTCTAAAACCAAAAGCCAAAACATTGATTGGAGTTTGGAATTTTCATTCTAAAAGATTTAATCAAAAACAAGGAAAAGAAAAAATGATTAAATGGACAGACAAAGGTGAAAGATATTATTATTTATTTGAAGAAAAAGAAGTTCATGACTTATTCAAAAAAACTGGTTTTAAAATCATTTCAACACATAACTCAGAAATGATGATTAATTTTATAGTTGAGAAAT
>CAZDZI010000032.1:0-3745 GCA_964509925.1 Candidatus Woesearchaeota archaeon | reverse complement strand
ATGGGGTATGTCATCGCCCCGCAGGATATTACGGTCGCGGGGGCGGACCTCCCGGGGGTGGACTTCGTTGCGACCATCGGAGGCAACACCTACAAAATCTCCGGCTACGTCACCATGAATGGGGCGCCCGTGTCGGGAGTAGGCGTGCGGGCAGGGGTGGCCTACAGCCAGACAAACTCCGTCGGGTACTTCGAGGTCGGTGGATTGGGGGATGGGGCGTATCAGGTCTTTTGCGGTAAGTCCGGATATTCATTTATCCCCAGTCCGGCTTGGGTCACGATCAACGGGGCAGACGTCCCAGACGTGAATTTCGAGGCGGCGCTCTCTGCAGGCCTCTATTCTCTTTCTGGCACGGTCGTGGACGAGCAGGGTGCCGCCGTAGAAGGGGTACTTATCATCTGTGGATCCCAATTCGTAGCCACGGACGCGACGGGCGCCTGGATGATAAGCGGGTTGTCTCCGGGTACGTATCAGATCGTGCCGAGCAAAGAAGGTCTTCTGTTTGTGCCGGACTACTTGACCGTCACGATCAGCGACGCGGACCAGACAGGACTTTCATTCGTCGTTTACACAGACGTACCTCTCTCAAGCGGCGCCCTGGTGTACCACAACGAGGGAGACGCGGTATCGCCCAGCGACGAGAAAAAGAACCTCGATTACCTCGAGAGCCTCTCAACGAACATCAGGGGATGGCAGATCGACAAGCACGCCGGAATTCCCTTGACGGCGCTGCGCTCCGGCCTCACGCCCCCCTTAAGCACTGCGCTCGCAGACCACGCCTTCTTTCAGGCCAAGCTCAAGGAACTGGAGAGCAAGATCCTGGAGCAGGATCAGGTAAGTGCATGGTCCCAGTTACTCCCGCAGGACGTCGACATGGAAATAACGGGCGTCGGTTCGAGTGGAAGCGGAGGCTACCTGAACATTCAACCCGGGCGTGGCTTCTACCTGGCCGGAAACCTGTGGACGACGGAGGCACAGAGGGTGCCGCTCGCAGAGGATTCCTTTCTTACTGCGGAAAGCGCCTACGCCCTTCGAGCAACGAAGAAAGACGGCGTGCTGACCTGGACCATCGTGCCCCTATACGGGCGGGCGGTAGGCCCCGCCGACGACCGCAGCGCGGAGTATTTGGTCTTGGAGGTCGGTGACGTGACGGACGCCCAGGAGTGGCACATTAACGCGCCGACGAGCTCCCCGCAGATGGGCGCACGCGTCATTGCGCTGGACGGTGACGCGCAGGGAAGGCAGGCGGATATCGCTTATTGGGACCCCTCAAGCAACTTGCTTCGCTTGTGGGCCCCGCTTGCCGTAGCGCCCGCACCAGGGGACTGGATGGGTGTGCGCCTTAGTCACCCGGACTACCACGATCCGCCGGGCGAACTCGGAGGCCGGTCGACCCCGGAAAGCGCCCTTGTGGCGATCGTGTTTTGCGGGACCGCGGGAGAGCAACCCGTGGTAATCAAGACTGCCAACCTCGGCGGGGCGGGGAAGTCCAATGTGATAGAACTTCCGTGGAGCGATACCCTCTCGTGGCAGAAGGGCAGCGACCTCGTTCAGACGCAAACTCTGACTTTCGATGACCCTTTCGTTCCGGTGAGGCCGGCGGGAGGAATGGTAGCGTTGTACGACGCCGCGGTCGGCACAAAGCCCACGTACATTCAATATGGCTGGCTTCCCCTGACGGCGCTTATCTTCGACGCCAGTGTGGCCAAGGGCATTAACGTCTATCAATCGCCGTCCTCGGTAACTATAAGGGTCTCAGACGGACACATGGGGATCCTCAAAGACGACGGCTCCTATGCCCAGGTCAAGGCCGGCCGGGTCAAGGTCTTCCTGGAGGTCATCCAGTGAGTCGACCCCTGGACTGGTCACCCGGCCTCTTACAGAAGATCCTTTTACTCTGCGCAGAGAAGAAGTGCATCGTGAAAGACGGCCCCAGTTTCGTCCTCTTCTGCCGCCCTACGGACGAGGCCCTTGAGGAAGTTAGAAATACTGGCCGGTTTCCCACAGACGGGCAAGACGATCATTTCCACGGCCGAAACGTGTATGCCCTCGTAGCGGTCGGGAGCATGCCGTCCTTGTTGCGGGCGGCACGAAAAGCCCAGAACCAGGTACAGCCCGGGGGCGTCCTGGCCTGGCACGAGCAGGAAGGCTATCGCTCAGTCGGGAGGCGCAGATGGCAGGATTAGCAATGGCGGCCGCAACGCTCTACGCGGCCAACCAAACACGCGAGGCCAATAAAGACGCGATTGGATCCATGGAAGGACTCGGCAACCAACTCGCCTACAGCCCATTGCCAGGCTATGCACGGCGCGCAAAGAAGGGAATGCAGAGCATCCTGGACCCGGCAGTGGCGGCATGGGTAGCGGGCGACCGACCCACCGTCATAAGCCCGGACCTTGAGAACAAGCAGTATGCGTCTCTCCTGTCGATGCTCAAAGAACCTTATCAGGAGGGCCGCGATTCGCTCGAGCAAACCATGAGGAACCGCGGCCTTGGGTACGGCAATGTGATCCCCAAGGCGGTCGGCAAGTACGACCAACGCTATGAGCGGACCCTTGGAGACCTCGGGACGCAGATAGCGACCGACGCCGCGAAAACCAACTACGCCGCCGGCCAGAACGAGCGCGCCAGCCTCATGGACTGGTTAGGAAACATGTTCTCGCAGGGCAAGCAGACACAGGACCAGCGGCAGGGTATGGGCTATCAAATGCTCGGCGGCGTCCCGTCGGCCGAGGCCGCGAACGAGGGTAGCTTCTGGAATTCCGCGGCAAGCGCCATCGGGTCCGCCTTCGGCGGCATGAGCGGCATGAATTTGGGGGGCCTCGCTGGTGGGGGGCTCTCAAACCTCTTCGCCAAGTCGGCCAGTGCGCTAGCTGGAAGCCCGGTAGCAAGCCGGCGAAACTTGGCCAGCTTCGCAGGATAGGGGGCGACTATGGGACTGGCAGAGGTCATACAACGACAAGGCAGTCCATGGGCGTCAGCGTTCGACGCCTACCGGGCAACGCGCCTTGAGCCGCTACAAGAGGCGAACATCAAGTCCGAAATGCAGCGCAGAAACCTAGAAATGTTTATCCGGCAGGCCCAGATGGAGCAGGACGCCGAACGTCTCCGCCAGAATGAGGAATGGAACAAGACGCGCATAGCGGATACGGAGGCAAGTGCCAAGCGCGCCGACCAGAAGGCCTACAAGGACAGGCTGGACGAGGCCGTCAATCTCGTGGGTCAGAATATCGCCGGCACGATCGACCCTGCCACCGGTCATCCGCATCCAGGAAAGTTACAGGCCCTTGTGACCCAGGTGGCGCAACAGTATGGCCTCGACCCGAAAGTACTCCCCTCGGCTCTTGTCGACGCTATGAGCGGGCAGGCGCAGCAGACTTTCGCCAGCGCACAGGCCAAGGAGCAGCGCAGTACCGCGGCCGAAAACCGCAAGGAAGACGAGTACACCTATAAGAAGAAGATGCGGCCCCTTGAGGAGCAGAAGACGAGGGTGGATATAGCAAACACGCGCGCCATGATGGCGGATCGGACCAGACGTACAGACCTTGCCGAGCAGAAGGCGCAGGCAACCGCAAAGGCCAAGGGCCTCACCTTCTCGCAATACGTGTCGGCCCGCAACGCGTACGTTAAGGAATACCAGGATCCATACAGCGGTAATTTGCAGGAGGGCGCCCCGTCGTGGGAATCCTACCTGGACTCGAACCTCGCCACGTGGAAGAAGGTCAGCGGCCAGCCAGACCAGCCC
>CAZDZI010000031.1:2148-3996 GCA_964509925.1 Candidatus Woesearchaeota archaeon | reverse complement strand
ATAATCGAAATCACCGTAGAACCTTCTTAACTGCGTTCCAAAATGCCTGTTTAGACCAAGAGGATTAAAAACCATTGAATAAGCCATCACACTTGGATAATACCTTTCCTGGATAAAGAAATCTTCATTTTGCTCCCCATCAAATCTTTTATCTGAAATTAAACTTAATGTGTAGAGAGCTTCTTGAATCGTAGGTATTTTAATTCTTTTTGCTAACTGCAAAGGAAAATTTACCAATTTTGAATTTTTATCAATGGGTCCGATATTTAATGTCGTATTATAACCGCCCCTTTCTAATCTTTGTTTAACATTTTCTGCAAGAGTCGTTTTTCCACTTAATTCAGTTCCTTCTAATAATACTTTTTTCATTTTAGATTTATCTCCTTTGTTTCTTCCAATTGTTTCCAGTCATTTTTAGATTTATAAAGAAATTTTCTAAAAATAAATCCTCCAATCTTATTCCAACTTCTTTCCAAGAAAAAATATATGACCAACTTAATTTTCATTTCTTTTATTAGTCGAGGAAAATCAATTTTTAATTTCATATATTTTTCAAGGTATTTGAATTCAGGATGAAACTTATACAGACTATCAATATCGCCCCATATTCTCTTCCATTTGTTTATCCAGCTTGTAAATGTATAGACTGGTTGGTAAAAAATTATTGAATTTTCTGTTTGTTTAATAGTTCCTGAACCAAATCTATGGTATACAGAATGAGTTAAATAACTATCATCCCCCATGGTCTTTCCATCTACATCGTAAATCCCTTTTCTTATTAGATACATCCCACCAGTTGCAAATACTTTTTTCTTTTTATTTTTTGAAAATGGATGAAAATTTTTAACATTTTCTTTTGCAATTACATATTCTGGATTTAAGGTTCTAACATTTATTATGTTATAGAAAATACTCTTCCTTTTTATTGGTAATTCTGTTGAATAAAAGAGTTTGACAGAATTATACCTTTTAGCATCATTAAGCATATTTTTTATTGCATTTCTTTTTAGCCTAACATCACAGTCAATAAAAAGGATATACTCTGAACTCTTATTAATCTTTTTTAGAATATTTTTTTGAGACTTTATCTTTCCCTTCGGAGTTTTTAGTATTCTGTATTTGATTTTTGATTCGCCCAATTTTTCTTCTGCAATCTTTCCAGTGTTATCGGTACATCCGCTTAAACACACGATTAACTCGAATTTTTCATCTATTAGCTTAAGTTCTTTTACTGCATCACTTAACACTTTTCCTATATTTCTCTCTTCATTATGGGCTGAAATTATTATCGATATCATTTTCTTGATTTGTACATTGAGATTATTGCAAGATTTTTAAGAAGAGGGGTTTTTTCAAGAAGTTTATCAAATCCCTCTAACCTCCTGGATAATGATTCAGGAAATAGATAGAAATCATTTCCCCTTAAACCTCTAATTTCAATCGGAGATAAGACTCCTAATTTAACGTCTTCTTCTACTTCGAATCCGCATTCATTTAAGTAGGATCTCATTTTATTTTGAGAAATGTATCTAAAGATTCCTTCACCTTTCCCCCCATTCTTTCCAAATAAAGTTCTAACTCCTTTAGAGATTTTTCTGGGTAAAAATCCCAAGTCATAAGGATTACTTGTACTGCTAATGTAAACCCCTCCAGAACGAAGAACCCTATATGCCTCAGACATCGCTCTTCCAGGATTTGGAAAATGAACAAGGGCATCCATACATGTAATTACATCAAATGATTCATCATCAAAAGGAAGATTTTCTCCATCGCCTATTCTGGAATTTGTTATAGCTCCTCTTTGTTGACCTATCTCAAGCATCTCTTGAGAGATGTCTAAAGAAGTTG
>CAZDZI010000031.1:0-2138 GCA_964509925.1 Candidatus Woesearchaeota archaeon | reverse complement strand
TATGTCCCTTTTTCTTTATCCCACCCCTGATAGCCACCAGTCTTGTCAGCTGTGTACTTCCGGGCAGACTGCCGCCGCCGACCATACTCTCACCATCTACAACTTCACCCAGACCATTTAATGCTTTAGAAATTCTGCCTTTTCCACAGGCCACATCTAATGCTTTTTTTAATTGCTCCTCACCGAGCATCCTTTCAAGATTTTCTACTTCCCTCTGGAAAATATGAGATTTGTCATCTTGCTCTGGTTCCCACCAAGAAGAAACTGTCCCGGACATTTCAAAATAGTTTTTTACATATCTTTCATCCATTTTAATCTTCAAATTCTCGAAGTCTGTATTTTAATCCTAATTTATTTGCTAAAGATTTAACCTCATTCTCATTTGTTCCCGGAAGATTCACAAATCCAAGTGTAACATCATATCCATAGTCTCTTGTTGCTTCTGCGAATCTAATTGCATCTGAATGTGCCCTGCTGTCTGGTTCTTCAATTCCTGGTCGCACTATTTTTGCATATCTTTCTTGGTTTGTCGCATTTAAACTTAAAAAGATATGAGTCATTCCAGCATCTTTCAAATCCTTTAATGCTTGCTCCTCTCCTGAACTAAACCTATAAAAGGGCCACCCAGTTGTTGCCAATTGTATTTGGATATCCGGATAATTTTCTCTAACGTACTTTGTAATTGGGAATAAATCATCAAATCTTATTAACGGTTCGCCGTACCCACAAATTTTAACTCTCTCAAGTTTTACTCCTTCGTCCTTTAGTCTTGAAGCTTCAATATCGAATTCATCAATAATTTCTTTTACAGAAGGATTTGATGTTAAATAAAGATTAGAAACACCCCACCCCGCATCCCTATCCCTAATACAGAAAACACATGAATTCGGACATTCATTTGTAATATTTAAGGAGAGTTCTTCAAGGCCTCGCCTATAATAAATAATATTATTTCCATCTTCAATTCTTCCCTTTAACCTCCCAAGATTGGTTTGGGCTAATGGAATCTCCATAACTATTTTAACGCAGAAATAAATATATATTTATTCCATGTATGCACACGATTAATATATAAATACATATAAACGAAATATTTATATACTTTTCATTGTTAGATTTAATATGAGAAGGAAAATCGTTCAACACGGCCAAAGCACATTAACACTATCTTTACCTTCAAAATGGGTAAAAAAGAACAATGTCAAAAAAGGCCAGCATCTTGACGTAAATGTCTCTGAAAAAGGATTGTTTATAAGTTTAGACAAAGCTAAATACTCCGAAATCGAATTAAACCTCTCTGATGAAAAAGAATGGTATGTTCATAGGATATTGTCTCACATGTATACTTTTGGATTCGATGAGATAAAAGTCAACTATTCAAATAAAAAACAACTACATTTAATAAGGAATTCTCTAAAAGAATTAAATGGATTTGAAGTCGTAGAAAGTAAACCAAATTATTGCAAAATTAAATCTGTAACATCCATTGATAGTGCTGAATTTGATGATACAATTAAAAGAGTATTTTGGCAAATACTCTCACAATTTGATTATTTTATAGATGACATAAACAAAAATAATTATTCTAATTGTGAAGAGTCTAAAGAAATTCATAGGGTCGTTATAAAGTTGATTAATCTATCTAAAAGACTTATTAACAAAAACATTCTTTTTGGTAGGGTATCTTCAAAATATGCGTATAATCTACTTACAGGTTTGTTAAACATATCAAGAGCAATAACATATGCATATGATTATTCAAAAAACAACAACTGCGAATTTACAGAGGATGAGGAAGACCTCATCAAGAAAATAAGGAAATTTTTCTTTAGTTTAATTGGAGCATATCAAAATAGAGATATGGTAAAGGTTAAGTCCTTTCTCGACGAAAGAGAGATGATTATTGAGGATTCATTGAATGTGTTAAAAGACAAAAATCCAATTCCGATTCATTTTTATATTGATATGTTCAAGGAATTTTCTTCAATAACAAATTTTGTCATTGTTATGGAAACAAACAAAGATAACCAGACTGAAAATTAATTTTTTTACCTAATCTAAGTCCCTTTAAGGTAACAATGTACGACGGGGGAATATAAATGCTTAAAAATAGAAGAATGATGAAATTTTATGGATAA
>CAZDZI010000030.1:0-5261 GCA_964509925.1 Candidatus Woesearchaeota archaeon | reverse complement strand
AAACTGAAAATTAATATCTAAGGTAATTCTTTCTCTAGAACCAAATAAAGAAGGTAAAATTCCATTGCTTCTTTCCCTAAAGGTGCTTACCTGGATTGCTGAAAGATCTGCTAATTTTGAAGGAGAATACTTTCCTAAAAAAGATGCTGCAACTTCATAACCTCTACAATTAGCTAATTCACTTGTTTTATCTCTTGCTAATTCTTGTAAAATATTTGTTGCTAACAAAGGATTTTGACGGGCAATTGCTGTTTCTGGAGATTCTGGATTTGGAATCATATCAAAACCCCAAGAATTTTCTGGTAAACCCCTAGTAAACGGGACTCTTTCAAGAGGATAAGGGGGAGAATTAAATCTATTCATTTTATATTCCAAACTCAAAGTTTAATTGAGAGTTTTCTGAAAAAATATTTTGTCTTAAATATTTTGGAGAAAAATCTAATTTAATGTTTTTATATCCTGAAAGTATTGTTTTAGAAAGTCCTTTAAGATAATCCTCTGCAGTTCTAAATCCATTTAAAAGATATCCCAATAATCTAGATTCATTTACTCCTTGTAATTCTGGATTGTATGAACCAAACCAACTATATCTATCTAAGGGGGATTCTTGTCTAAAATAAGAAGGTTCTTCTAAAGAGCTTTTTTCTTCAAGATTTTTATATGTTTTAGCAATTCTTTTACTAGCCATATAATCTGCCAACCCCTTTCTATCAGAGATTTGTAAACAAACTCCATTTGGGATGTAATGTGGAGTAAAAAATTTAAAAAACCCTTGCGACAATCTTTCCTTACTCCAATAACTAATCTTCTCTGGAGATATTTTTTTATATTTCTGTCTTGAAAAAATATTTCTAAATACTTTAATTAAATTTTTTAAAATCATCTTTTAAGATTTATGTTTAATTGATAGCCATCTTCCCCTCTCCTAAAAAATCCAGGGGTTTTTCTTTCTAATGTAACTCTTATACCTGTAGAATTATCTAATGCTCCTTCAGGAAGTAAATTAACCATATGTTGAGCAAGAGCATACCCCCTATCTAAAGAAGTTTGATAAACTCCTTCTTGAGAAATAGTTCTTAATAAATTTCCTGCTGTTTCTGGAACTTGTCTTGCAATTGATGTTTCTGGACCCTCATCTACAAAAGAATTGTTAAGTTCCCTTGGGGGAACAGGTTTATTTTCTTCTTGGAAATATTCTTCTCTTGCTTCTTTTTTAATAAATCTTAAACCTTTTCCTGAAAAAATCCCTATGGCTCCAAGAACTCCAACTGGCCCAGTAAGAGGAATTGATGCTAAACTTGCTATTCCTGCCCAAGTTAATCTTTTTTGCAAAGTTCTCTCATAATTCCTCATGATAAAAATAGCTTAAAATTATATATAAAAAAGAGTAGTATTTTTAGAGACAACTACAAACCCTAATATTTTCTATCATCATTTAACCCTACAAAATAGAAAAGATTAGAAAGATGCAGGGGTAAAAGATATTCAAAACAAAAAGTAATTTAAGTTAAAGATACTTCTTTTTTAGATGAATATTTCAGGGAAAATTTGTGAAAATGCTAAAAAATCCAACACAATATGAAAAAGGGAAAACATTGGTTTTTCTGGTAAGACATGGGGATAGAATCCATATCCCTGGAAATCCTAATCTAGGTTTGAGAATTCCTGGTCCTGGTTTAAATGCTCTCGGGAAAAAACAAGCGAAAGCGATTGCAAAGAAATTTTCTAAGATAAAAAAAGAGATTGATGTTTTGTATTCAAGTGATATGGCAAGGTCAATTGAAACTGCAAAAGAAATTGGAAAGAAAATTAATAAAGAACCAATAATTTATGAAGGAATTAGCGAGTTTAATAAATTTCTTTGGGAAAGAAAAATCTATCATAAACATTTTTGGAAACATTATAAATTACATAAAATCTCTTTAAAAAAATTTGATGAAATTCTTATAAAAAATAAAGAAAAAGTTATAATTATTGTTGCACATGGAAATGTTATAAAAGGCATTATAGGAAATAAACTTGGGCTAAAAATGAGCCAAATTAAAAAATTTGGATATAATAATTGTGCTGTTACTCTTGCAAGATTTAATGGGAAGAAATTGGAATATATTTTTTATTTTAATAATAAGGATGTTGTTTTACGATGATTCCAGATAAATATCACTTTGAAAAATTGTTTTCACAAAAAGAAAAAGTTGTAACTTTATAGGAATAACTCTAAAGAAAACTTTATAAAGGATTCTTATCTTTTTTATTCAATGAGAGTTAAAAAACAAGTAGAGGAATTTACAAGAGGAGCCGTTGATATTCTTAGTGTGGAATCTCTTGAATCAAAATTAAAAGAAGGTAAACCGTTAAATATTAAATTTGGCGTTGATCCTACTACACCAGAGATACATCTGGGGCATACCGTGCCGTTACAACGGCTAAGAATTTTTCAAAATTATGGACATAATGTTCAACTAATTATTGGGGATTATACTGCTATGATTGGAGATCCAAGTGGTAAATCAGAAACAAGACCTATGCTAATTCCAGAAGAAATACAAAAAAATTTGGCCACATATACAGATCAAGTTTTCAAACTTCTAGACCCAGAAAAAACACAGTTATTATATAATAGCTCTTGGTTAGGGAAGTTTTCAGGTGCAGATTTATTGAAAATTGGTTCAAAGCATTCTGTTCAACAGTTATTACAAAGAAGAGATTTTAAGCATAGGCTTGATTCTAGAAGTCCTTTATCTATTACAGAATTATTTTATCCATTATTAGTAGGATATGACTCGGTACACCTAAAAACAGACGTTGAAATAGGGGGAACAGACCAATTATTTAATTTTTTAGCAAGTAGAGAATTACAAAAAGCATATGGATTACCTGAAGAAGTTGTTATAACCCTCCCAATATTAGAAGGTTTAGATGGTGTAAAAAAAATGAGTAAAAGTTTAGGAAATGCTATTGGAGTAACAGAGGAACCAAACAATATGTATGGCAAAATAATGTCAATATCTGATGATCTTATGTGGAAATATTATAAATTACTATCTGATCTGCCTGTAGATGCAATTAATAATGGGGAATCCTCTGAAAGAAATCCGATGGATTATAAATTGATGTTAGCTTCGGAGCTTGTTGAAAAATATTATGGAAGAGAAGTTGCAAAGAGAGCAGAAGATCATTTTAGCCAAGTACATAGAAAAAGAAATTTGCCAGAAAATTTAGAGACTTTAACAGTAAATTATCAACCAGACCTTCAACTTATTGGGCTCTTAAAAGCAACAGGGAGAGCAAAAACTAATGGGGAAGCTAGAAGATTAGTTGAAGGAGGGGGAGTAAAAATTGATGGGAAAAAAATAAGTGACCTCCATTATCAGATTTCACTAAAAGCTGGACAAGTTTTACAAATCGGTAAAAAATTTTATAGAGAATTGAAATTTTCTAAAGACTAAAAACTTAAAAATAGACATTCTATTATTATGATATGGAAGTTGAAGAAAAAATAAAATTAATTAGTAAAAATACAGCGGAGATAATTGGGGAAGAAGAGTTAAAAGAGATGTTAAAAAAAGGTGAGCCACTTAATCATTATATTGGTTTTGAAATTTCTGGAAAAATACATTTAGGAACTGGATTAATGTGTATGTCTAAAGTTAAGGACTTTATGGATGCCGGGGTAAATTGCAGTGTATTTTTGGCAGATTATCATTCTTGGATTAATGACAAACTTGGGGGAGATTTAGACAAAATTAAGAAAATCGCAGTGGGCTATTTTAAAGAAGGATTAAAGGCAAGTTTAAAATGTGTTGGAGGAAATCCAGACAAATTAAAATTTGTTTTAGGTAGCGAGTTATATCACAATAATGATTTATATTGGTTAAATGTTATTGAAATTAGTAAACACACCTCATTATCAAGAATGATGAGAAGCATAACTATTATGGGGAGAAAAGAAGGGGGGGCAGTTGATTTTGCAAAGTTGATTTATCCCCCAATGCAAGTTGCAGATATTTTTATTCAAAAAATTAATATGCCCCATGCGGGAATTGATCAACGTAAGGCACAAGTAATAGCAAGAGATGTGGCTATGAACTTATCATTTAATCCTTTAAGAAATACTAAAGGGGAACAAATTAAACCAATGGCTGTGCATCACAGTTTAATAATGGGGTTGGGGAAACCTTCTAAGTGGCCAATTAAAAAAGATGAATTAAAAGATATGCTTTCTGAATTAAAAATGAGTAAATCTAAACCAGATACTTGCATATTTATTCATGATTCAGAAGATGAAATAAAGAGAAAAATCAACAAAGCTTTTTGCATGGAAAAAGAAGTAGATTATAACTCCATTTTAGATTGGTTAAAAAGATTAATTTTTCCTATTAAAGGCAAATTAAAAATTAATCGACCTGAAAAGTTTGGGGGCCATGTGAAATATGATAGTTACAATAAGTTAGAGGGGGATTTTGCAAACGGAGATATTCATCCGATGGATTTAAAAAATGCTGTTGCAGATTCTTTGATTAAAATATTAAAACCAGCAAGAGAACATTTTTCTAAAGGCAAACCAAAAAAAATGCTTGATAAATTAGATGAAATGATTATAACGCGGTAGATTTATAACTCAAAAATTCTTTAATTATTAAATGAAATCAATTCAAAAAGGGATAAAATTTGATAGGGCATATTATAAATCCTTGATGGAAGAATATGGTTATAACCCTTTAGAGTTCGAAAAGATTAATTTTTCTTTAGGAAAGTTGTCTAAAAAAGATTTACAAAGAGGGTGGTTGTGTCATCACGAAGGAGATAAATTTTCTGAGAACTTCAAAAAGAAAAAATCTATTGTTACAACTGGATTAGTTTGTCAGGTATCCCACACATAGGAACTTTATCCCAGATATTAAGATCTATAGCTTTACAAAAAGCGGGTATTCCTGTTCAAATGGTCCTTGGAGATTTAGATGCTTATAATGGAAAAGCAAGACCCTTAACTGAAACATTAAAATTGGCGGAGAAATACAAAAAATTTATTCTAAAGTTAGGGTTTAATCCCAAATTCCCTTCAATCTTAAGGTCTCAATATAATGAGTTTGGGGTTTTAAGAACTTCCTATTTAATAGGACATTTTATGGATGATTCAATGTTCCAAGAAGCCGAGGAAGATCTACATGGATTTTATTCCAAAAAAGGAAAAGTTGATAAAGATATGAGTTACAGAAGAAAGATAACTTAGAACTTGATGATTGCAGACTTTGTTGATT
>CAZDZI010000029.1:0-5674 GCA_964509925.1 Candidatus Woesearchaeota archaeon | reverse complement strand
CAAGAACTCCTACGTCTGGTCTACCAAAGTATAAACCAGTACCAATACCAATCATTAGGCTACCAACAAAAAGATAATCTCCTAAGAGGTCTTTATCTTTTTTCATAGGTTTAGATTTTTTCACTGCTTTCTTTTTTGCCATATTTAGTTTAATGAAGAAAGGTATAAAAATATTGGGTTTGATGGAATTATGAAATAGGTAAATAGAAAATATATTATTTAATCTTTCATTTCAATCTTAATATTAACTGATTTTGGAATATTCATTCTCATAATGTGGTGAAGGATTTTTTCATTTGCTGGCAAGTCAATTAATCTTTTATGAATTCTCATTTCATATCTATCAAAAGTAGCTGTTCCGTCTCCACAAGGAGATTTTCTTGTAGTTACTTTAAGTTTCTTAGTAGGTAATGGAACAGGTCCACTAATTACTATTCCTGCATTTTTAGCTATCTCTTTAATAGAATCACAAATTTCATTAAGCATTTCTATTTCAGTACTATTAAGTTTTATTCTTACTTTAGGCATAGGAATAAATTTCAAGAATAGTTTAAAAAGTTTCCTGTCTGGTCAAAAAACATCTCTTTGAGATTTTTAGTTCATATAACCTCTCATAGTGATTTGAATGAAACCTTTTTATATAGAATATTCTTATAATATAAAAGAGAAAGATGGAATCAGTATTTATTCAATTAGGGATTATTTTATTAGTGGCATTTATAGTATCTTACATTGTTAGAGCATTTAAGCAACCAATAATTATTGGATATATTATTGCAGGTATTTTAATTAGTCCTTTTGTTTTGCAAACTGGAGCATCTACAGAAGTGATTCATATTCTTTCTGAGTTTGGAATAGCTTTTCTTTTGTTTATGGTGGGGTTGCATTTAAATCCTAAAGTAATTAAGGAAATTGGAACCTCTTCGCTGATTATTGGTCTTTTACAGATATTATTGACCTTTGCTGCAGGGTTTGGAACTGCATTTTATATTCTTGGGTTTGATATTGTTGCAGCAGCTTATGTTGGTATTGCTCTTTCATTTAGTAGTACTATTATTACTATGAAATTATTATCAGACCAAAAGCAATTAGATTCATTACATGGAAAGATTTCAATTGGAATTTTAATTGTTCAAGATTTAGTTGCCATTGCGATTTTAATGTTTATTTCTTCAATAAATAATGGAAATTCTTGGACAACATTTGCAGTTCAAGGATTACTTAGTGGATTAGGATTAGTAATTATATTATTTTTAGTTGGGATACTTATACTGCCTAGGATAACTAAAACAATTGCTAAGTCTCAGGAATTATTATTTTTATTTTCTATTTGTTGGTGTTTTCTAATTGCAGCATTATTTTCATGGCGAGGATTTTCAATTGAAATTGGAGCATTACTTGCAGGAGTTGTTCTTTCTATTTCTCCTTATAGTACTGAAATAAGTTCTAAGATTAGACCTTTAAGAGATTTTTTCTTGATTATCTTTTTTATAATTTTGGGATTAAATATTCAAATATCAAGTATAGGCACAATACTTACTAGTGCTATTGTGTTTTCACTTATTGCATTAATTTTTAAGCCAATAGTTTTAATGGCATTAACAGGAATGTTTGGATATACAAAAAGAACTAATTTCTTGGTTGGAAGTACTTTGGCACAAATTTCAGAATTTTCAATTATTGTTTTGACTTTAGGGTTAGCAATGGGGCATATAACTTCTGAATTGGTTTCAATTATAACTCTTACATTAATTTTGACAATTACTTTGTCTACTTATATGATAATGTATTCAAATAAATTTTATGAATCAATGTCTAAGTTTGCAGCATTGTTTGAAAAAAAAGGAATTAAAAGAGAAAGAAAAATATCTCCTAAATATGAAGCTATTTTATTTGGATATAATAGAATTGGATATAATATTTTAAGAAGTTTTAAAAAATTAAAAAAGAAGTATCTTGTTGTTGATTTTAATCCAGATACAATTGCTAGTTTAGCTAAAATGAGAATCCCTTCTTTGTATGGAGATGTTTATGACCCTGAATTATTAGATGAATTGCCTTTAGATAAAATGAATTTAGCTGTGTCAACTGTTCCAGATTATGAAACAAATAAACTATTGATTGAAAAAATAAGAAGGATAAATTCTGATGCAATTGTTGTTGTTAGGGCTCATTCAATAGAAGATGCCTTTGAATTGTATAAACAAGGAGCATCTTATGTTTTAACTCCTCATTTTTTAGGGGGAGAATATCTTGCTAAGATGGTTGGAAGTCTTAAAATGAATAAGGAAAAGTATGCTGAAGAAAAGAAAAAGCATATTAAAATGTTAGAAGAAAGATTTGTTAAAGGGCAGAGGCATCCTGAAGTAGAGAGGAATTAAATAGTTCTGTTGTATTGCAACTATATGATAAGATTATCCCCTGCTGCTAGAGAAGTTATTGATTTAGCGAGAAGTGGTGCCTTAGGTAGGCGTTTTCCAAGTTGGGAGGAGATTGTGAGAGATGCTGAGGGAGATTTATATAAAATAGCAAAATCTTTTAGACAAAATTATGGAAGAAATGTTTCTGAAACAGATGTTAGAGCTTATGTTAAATTATATGAAATAGATATTGATTTTAATTAATTATTTTCTTTTCTTCTTTGTGGGTTTAGCTAATTCTTTTTTTACTGCTTCTTCTTCTTCTGCAGTTTGCTCATCAGTTTCTGTTTTAAATCCATTTAAATTAAATAATGAGAATAAGAAATCTAAAGTTCTCATTACAAGCTCTAAAATTATTATAAATAATAAGTATGTTAAAACATTTGTAGTTAATCCAGGTAGAGCTTTTATTTGTCCTAGTATTCTTGTTATTGAAAAAAAGTTTGGATTTAATAGTGAAGTTGCTAATAATGTTAAAGGTATTAATTTAGCTACATCTCTTGCTAAATCTTCATTGTGATATGAAATCATTCTAATTGCAGCTATTATTGTTGCTGCTAAAAGCAATAATGAACTAATTGATGTTCCTTCACTAGCTAATAAGATTAAGAAGAATGTAAATGCAATAAACCATAGGAAGATTATAAATGGTAGCAATAAAATATATTCTAAGATATAGAATACTCCTGCTAAAACTTTAGTCATAAATGGGTGTTGAGATTTATTATATTTATTTAAGTTTAATCCAAAAAGATTTTTCTTTGATATTGATCTATAGAATATCCAAATTAATAATGCTGAAACAACAATGAATAATGCAATTCCAAAGAAGAGTATAAATGTTTGAACTATTGGTGGAACTGCTGCAATTAATGCAGTATAAGCTTCTAAAAGAATATTACTAAAACCTTGAAACACCTCTGTCATAATTAATTATAGTTGATGATGTTTTTAAATCTTTCAATAAATTTAAATACAATCTTTTATTATTTAGATTAATGATAGACATAAAAGTGGTGCGTGATTCTCCTGAACTTGTTAAAGATAATCTTAAAAAGAAATTTCAAAATTCTAAACTTCCTTTGGTGGACAAAGTTCTAGAGTTAGATGAAAAGTGGAGAAAGTTAAAGTTTGATGAAGATTCATTAAGAAAACAAAGAAATGATATTTCTAAGAAAGTAAGTGAGCTTAAAAAATCAGGTAAGAGTGCTAAGAAAGAAATTGCAGAAGCTAAGAGTATTCCAGAGAAGATTACTAAGTCAGAGGCTAAGAGAAAGAAGTTAGAGGTAGAGATCAAAGAAATAATGTATAAGATTCCTAATTTTATTGATAAATCAGTTGTAATTGGAAAAGATGAATCTGAAAATGTTGAGATTAAAAAAATAGGTGAAGCAAAAGTTCCTAAGTTTAAAGTATTGAATCATGCAGAAATTGCAGAGAAATTAGGAGGAGTTGATTTTGAATCTGCTAGAGAGACTTCTGGGAATGGATTTTATTATTTAATGGGAGATTTAGCCTTATTACATTCAGCTATGCTTGCTTTTGCAAGAGATTATATGGTAGAAAAAGGATTTAGTTATGTTATTCCTCCATTTATGATTAGAAGTGCTGTTGTTGATGGTGTTATGAGCTTTGAAGAGAAAGATAATATGATGTATAAGATTGAAGGTGAGGATTTGTATTTGATTGGAACTTCAGAGCATTCAATGATTGGAAGGTTTATTGATAAAACAATTCTTGGTAAAAATCTTCCTATTAATCTGACTAGTTATTCTCCTTGTTTTAGAAAAGAAGGAGGGAGTCATGGATTAGAAGAAAAAGGATTTTTTAGAGTTCATCAATTTGAAAAACAAGAAATGATTGTTATTTGCTCTCCAGAAGAATCATCTAAATGGTATGATAAAATGTTAGGTTTTAGTGTTGATGTTTTTAAGAAATTAGGGATTCCTATTAGAGTTTTAGATATTTGTTCTGGTGATTTAGCTGATTTAAAGGCAAAATCTGCTGATATTGAGGCTTGGAGTCCAAGACAAAAGAAATATTATGAAGTTGGTAGTTGTAGTAATTTAACAGATGCTCAAGCTAGAAGATTAAATATTAGAATTGAGGATAAAGGTAAGAGATTTTTTGCTCATACTTTGAATAATACTGTTCTTGCTTCACCAAGATCATTAATTGCAATGATTGAGAATAATCAAAATGCTGATGGTTCAATTAGTATTCCCAAAGTTTTACAAGGATATATGAATGGTAAGAAAAAAATTGAAGTTAAATAATTTATTTTTTAGTTCCAAAAGGACATTCTTGAACTTGGTTTCTTCCTGATTCTTTAGCTTTATATAAACATTCATCTGCATTATGGATTAATGTTTCTTTTTTCATTCTTCTTTTACCTCTAACTTCTGAAACACCAATACTTACTGTGACTTTTTTAAATGGCATTTTTTCTTGTCCATAAAATTTTGTTTTTTCAATTGCTTGCCTTAATCTTTCACATACTCTTGCTGCATCTTTAACACTTGTTTCTGGAAAAACAATTAAAAATTCTTCTCCACCATATCTTCCATAAATATCATATTCTCTTACACATTCTTTTATAATTTTTGCAAATCTTTTTAATAATTTATCTCCTGCAACATGTCCTAGTCTATCATTATATTTTTTAAAAAAATCTAAGTCTAACATTGCAACACTTGTTGGATGGCCATAACGTTCTGATTTTCTTAATTCTCTTTTTAATTCAAAGAATACTGCTCTTCTATTATATAGTTGAGTTAATGGGTCAATAAGAGCATTTCTTCTTTCTACTTGATATAATTGTAGAGCATGCCATAAACCAATTATTAATGAAATAATAGCTGCAAAAAATGTTGCTAATTGAGCTATAAATAAAAATTTCATTTCTTTTATATTAGAGGCTATAATATTTACTACCCCATTAACTCCACTAGTTTTTAATGTGTTTAATGATGCTGTTACAATGTTTATTTTATTAACAAAAGAGAAGTAAAAGTAAATTGCAATAAAGAGGATTGATAGAGAAAATGCAAAAAGGATAATGTTTGTTAGAGTTTTCTTAAACCCCTTTTTTATATCTGCCATATTTTATATAGGAAATAGTAATATTTAAAGTTTAGGTATGGTAAAGTTTAAAAGTAAATGTTTGATAGATAATTTAATGCCTCAATGGTCTAACGGCTATGACACTTGCCTGTCGCGCAGGTAACCCGGGTTCGACTCCCGGTTGGGGCGTT
>CAZDZI010000028.1:4837-6067 GCA_964509925.1 Candidatus Woesearchaeota archaeon | reverse complement strand
TGTTCCTTCTTTTGAAGAATACATGATATCTTTTATACCAACATATGAACCATCACTTAATTTGTAAGTTTGAGATTCTTCTAAACTATTTGTTGTTTCACCATTAATAGTTAATCTAACCTCACTATCACTTATAAATGAAATGCTTGCATCATACGAAGTTCCTTCAACACTAACTGTTTGAGTTTCTCCTTCACTTAAAGTAGTATCTGTAGCAGAATCTAACAATGTTAAAATTAGATCACTTCCACTTGTACTATTTGATAAAACATAGTATGTTTTACCCATAAAAGGAAGATTAGTTGAAACCATATCAGCACGTAAAGGTGTATCACTGAAATCAAGTGTGTAATTCATTACATGCATACTTGAAGGAATTTGGAATCCCACAGTTGGAACATCTTCTTGATAGTCATTATCTTCACACATTGATAATTGAATATTTGCACCAATCTCAATCTTTTGAGTATAGTCAAATTCATCATTATCATCATCAATATATTTACCATCTGCTAAAAGACTTGGTAATTCATCCTCGTCTATTGCTGTAGAAACAACTTGTGTTATGTTATCTCCTACATGGAATTTTGTTGAAGTTTTTTCAAACTTAAAAGAATCTCCTCCGCTTGCACTTGAACCAGATCCACCACCAGTATAACTTCCTGATAAATCAGTTTGTATATTAGTAGCTTCTACTTGATCTACTTGTGATACTCCAGTACCAGTACCATAAACAATTGCAACGTCAGCACTTGAACCTACTACGAAAGGAGCAGGATAACTAGCTGCAGCAGCAACGCCCATAGTCATACCAGTTAGTAAAACACTAGTAGCAATCGCGCTTATCTTTTTAAAATTAAATTTCATTTTTTATTATTTAAAACCTCCTTTTGAACTCTATTAAAATATGTTGTCTAAGACAACTCTCCCCAACAGAACAATCATAGGGAGAATTGTTTCGTTGAGTTGAATATGTATTTCTGTTGTTTAACATTTTTGTAATCCCTATGAGAACATATAATGTTCATCAGTGTAATACCAGAAATAACATTTCCTTTAAAAAGCTTACTGTCCATTTTTTACTATCATACATGAGATACACGATTTTTAAAGGTTTTATTTATAAAGCTTTTGGTGTAACTTTAATTAAATACACTCTTCTAGAGAAACTCAATTTGAACAAAAACAAAGATTTATTAACATGGGGTTACTAAGATTAATATATATTAA
>CAZDZI010000028.1:0-4737 GCA_964509925.1 Candidatus Woesearchaeota archaeon | reverse complement strand
TTTAGAAAATCAAAGACCACAAAAAAGGACTATAATTTTTCTGGTTTACAAGCACTAAGAAACCTTCTAACTAATGAAAAAGCTAGATTATTGCATGTTATTAAGACCCAGAAACCTCAATCAATATACCAATTAGCTAAAATGCTTAAAAGAGGCTTTAAATCAGTTAATGATGATATTAAACTATTAGAGAGATTTGGATTTATTGAGTTAGTTGAAGAAAAAACAAAAAACAGGATAAGGCATAAGCCTGGAATAGTAATAGATAATGTTACAATACATATCTCAATATAACTTATGAGTATTTCTAATAATAAACATTTAAAATAACATCTATGTCTTTATGCAAATCACTGTGTGGATTTGTATTAGTAATAAACATTTAAAATAACATCTATGTCTTTTGGAAGCTTTTGAAAACTTCCCTTAAAATTATTTGTTTTATTACCCTCAGCAATATTCACTATGTTTTTATCTTCTACAGAGATATTTAAAGCATATCCCAATACTGGAGTATTTCCTATTCTCCAAGATTCAGCCATAATTTCAGTAAGTGTGTTATAAAGCACATCACAAGTATTTCTATCATCAGTGCATTTTAAATTAGATTTACAGTCAAAGATTATCTTTTGGACAGATAATCTTTCCAAATTATCACTACAATTTGTAGTGTATTGTAATATAGATTGAATAAAACTTTCTACTTCATAACTTTCAACATTCTCACTTTGAGGCTTTGTTATAGCAAACCCTACAAAAATTAATAAAATCACAGCCACAATCACAATTATCAATGCAAATCCTATCATTTCCTCTTGTGCTCTCTTATTTTTTTTATACGCCATTTGAATATACAAATACCTTCCCAATTTCACATTTATCATAAACTCGCCCTTCATCTACTGCCTTTTTGCATATAGTAACAAAATTCCAATATGCAATTCCTTGTGTTCCCTTTGAAAATAAATCAATAACATTACAATTAGGATAATTTCCCAATGTACAATCTTTTCTTTCTGTAACAGGATAAATTGTTTCTATTTTAATATTATTTACTCCTTTTCCCCAAAAATCAATATATTTACTTATATCTCCTTTAAGATTTATTACCTTGTCAGCATCAATACAATTAATTTTAGTCCCACCAAAACTATTTCCACATGAAAATTCTGGAGAATTAGCTAATTTTGTAGCCAATAACATGGTATTTTTTTCTTCAAGTGCTACTGCACCTTCTTTTATTCCTGCAAAACTCCAGACTAAAACAAATAATCCTACAAGCACAAAAAATAATGTAACTGCCATTAACATAAATGCCATTTGCTGTATTTTCATTTGTCCTCGTTTTCTTTTTATTGTCATGTTCTCGCTTTTGTTTAATCTTTTCCAGAAAAGATTATTTACCACAGTTTGCATAAGCTATTTTCCCTATTTTTTCTATTTATTTCTTCAACAAGATTAACCATAGAAAATAAATTTAATGATCCACTAAATGTTTCTGTTTGACTTATTAATTGAAGTAAGTCTGCATCAAGATTAGTATTGCAATTACTCCCAGCGATTAATAGTGATTTATCATTATAAAGTTCAGCAAGAACATTTACACGAGTCATTAATCTTTTTAATTGACATTCATAAATATTTTTATCAGAAAAAATAGCAGCATACATTAAGGCATTTCCATCATAATACACTTTTCCATCTCTTTTTTCAATACTCTGAGCAACAGGATTAATATTAATATCACAATTACTTCTTCCAGCAAAACAAACTTTTATTGCATTCTCAATATTAGAGCAATTTTCTAATAAAAGGTTTTCTTGTCCTATATTCATTAATTCTTCTTTTATTTCCTTTGGAGAATCAATAAAGCAATAAATATCTCTAGACGAAGTTAAATATAATAAATCAGATACTTTAAATGGAAAATCAAAAGGTTTTGAAAATATAAATATCTCTTTTCCTTCTATCTCTCCCTTAGAAAAAAAGTATTTATTTGAAAATCCAGTATTAATATCTGTATCAGTCCATTGATTAAAACTTTTTTGAGAAACTTTTATTAATTGTCTTCCAAATTTTCCATCTTGATTACAACCAATAGTTAATCTTGTATCTACTGGAAATAGTAAGGAAGTTGTTTTGGCTTCTTCAAACCCTGTTTCTAATGGATTAAGAAGAATTCCAATTTCTTGACTTGTTTTAACATCTTGAATTGTCTGCTCTGTGGTAATTAATTTAGTAACACCATAAATCGCTAAAAATAATATGAGAATACCTACTATAATTGCAAAATGCCATGGAAATGTTATTTGAATAAAACCTCTATTATTTTTCATATTATTTAGCCACTGTAACCAATGAATCTCCTGGATTCATTTTAATAGTCATTTTTACTTTTCCTTTCACATTAGGAAAACATACAGGATTATTTATTTCAGTAATTTTTGAAATATCAATATGCTTTAAATTATAAGAGTCAATTCCCTCTCCTGTTCCAACAGGATAAAAAACAAGATTTTCAAATTCATAAAATGCCATTTTTAGTTTATCATACTTAAGAAGTTCATCACCTTTTTTAGGAGAATAAAAATCAGTTAGACAAACATATTCAATTCCAGAAGGAAGCCTATATTCATATTCTACACTTCCTTGACTACCCTTCCACATTTTATCAACATCTTGTTGTATTGAATTAACAAATTGTCCAACTTGAACACTTTTTTGTATTCCAAGAAATTTAGTAATAGCATATATAGCAAATGCTAAGAAAACAATTATTAATATAATAGAAAAAATCATGCCAAAAGATAATTTCATCTGTCCTCTTCTCGTGCCCTTTAGGGTATTGTTTATCCTCTTCATTATTATATTATAGAATTCTAACTTATAAATTTAATCAAATAGGACGAACTATTGCTGAACACTCATCAGTTGGAGGTTGATTACCAAAGTCATCTCTACATTTAATATAGAATTTTGTTTTTGTATTCCAATCAGTGAAATGGTTTTTGGTTTCTTCATTAGAACTCATGGGAATACCATCTTCAAATATATAATTACAACTTAAAGTATCATAAACACATTCAGCTTCTTCACTAGTTGTAATCTTTAGATAATTTTCTTCTTTGTAAGCCCTAGTAACAATAGGAGCACCAGCATCTGATTCAACTGTAAAATTAACTTGCCATTCATCTTTATTCCCCCCTAAATCAACACATTTTATTAGATATTCATATTCTTCTTCAGCTAAGTATAAATCTGTTGAATGAGTATAAGAACCAGTAGTAAAAAATTCAATATAGTTTTCTTCTTCTGAATTAATATCCTTGTAATAACAAATAGCATCTCCTTCATTAAATCCTGCAGAAGTTTTAGCAGTTAATGTAACTTTAACAGCCTCAGTAGCATCACTTACAGTTCCATCAGGCCCTGCATCATCAATAACTAATTCTTGAGTTCCAATAATCTTCATTTCATAAGATTCTGCATTAGTGTTTCTATCACCACTTCTGTTTCCACCTAGCATTGGTTGATCTTTACATCTAAAGTAATAATAATTATCTTGTTTATCTTTAATTCCTTCAAGAGTTGTTGTACAAGTATAAACTAATCTAGAATTAATTTCAACAGCATCTGAAAGACTATCTGCTTCTGAACAATCCATCTCAGTTTCCATATTATCATAATCTTTATCCATTGAACTCCATTTACATTCAGCTGGTTCGTTTATATATAATTCAAATGGCAATGAATCTTGTCCAACTGCAACAGGCATACCATTAATAATATTAGTATTAACTACTACTACTGGAGTTGTATCTGGTCCACTATCCACACAATACTTGAATACAAAATTAGCTTCATTTGAGTTACCATTTTTATCTTGACATCTAACAAACAAATCAAATTGTCCATTATTTTCTAAGGTAATATTTTCTTGTTCTGCATTACTCACTCCTGGAAGAGCCATTGTTTGAGTGTGATTATATAAGTATAATTCTTCTCCAAAGAAATATTCCATATCTGTGAAGTTTCTTGTTCTTTCTAGACTTATCTTACAAATAGCAGGTTCATTTGTTTGCAATCCAAATGATAATGGAGTAAAAGCAAGAGCACATTCTTCTGTTGTTGGAGCAATAATTCTAACTCCTCTATCTGGAGGATTGATTGCTGAATCAGGAGAATAAGAATAACCTTCTAATAATGGTTCATTCCAAGTACTTATTATTGGGGGTTCAACATCCTTAGGATTAACCCAAGCACATTTCTCTTTTTTTGTTCCTTTGTTTAGCAATTCACATGCTTGTCCTAAACTTCTACATTGATATTCGCTACAAGGCAATCCAGGAAGATTATTACATTCTTCACATTTTTCTCCGCCTGTTGGAGGTTGCCAGTTTGAACATTTGAATTCTACTTTTTTTGTCTTTTCTTTCTTAAAAAGAAAATAAATCATAACTAATGTAACTCCAACTCCAATACCAATTCCTACTTTTGGAGTAATCCAGCTTGCTTTTGTTCCTTCAAATATCCCCTTTGTTGCCATTTGAGAAAGAGATTTTCCTACAAAAGTTCCTACACCAATAGAAAGAGCAAGAGCATTTGATTGCTTTTCACTAGCCCCAAACATCGGAGCAATCATTTTAACCATTAAAGCAGCACCAACAGCCCATAATAATGATGTTCCAAGTGCCTGCCATCCTCCTTTTCCTGCAAAGTTTAGTTCAGTTATAGTTT
>CAZDZI010000027.1:0-6091 GCA_964509925.1 Candidatus Woesearchaeota archaeon | reverse complement strand
ACTTCTAAAAATGGTAAAATTAAGAACTCTTGCTCTTGGAACAGCCATTGGATTTGTCTCTGGATTTGGATTAGGCAAATGTAATATGAACGAATTGCAAGAAGGAGCTAATCAAGCCTATACTACTACTGAAAGAGCATATAATAGAGCTAAACCAGTTATGAGAACTGCTTACGAAAAAACAGAACAAGCATATAATGCTACTAAACCAGTTGTAAAAGACATAATAAATCATTTTCAAGAAAAAACAGATACTAAAAAGAAAGAAGAAGAAAAGAAACAAGATAAAGAAGCAATTACTGCAGCTATAATCCCAAAAAAATAATTCTACTATCTAGAAATTATCTCTAAAGCATCTCTATGCTTTAATTCATAATCTTTTCCTAAAGCTCTTTTTGTTTTTGCATTTATTGCTTTAATAAAATTCTTCCCAAAATCAGTATGTAAAAAATATGCAAAATCTAATGCTGTTGAACCAGGAGGCAATAAAAAACAATCAGGAAGAACATTTCCTTTACTATCTGCAAGTTTCTTAGCACCTGCAGGAAATATTGCTATATACTTTAAAAAATCAAATACAGCTAAATTCAAAACTTCTTGAACTCCTGTTCCACTATAAACATCTAAAACATTTTTCTTTATCTTATCTAATGCTTCCCTCTGCCTTGTGCCCTTTAGGGTATTGTCTGTTAAATTCCCTTTTATTTTAAAATCAGCCTCTCCAGGAATATATTCAATCAACTCTGCTTTAGCTGCTTCTCTCAAAGCAAGTTCAGAATCTGCAGAACAAGGATAAATCATTAATTCAGGAAACTCATCTTGCATTTTTTTAATATTTTCTTTAGCATTAGCATGATCACATTTATTAGCAGCAATTATCATTGGCTTAGATTTATTCCTCAAAGCAGTAGCAAACTCCATTAATTGTAAATCTGTCCAAGTACTTGGTCTTTCAGGAAGATTAATCTTTAATAAAACACTTTTAACTTGCTCTTCAGTAACCTTTAAACCAGAAAACTGCTTAGTCACTGCCTCTGAAATATTTACATCTTCTAATTCTGCCTTACGAGCAAAAGTTTTCCAAGCTTTAACAAGAATATTAAAAAACCATTTATTCAATTCTTTTTCTAAAAACCTAACATCTTCACAAGGATTATAATTTTCAACTGGTTTTCCTTCAATATCTGTAGTTCCAGAACTATCAACAATGTGAATAAACACATCTGCTCCCCTTAAATCATCTAAGAACTGATTACCTAATCCTTTACCTTCAGAAGCTCCAGGAACCAACCCAGCAACATCCATTAAATCAACAGGCACAAATCTATGATGATTTATACAAAACCCATGGCTTGGATTACACTGAACCCCAAACTCCTTATCAATACAATCAACCTTAACATAAGCAACACCATGATTAGCCTTTATTGTAGTAAAAGGGTATGAAGCTATCTCTACTTCTGCTAAAGTAGCTGCTTTAAAAAAAGTACTTTTTCCTACAGATGGCTTTCCTATCAAACCTAATAACATAAAATTATCCAACATAGTAAGATATTTAAATGTAATACCCTCTCTATAAAATACCAACTGTAACCATTTTAAAAGGGTATCATAAAATGAAAAGACCAAAAGCAGTAATAATAAATGAAACTGAAAAAGGTAAAAAACACCTGATAGAATTACTAAAGGGTGCTGTAAAAGATAATTCTGGACTAACTTTTGACATAATTACAGATAATAATGTAACTGATCCAGATTCTTTAAGAAGGAATTCTAAATTACTTGGAGGAGATGTATATTTTATTCATGAAGAACCAGAAAGAGAAAAATGGCCTCTAGCTCCTAAAATAGCAAAAGCTTTGGTTGAAAGAGGGGTAAGAGGAGGAATGACCCTAACAACAGAAAGAACAAGAGAAGAACCTTATGATGTTACAAAAAAACAACCAGGATATAAACACTTTAATGGTTGGCTCCCAAAAACAGATGAACAATTTAATGCAGGAGAAGTTTCTAGAAAAGTAGAAGAATTTAGAAAAAGAAAAAGGGATAAAGAAGGGGCAATAGAACAAGAAAGCAAATTTTTCCAAACAATGAGTGTGGGTATTCTAGGTTTAGGAAAACTAGGAAGAGGAGTATGTAGGGGAATTAAAGCAAAACCCTATATCAAAGTAGTTAATGCATTTACAGATTTTGCTAAAGGTGAATATGAAAAAGAGATAATCCCAAACTTAGCTTTTAAAAAAGATGAAAGAAAAAAATTTAAGTTTCATAATACATTAGAAGGAGTAATTGAAGCAAATCCAGATGTATTAATAATTGCAACAGGTGAACATGGTATTCAGTATGGGGCTTATAATCAAATAAAAGATTTAACTGAAAGACTAATGCATGGAGCTTATCCTAAAGTAAAAGCTATGCTTCAAGCAATCAAAGATAGAGATTATCAAGGACCAATATTTATGGAATCTAATGCTGTTGGACCATTATTACAAGTAGCTAAAAGAATGGGACTTGATCCTTCAAATCTTACATCAATAACCCCCGACGTAGTCAGGCACAATACTCATTTATTAGAACTATTGCAAAAACAAGATCCTACATTAAAGTATTCAGATATAATTTTAGGAACAATAGGTGAACATGGTAAAGAAATTTCTCGTTTAAGAGAAGGAAAAGTAAGAGATATACCATTAACAGAAGCTTCTCCTGAATTTAAAGACCCCAAATATAGAAGACAATTTAATCACAAAGCCAGGCAAATTGGTTTAACACTTGTAGAAGCTTCAAGAAGACTTAGAGACACTTATGGAGGAATTACAGAGATGATTACTGATGCTCTTGAAAGTTTTGCGTATTTCCAAAGAAATGTCCCTTCAGCATATTCATATTTCCCAGAAGCTGATTGTTTTATTGGTGTACCATCAGTAGCAGAGTATCCTTTAAAAATAAAATCTGTAGCAACACATCTAAGGAATTTATCTCAAGATAGAGAAGTTCTTACAGAACTAGGAAAAACAATAGCCTATCAAATAGCACTAGCAGATAAATATCACCCAAAAAGCTAAAATATAAATAATCTGAAGATCTTAAAATAAAATGGAACTACAAAAAATCCAAACAACACTAGAATCTATTGGAATGAATAAAAACGAAATACTAATCTATCTAGATTTAATTAAGACAAATGATTCTTCTGCACATGAAATCTCAAAAAGAACAAAAATTCATCGTCCAAATGTTTATGACACTTTAGATAAAATGATAAAAAAAGGTATTGTAACTTCTAGTATTGAAAATAATAAAAAAATATTTTATCCTATAGAACCAAAAAATCTTTTATTATACTTAAAACAAAAAGAATACGACTTAGAAAAAATTCTCCCAGAAATAGAAAAGATTCATAACAATCCTCCTGAAAAAAGAAAAGTAGAAATGGCTGAAGGAATAAGAGCATTTAGAATAATATTTAATAATTTATTAGAAAAAAAAGAAGAGATATTTGTTTATGGAATACCAAAAGATGCTGCAGAGAAAGTTGGAGGATTTATCAATGATTTTCATGAAAAAAGAATTCAAAAAGGGATAATAATGAAACATATCTATAACCAAGATGCAGGAAGAAGAATTAAATATCTAAATGAAATGCCTTGTACAGAAGCAAGATATCTTCCTTCAACATATGATACAAATATTATGACAATGATATGTGGAGATACTGTTTTATTGACTTTTTGGGAAGAGCCAATATTCACAATAATAATTGAAAACAAAACAATTGCAAAAGCATATAAACAATATTTTGAAATTTTCTGGGAAGAAGCAAAAATTACTTATTAATTGACTTTTATTATCAAAAAGTAACACTACTTTTTCAAAGTTCTCCTTGTATTTTTTTAGACTACACTTGTTTATATAAAAAAAAGACCTCTATTTATTATGGTTAAAGTAACTTCCCTCTGCACTAACTGCGTACAGGTTATGACAAACCCTATTTGTCCTGCTTGTTTTTCCAGGCATATAAGTTACTGGCTAAAAGATAAAAACCTGGGTCAAAAACAAATAGCAAACATTATGGCTGGTTTATTAAAAGTCATAAAAGACGCAGAAGAATCTCCAGCTGATACATCATGTATTGTTTGCGGAGCAAAAAGAGTAAATCTTTGTACTTATTGCTTCACAAATAAAGCTAGACTTGTTTTAGAACAAAACCTAAACACAGAAACAATAAATGAATTTGATGAAGACTTTGAAACAATTATCTGGAGAGTCTAAAATTTCTTTTATTTTTAATTTTTTAAAATAGTAAAAACCAAGTAACTTTATTAATATCTTGCTCTTTAAGAAAACATGGATAAGATTAAAGAGATAGATAAAACAAAAAGGGCCAGAGGACATCTTCTTAAAGGACAAATAGGTGAAATATACTCAAAATATATCATAAAAGAAAAAGGATATAGAGTCTTAAATTTAAGTAAAAGATATTTAAAAAATTTGTATTGGTTTTTAGATGGTTTAAATAAAAAGGAAAGAATAATTGAATTAATTAACAAAAATAAGGGGATACCTGATTTTATCTGCAGAAAAGGAAAAGAAGTAATATTTATAGAAGTTAAAACAAACAACTCTTATTTATCTAAAAATCAAGTAACTTTTTTTCAAGAACTTAAAAAAGAATTTCCGGTATTTATATGGAATATAAGTTTTGATTTTAATTTAAAGGATATCAATATCTCTGAATGTAATGAAGAATACATTAAAATTTCTAAAAAAAGATTAGAAAATTATGAAAAATGGGCTAAGGATAAAAAGACATAAATAATTTAAATTCTAAAGATTTTTATATAGTTAATTCTCTTATTTTAATAAGAAAAAATAGTTTAATCTGATTATTAAACCAGACTAGCTATTTATTCAACGAGCCTATAGCTCAGTCTGGTCAGAGCGCTGCTCTTATATGAGTGCAATTCGATTAGGATTGTTTATCTTTTAGAAACCTCTAAGAGAGGCAGAGGTCCACGGTTCAAATCCGTGTAGGCTCATGAACATTTTTCATATGAAAAATGGAATTGACAGGAATATTAATTCCTAGTCTTTTTACAATAATAATCAAAAGGAGGTAAAAAAATAAATGGCAGTTACAGAAATAAGTGAGGCACTTGCTGGAGGATTTATTGGAGGAACTGTTTTAGCTTTAGGCATTGCATTTGCAATATTAATGTTATTATCAGTATATATTTACAGTTCACTAGCTTGGATGACTATTGCTAAAAAGCTTAGATACAAATATCCTTGGTTAGCTTGGATTCCTTTTGCAAACGTTTCAATGGTATTGCAATTAGGAGGATTCCACTGGGCATTAGTGTTTTTAATGTTAATTCCAGTTCTAGGTTGGCTTGCATTACTTGTATTAATAATAATTTCAACTTGGAGAATTTTTGAAAAAAGAAAATACCCAGGATGGTTTAGTCTATCAATGATAATTCCACAAATAGGTGGGATATTATATTTGGTAGTAATTGGATTTGTTGCTTGGTATAAGAAATAATTTATTTTTTTATTTTTCTTTCTTTTTTTATTTTTTAATCTTAGCTTTGCATATAGCATAAGGATTAGTTTTCTTTCTTTTTCCTGTTTTTTTATCCTTATATGTTTTAGAAAGTTCACCCTTTTTTACCTTTTCTTCCACATCTTCCACACATCTATCTAGCTTTTTGGGCATAATATACAAGAGAAAGCAACCTTTAAAAACTAATTTCTTTTTAAAAAAGAGTGCCCCGATAGTACAGAGGCCAAGTATACTGCCCTTTCAAGGCAGTGACCCGGGTTCGAATCCCGGTCGGGGCGTTCCAGTACTTTGTGATATTAGAGTGATGTTTTTCTACTTATTTAACGCCCTGTCTGGAAGTAAAAAAGTTGGACATATTTATAATTAATCGCATAATTGTTTAGTAATGTTTAATAATATCCTTTTCTTTGAATTTACATGAAACACCATTGTGAACAATGTGATGTAGAAATTCTTGAAAAAGTTTATGATTATTCTAACAAACATTACAAAAAAGCTTTATGTAGAGATTGCCAAAAAGAAGAT
>CAZDZI010000026.1:0-6104 GCA_964509925.1 Candidatus Woesearchaeota archaeon | reverse complement strand
TTATCTACAGCCAGACGCTCTAACCACTGAGCTATGAAGGGATTATTATAAAACTTTAACAGAAATCCTAAAAACCTCTGCACAAGTTTTACAAAATAACTAGAATACTAGGGGTTTTAAATGTTATTGTTATTTATTTAAAATCTAAATCCTTTTTAGGTTCTGCAACAAAGAATGTTTTGTTAGACTGAGATTCATGAATTTTTCCATCTTTTTGGTAAATTACAGCTGCAGCAGGCAAGGCAAACTTACCCATAACACCCACATTCTTAGAATAAACAATATAAGTTAATGTTCTAGTTTCTCCTTCCTCTAATTTTTCAAAGTTCCATTCAATCAATCCTGTTTTTTCATTTACTTTTGAAGGTTGTTCTCCTCCAAATCTATTATAAATTTTCATTAAAGAAGGGAGTCTATCAACAATATTTACTCTTTCAACATATTTTTTAGAGTGAGCAAACAAAGTTACTTTTAATGCAAATTCTCCTCCTTTAGCTTTTACAAATGAAACTCTTTTTCTTAAGATTACATCTGTATTTGTAAATTGATATACAAAAAATAAAATGATTGCTAAAAATGCTAGAATAATTAATGGGAATAACCAATTAGTTTTTACAACTATTTCTTCTGTTTCCCCAGGGTTTATTTCTTGGTTCCATACATAGGTAATTTTAGCTCCCTCTCTTTTAACTTCATTTGGTTCTAAAGAAAAGGTTGTAAATAATCTAGAAATAATATTTTTACTTATAATTGTTTGAGATTCTTGTATTTTATTTCCATTATTTATTTTTTTAATTATTTTAGTGTTAATGATAATCCCATAATCTTTTGTTGTTTCTTCTACAATATCTTTTTCAACAAATTTAATTATTCCCTCTATATCTGCTTCTAAATCTTCTACTGAAATTTTTGTTTCAAGTGTGTAAAAACCTGCTGTTAATTGTTTAAAATCTTCTTTGTCTAATTCAACTGTAAAGTCTTTTTTTTCTAAAGGTTTTAAGTCAAATGTTTCTTCTTGTTCAAAGAATTTAGATTTAAACACTGCTGTGAGATCTTTATATTCAAAGTTTTCTAAATTTTGTATGTAAAAACTCATTGAGTTAGATTCAGGGTCAAAATCACTAGAGCCTACTTCAAAACAATCTTTTAGGTCTAATATTTTAATTGTTAGCTTTTTTTCTATTTCAGAATCATCTTTTCCTCTAATATATATTGGGAATGTATAATAACCTCTTACTGCTAAATCTTTTCTTGGCCACACAATAATTTCAACTGTTTTTGTTTGATCTGAATCAATTGAAACTAATTCATCTGGGGATAAGGTGAACCCAAAAAGATTAAAGAAGAAAAATTCATCGTCTTCTCCATTATTTGTAATATTATAAGTAAATTTAGCTGGAGCATCTATTCCTGAAACAACAACATCCATTGCATCTTGTTTATCAAGTGTTATATTAATAGCTAAAACACTTGGTAAAACTAGTAAACCTAATATTAGTAATCCTAGTAACTTTTTCATAGAAAAATATAATTGAAATTGTATTTAAGGATTTCGGTATTGCATTGTATTTGATGGATATATGTAAAGGGAGGGGAAGAAAAATTATCTTTGTAATTATTATTTTTTACCTTCTAAATCTAGATAAGCTTTAACTTGAGCAAGGAATTCATCGCAATCTCCTGCTAGTTTATCTTGATAATCATTAATTCTTGAAGTAATAATCCATTTTTCATATATGCTTCTTAAGATTTTTTGAAAAGCATTTGTTTCAAACTTTGCATTATAATCTCTTATTAGAGTTCCACTACACTTAATTTCTACACTTCCCTCATTTGTTTTAACTTTAACATTATTTTGAATGACTTCTACTTTTTTTAATCCAAGAATTCTAAAGTCTACTTTTACTTCGAATTTAAAATAATCTGTAACTTCCTTTGTTGCAGTCCATTTAAATTCAATATCCTTTGCATCTCCCTTAATTTTTTCTACATATTGATCTTCTGCAACAATAAATCCTAATTCATCTCTAAGCCATTCATAACAAAATTTATAGAAATCTGGGAAACTAAATATTCCCCCATATTTTACCTTACTTGCATAGATCTTATCTTTTTCTGACATCTTTTTTATAAGTAAAATAAAGAAATCTCATTTAAATAGTTTTCTTAGGTAGAATTCCTACATGACTCACAAACAAGCATACCATTAAATTCAACTAGCATGTCTCTATTTCCACATTCTTCACATATTCCATCTGAAACTTTTCTTTTTTTAAATCTCTTTAATTTTTCTGCTTCTTCTGCTATTTGTTCAGATTCTTTTAGTTCTGGATAAAGTTCTGGATGAAAATTAAGAATATCTTTTAATGTTATAATTCCAACTAGTTCTTTATTTTGAATTACTGGTAGACGTTCGAATTTTAAATCTTTCATTTTTCTTAATGCCTCACTAATTGACTTAGTTGGTTTGATTGTGGCTATTTTTCTTGGAGAAATATCTATTGCTCTAATCATGGCTAAATCTTCTTTAGATTTTTTTACTAATGCCCATAAGATGTCTTTTCTTGCAATTATTCCTACTAATTTCTTTTCTTTAACTAGTAATAAACTTCCTGCTCTTTTTTGAACCATTTGTTTGGCACATTGTAAAAGATTAGTTTCTGGTAGAACTGAACGTGGTTCTCTAGTCATTAAATCAGCTACTAGTATACCTTTCATAGTCTTTTATTGTATAAAATGCTTATAAAGATTGTTTTATAGTAGAAGGTTACTTTTCATCATAATAATCCTTAAAAACAAATTATATTACTTTCTTATATGACTGAAAAACCAATGGTTCTAATGCCTGAAGATATCCAAAGAATGATTGGAAAAGATGCGCAAAGAAATAATATTCTTGCTGCTAAAATGATTTCTGAGATTGTTAAAACTACTTTAGGTCCTAAAGGTATGGATAAAATGTTAGTTAGTCCTACTGAAGAGATTATAATTACAAATGATGGAGTTACAATTCTAGATGAAATGAGAATAGAACATCCTGCGGCTAAAATGATGGTAGAAGTGTCTAAGACTCAAGATTCAGAAGTTGGTGATGGTACTACTTCTGTTGTTATGATTGCTGGAAAATTATTGGAAAATGCAGAGAAATTATTAGATTTGAAAATCCATCCAACTCTAATTACAAAAGGTTATAGATTAGCAGCTGAAAAAGCTCAAGAAGTTCTTAAGGAGATTGCATTAAAAATAACTCCTGATGATGAAGATGTATTAAGACAAATTGCTATGACAGCTATGACTGGAAAAGGAGCAGAAGGTGCTAAAGATAAACTTGCTACTATTATTGTTAATGCTGTTAAGCAAGTGGAAGTGAATGGAAAAACTGATTTAAATGATATTAAAATTGAAAAATCAAAAGGAGATAGTGTTGAAGATACTGAATTAATTTCAGGTATTGTTATTGATAAAGAAAAAGTATCTTCTGATATGCCTACTAGGGTTGACGAAGCTAGGATTGCTTTGGTTGATTTTCCAGTTGAATTAAAAAATCCAGAAATTCAAACAAGAATTTCTATTTCATCTCCAGAACAATTGAATAATTTTTTAAATGAAGAGGAAAAAACAATTTCGAGCATGGTTAATAAAATTAAAGCAACAGGAGCTAATGTAGTATTTTGTCAAAAGGGTGTGGATGATTTTGCTCAATATCTTCTTTCTAAGGATGGTATTTATGTTGTTAGAAGGGTAGCAAGAAGTGATATGGAAAAAATAGCTAAGGCCACAAATGGAAAAATTGTTTCAAACATTAATGAATTAGATGCATTTGAATTAGGAGATGCTAAGATTGTTGAAGAAATTAAACATGGGGATGATACTATGACCCATATTAAAGGTTGTAAAAATCCTAAAGCTTTGACAATTTTAATTCATGGTGGAAGTGAACATGTGATTGATGAAATTGAAAGAGCAATAAAAGATGGTTTAGGCGTGGTTGCTTCGTCATTAAAGACAGGTTTGGTTGTTGCAGGTGGCGGAGCAATTGAGATTGAGTTGTCTAAAAAGTTAAAAGAATTTTCTCAAGGACTTAGTGGAAGAGAACAATTAGCAGTTGAAGAATTTGCAAATGCTTTGGAATTTATTCCAGTTACATTGGCTGAAAATGCTGGGATGGACCCAATTGATGTTTTGACTGAATTAAAAGCCAGGCACGACGCTGGAGATAAAAATGTTGGCTTGAATTTATTCACAGATAAAGTTGAAAATGTTTTAGAAGCTAGAATTTTAGAACCATATAAGGTGAAGAGTCAAGCAATTAATTCTGCTTCAGAAGTTGCGATAATGATTTTAAGAATTGATGATGTTATAGCTGCATCAGGAAAGAAAAAAGGCATGGTTTCGATGACTGGTGGAATGCCTCCAATGTCTGGGGAATTTTGAGAGGGAAGAACAAACATGGGAACTAGCATAGTTGCTAGAACAGATATTTCTAAAATAGATTAAATTTTTATACCCTTTCTATAATTTATTTCTATGTATTGGCATATTATTTTAACAGAGAACTGCAATTCTAAATGTAAATATTGTTATGAGAAATCAATGCAAGAGTTTGAGAATGGTTTAGAGAAAAAATGGGAATTTAATTTTGAGATTCCTTGTGATATAGAAGTTGATACAGAAAAGCTAAAAAAGTTTATTATGAAAGATGAAAAAGCTGTTATTATTTTTTATGGGGGAGAACCCTTGCTTAAGATTGATAAAATTAAAGAAATAATGGATGCTTTTGAAAATACCCATGTAAGATTTTGCATGCAGACTAATGGAAAGTCATTGCATGAACTTCCTAAAGAATATATGAATAGATTTTCTAGAATTCTTGTTTCTCTCGACGGAGATAAAGAAAGAACAGACTATAATCGAGGAGAAGGAACTTATGATAAAGTTCTTGCAAACTTAAAATTAATTAGAACTAATGGATATAATGGAGAAATTGTTGCAAGAATGACTCTTTCTTTTCCAGATATTTTTGAACAAGTTAAGAATTTATTTAATATTCCTGAAATTAATTCTACTCATTGGCAATTAGATATGGGATTTTATAAAAATGACTTTAATGAAGAAAAAATAAAAAAGTTTGTTGAAAAATATAATGTTTCATTAACAAAGCTAATTGATTATTGGATTGAAAAAATGAAAACTGATGAGATTCTTTGGATTTATCCTTTCTTAGGAATCATGGAAAGTTTAATTGATAGAAAACCAGTAAAATTAAGATGTGGTGCAGGACATCAAGGATTTACAATAACAACTAAAGGAGACATTGTTCCTTGTCCAATAATGAATAATATAACTGACTTTTATTTAGGGAATTTAAATTCTAATCCTAATAAATTAAAAAAGATTTTTGTTGGAGGAAAATGTCCTAGCTGTGATTATCTTAATCTTTGTGGAGGAAGATGTTTATATTCAAATAAAGCAGAACTTTGGCCAGAGAAAGGACAGGATTTAATTTGCAAAACAGTAAAGCATTTAATTGATGAAATGAAAAGAGTTCTTCCTGAAGTTATGGAAATGATTAGTCAAGGAATTATAAAAGAATCTGATTTTAAATATGAAAAATATTTTGGGCCTGAGATTATTCCTTAGCTAGTGTTATTTATGAGTAGTTACATAATAGAAAGTTTTTTAAACAAATAGGGTATTTATTTTATATGGATAAAAGAGAAATAGGGGAAGACACTAAAATCTCTTTATGGGAAAGATTTATGTCTCTTTGTTCGAAAAATAAGATTAAAATAAAAAGAAGAGTAAATCAAGACGACATAGCCAAATTATTGGTTCAATTAGATGGAAGTAATTCTGGAGGGAAAATCGCTTACTTAGATTCTCGGCCAGTTCCTTCTGGAAATGAAATTGATTTTACAAGTGCAGGAAGAAATCGAAATCCAAGAGAAATGATTAATTACATAGAAAGAAGATTTTATCAATCAGAGGGAACTTATAAAATTTTTTCAGATAAAGACAGAAGAGAAGATTTACACAGAATTCGCTTAATAAGAACAAATGATAATTCTGGTGGTTCGCTTGATATGGAATTTTATCACTAATTC
>CAZDZI010000025.1:0-6273 GCA_964509925.1 Candidatus Woesearchaeota archaeon | reverse complement strand
AAATCCAATGGCTGTTCCAAGAGCAAGAGTTCTTAATTTTACCATTTTTAGAAGTCTTTTCCGAATTTCCAAGTAACTATTGTATCTCCTTCAACATTATCACTATTCCAATAATGGGTTTTTCCAACTCCTAAACCTGTTTTCCATCCATTTCTTGAAGAATAAGTAGCTTCTAATTTTACTTCTCCCCCGTAGAGAGTTGTTGAATTATGAATATTTTCTGATGTGTTTCCCATAGGAGTATTGATGTTAAATTCTACATCATCTGTTACCCATGTTACTGTTGGACCTCCAGAAACATTAAAATTAAGTTTTGAATTATCTTGGAATTCTATTCTAGCAAAATTATATGTTGCTCCAAGTCCAAGAGCAGTTGATCGACTTTTAATTTCTGCTTCTAAACTCATTTCTCCAAATTCCTTTGATTCTTCATCAAACATTCTTCCTTGTTTAAGTGTTGTATATGCTCCCCATCCTGTTTTTTTATTTTCTATGCCTAATCTAACTCCTAATTCAGTCATTGGGTCTGGTTTATCGCCTTTTGCTGAATTTGCATATCTTCTACTAACGTCTGCTCCAACACTCCAAGTATATCTTTGAGTTTCATCTTCTTCAAAAAGTCCTCTTGATTTTTCTGTTGGTTCTGTATTTATTTTACTTGTTGGAGGAGAATATGATTTTTCTGTTGGTTTTTCTTTGATAATTTCTTTTAGTAATTCATCTGTTTTATCTTTTTTTTGTTCTAAAGAGGATATTTTTCTTAATAAATCTCTATAATAAGAATTTGTTTTTTCTCTTAAAGCAGTTACTGCTTCTTGGTCATTTTCTTTATTTTCATCTAGTCTTCTTAATAAATCTCCATAATCAGAATCTATTTTTTTCCTTAAAGCAGTTCCTAATTCTTGGTCATTTTCTTTATTTTCATCTAGTCTTCTTAATAAATCTCCATAATCAGAATCTATTTTTTTCCTTAAAGCAGTTCCTAAGGTTTGAGTGGATGTTCTTATTCCCTCTTGTTTTCCCTCTAGATTTTTAACATCTTTTCCAGTTTCATAGAGTTCTGTAGTTAGATCTTTTTGTCCTTTTTGTAGTTGTTTTACATCAGTTTTAACACTTTCTTCAAGGATTGAAATGTGGTTTCTTGAAGTAGTTTGTTGGATTTTAGTTGGTTTATCATGATCATTTAATAAGGCCACTATACCTGAAGCAGATGTAATTGCTATTGCTGCAGTAATTAAACCATATTTAACAAATCCTTTTATACTACGAGGTTTATTTTCATTTCCTTGTTCTGCATATGATTTTTCTTTTTCATTATGTGCTTTTCTTCCTAATGCTCTTGCTTCTTCTGCAAGACTTAGAGTAGTATTTTTTTTTGTCATTTTTATTCACAATGCTCGTAGCAATACCCCCATGAACATATTTCTATACAATCATCTAAAAGTTGATTTACTGTAAGTATAAAGTTTGCTGTTTCTCCATTAGCATTTAGAGTGATAACTTCACTTCCATACCAATTATCTTGGAGGTTATTTATTACTAAGTCATTTCCATTTAATTCAATATCAAAGTGTGAGTTTGAACCAATTGTAAGTGTTATAGGTGAGTCTGGGTCACTTACTCTGCTGAGGATATCTGAATAAACAATTGTTCCATCATTTGAATCTTCATTTATTTCTTGGTTTGATAAAGATTGCCACACTGCAAGGTCATCTTCTCCAGTTACATTTACATTAATAGTAGCTAAATCAAAGTTTGAATCTGGGTCTTCTACTCTAAATGTTATATTTTCATTTCCATTCCAATTTGTATTTGGAGTAAAAGTAATAATGTGTGTAGAGTTATCAATACTTATTGCAATATTTGTATTTCCTGAGAATGTCCAAGTAAGTTCTGAGTTTAGATTATCTGAATCTGTTACATAGTCATCTAAATCTAATGTATTGTGTATTGTATCTTCTTGCATTGTTATATTAGGAATACTAGTAATAACAGGGGCTGTCATTGATTGTCCAGTAGTTTGAGTGTTATTTATGTCTGTGTTGTTTATATTTCCATCATAATCTGTTGTGTGGATTGTTATTGTGTAGGTTGTGTTCTCGTTTAATCCTGTTGCATTGTAAGATTCACTTGAAGTGTTTGTTATATGTACTCCATTTAAATAAATTAATACTTCTTTGAAATCTGAGTCAGAAGGATTATCCCATAGCCAGGTTATAAAATCTGTGCCTATTGTTCCTGCTATTAAATTTGAAATTGAATTGGGAGAAGTTGTATCTTCATCATCATCATCCTCATCGTCATTATCACTGTTTCCATCAAATATGTTAACAATGCTTCCTCCATATGAATTAAATCCTAAACTTGCTAAAGGGTCAATTAAGTTTTCAACATGAGCTTTTTTAAATTTTTGATTTGCTATTACAAAAGATAAGGTTAAAATTATAATTAATAATGCTACAATGGCTATTAAAATAGACATAGTCACTATTTTTTTGTTTTTTTCCATATTTTTTTATGAAATAAATAGTATTTAAATCTTTCTGTTTTGTAACTACTATATAGTTAAGATTGTGTTTAGAGAGATTAGAAATAGTTATAAAATATTAATTATTTAAGAGATTATGAATAAAATTGGGGCTAAAGTTAGTGTGAAGATACATACTAATTCTTCACAAGAAAAAATTAAAGAGATTGAAAAGGGTTTAGAAGTTTGGATTAAAGAGAAACCAATAGATGGAAAAGCCAATGAAAAATTATTGAAGTTATTAAAGAAGTATTATAATAAAGATATAAAAATACTTTCTGGTTTTAAAAGTAAGAATAAAATTATTGAATTAAAATGAAATATGAATATGCTCCTGATTTACAAGCTATTGCAGTAGATGTTTCTAATAAGTTATTTCCTTGGATAGATGTTTCTAGAATTAAATGTTTTAGAAGTTTTGGAACTTCTTCTAGAAATACTATTGCTAGATGTCATGCTCTTGGGAAACTTATGCAAAAGGCATTAGGAGTTTCTGCTTTTTATCCTCTTGAGTTTCTTGCAGAGAGATTTGATAAATTATCCTCGGAAGAACAGATTAAAGTTATAATTCATGAGTTAATGCATATCCCTAAAACTTTTGGAGGAGGGTTTAGACATCATGATTTTGTATCACTTCAAAATGTAAATAAGTGTTATAATATGTATCAAGCTAAAAAGTTTGGTAGTTCCGAAGAGGATTCTAAATGGTTTTAATTTCATCGTCGGTGATTAGAAAGGTTTAAATAGATAATATAGTTTATATAAATACATACTAAAAAAAGGAGGTAAATTTAATGGGAAAGATAATTGTTAAAAAGGTTATAGCAAGAAAGCCAGGACATTTGTACTATGTTGATGGTGCTGGGAATGTTTGTGAGGCTAAGATGGCAAGAGGCGGTAAGAAGAAAAAGAAAAAAGCCGTGAAGAAGAAAGTTGCTAAGAAGAAAGTAGTAAAGAAGAAGAAACCAGCTAAAAAGAAAAAGAAGAAATAAGCTGTCTTGTTTTTTTATTTTTATTTTTTTTAATTAATTTTTTTTATTTTTATTGGGAGAAGGTTTTAATGTTATATTTAAAAATATAGATTTCTAATTTGTTTTATGAGTATTGTTTTAGGTATTGAATCAACTGCGCATACATTTGGTGTAGGTATTGTGAAGCATGGAAAAGTTATAGCTAATAAAAGAGATATGTATACTACTGAAACTGGAGGGATAATTCCAATGGAATCTGCTAAACATCATAATAGTGTAAAAAATGAATTATATTTTGAAGCTCTTGACGAGGCTGGAATTAAAGAGGAAAGTATTGATGTAATTGCATTTTCTCAAGGTCCGGGTTTAGCTCCTTGTTTATTGGAAGGTATGAAATTTGCAAAGGAGCTTTCAGAGAAATTAAAAAAATCAATAGTTCCTGTTAATCATTGTATTGCTCATTTAGAGATTGGGAGAATTACTAAGGCTAAAGATCCTATTATGTTATATGTTTCTGGAGCAAATACTCAAGTTATAGGATATGCTTCTGGAAAGTATAGGGTTTTTGGAGAAACTTTGGATTTGGGTGTTGGAAATTTTATTGATACTTTTGCAAGATTTGCTGGGATTGGTTTTCCTGGTGGACCTAAGATAGAGAAATTAGCTTTAGAAGGTAAGGAGTATATTGAGTTGCCATATAAGGTTAAAGGAATGGATATTACATTATCTGGAATTCAGACTAAATTAAAACAATTATTAGAATTAGAATCATATAAGTTAACAGATCTTGCATATAGTCTTCAAGAGACTGTTTTTGCTATGCTTGTTGAAACTGCTGAAAGGGCTTTAGCACATACAGGAAAAAAAGAATTGTTACTTGGTGGAGGAGTTGCTTGTAATTCTAGACTTCAAGAGATGTGTAAAATAATGTGTAAAGAAAGAGGAGCTAAATTTTTTTGTCCTGAACGTCCATTATTAGTAGACAATGCTGCAATGATTGCTTATCTTGGTGAGATTATGTTTGAGAAAGATTTGAAGTTTTCTCCTAAAGATTTAGACAAAGTAGATATTAATCCTCGTGAGAGAACAGATGATGTAGAGGTTGTTTGGAAATGATTTTAATATATATTCTTTAGTGATTAGTATGCTTTTAAAGTATAATTTCATATTTTATTTATGACTGAAGAAAAACAAGGCAATTTATTTTTTGATTTAAAACATGCTTCTAGAAATTTTCCTTCTGGAAATGTTAGATTGTTTGGAAAATATTTGGTACATGAAGGGGATTCAACACGTTCTGTTTATTCTAGGGTAGATTTTAGTTTTTATACTGATTCATTTTCATTTGGGTATCAAGGATTAAAGTTAGGAAACTTGGAATCTCCTTATTCTTTTAAATATGATATAAAAGATGAAAATATTTTACCCATTGGATCAAATTTGGTAAATGCAGAGGCTAGACTTGTTAATCCTTATTCTAATTCAAGAACTCATGATATGTTTCATATCTCAGAAAAATATTTGGCTTCTCTTTATAGAGAGGATGGCAATATAATTGGATTAGAACTAGAAGATGCTGGCAATGTTTTTGTTGAATTTTATAAATTTCTTTTAGAGAGCAGAGATGAACTTCAAGATGATGGAATTTTTGTTCAATTAAGGAATAGTGTAAGAAAACTTGAAAGAAAAGTACAAAGGGCTAACACTCCTGAAGGTTGGGAAAAAAATTATGGGAAGCTTTCAATTAATAAAAAGAAGATTTTGATTACATTAGTAAGACATTAAATTTTTCTCTCATAAAATGTGCATGAATTATTTAAAAATTGTTATTATGGGGAAGATATTTAGCTATAAACTTTTCTAAGAAAAGTTTATAAACCAATTTTATCTGAATATTTTATCCGATGAACATTAAGTGAGGAATTACCACTTCTTACTGATGTTTTATTAACTAAACTTGCGACAAAAATAAAATGGATATATATCAAATAATTGAAAAAGCTAAGAAGACAGGAAAGATAGAGAAAGGAACTAATGAAGTTACAAAAGCTATTGAGCGGGGAACAGCTAAGCTAGTAGTTTATGCTAGTGATGTTGAGCCTAAAGAAATTGTAGCGCATTTGCCAATTTTATGTAAGGAAAAAAATATTCCTTGCCAAGGAGTAGACAGCAAACAAAAATTAGGAATTGCTGTGGGCATTCCAGTATCTGCTTCATCTATTGTAGTTATCGAAGCTGGAGATTCTGAAAAAGATATTTCAGCTCTTAAATAAATTTTTTAATAATAAAATGGCGAAAACTCAAAAGAAACAAGAGAAGAAACAATCTGGAACAAAAGGGAGTGATAAGCTTTTAGGTAATGTAGTTCCAGCAATAGTTCAAGAAATTATAGGTAGAACTGGTTTTAGAGGAGAAATTACACAGGTTAAATGTTTAGTTCAAGAAGGAAGAGATAAAGGAAGAAGTATGAGAAGAAATGTTAAGGGACCTATAAGAGAAGGAAATTTTTTAATGCTTAGAGAAACTGAAATTGAGGCGAGAAGAATTAAATCTAAAGTATCGAAAGGTGCTTACACATAATTAGAAAATGCCAAAATGTGTTTATTGTAATAAGGTGTATGACACTCATAAGGGTGTTACTTTAATTAAGGTTGATGGAACTATTCAATATCTTTGTTCATCTAAATGTAGAAAAAATATGCAAATGATAAGAAGAAAAGTTAGATGGGTAAAAGGTAAAAAGCCGATTAAGAAGAAAAAGGGTAAAAAATAATT
>CAZDZI010000024.1:0-6802 GCA_964509925.1 Candidatus Woesearchaeota archaeon | reverse complement strand
TTCTGATAAAGTCCCGGCGTGGGCGTATTATTTCTATAGTTTTTTAAAGAATATTTGGTTATAATTTAAACGTGGAAAAAAGAGTAGATTTTAACCAAAAACTTGAACCAAAAGGGAATAAAATTCTTCATGGAGCAGGACAAAGTCCAGAACAATTTAAGAAATATTGGAAGGCTGTTGAAAACTATAAACCAGCAATATATATGGAATATGTGAGAATTGATGAGATTAAGAAGAAACTAGGAAAAAAGATTAAAAAAATGTTAAATATTTCTGAGGATTTAATTCCTCAAATAGGATTGAATCTAAAATCAAAGACAAAGGGAGCAATATGCAAGGAAGTTGCAAATGGTGAATATGATTCTGAAATAATTCACTTAATAAAAAAATTAAAAAAATTAAAGGGGTCATTTGTTAGAATCGGGTATGAATTTGATCATGCAAAGAGATATAATCCAAAAGAATTTGTGGGGGCATGGAAACATATAACAAATCTAATTAAAAAGAATGATGCTGAAAATATAGCAACTGTTTGGTGCGCATGTCCTTATCCTGGAACTGAAAAAGTTGAGCCATATTATCCTGGAGATGATTATGTTGATTGGTTTGGTGTAGATGTCTTTTCCGCAAAAAGTTTTAAGGATAATAACAATCTTCTTGTAGAAAACTTTTTAAGATTGGCAGAGAAACATAAAAAACCCATTATGATAGGGGAGTCTAGTCCTGCAAAAACCGGAGTTGATAAAGGTAAGGAAAGCTGGGATGAATGGTTTAAACCATATTTCGCATGGATTCATAATCATGCAATAATCAAAGCATTTTGTTACATTGATTGGGATTGGGGTAAAGATTGGAAACAACCTGAATGGTTAAATGGTAGAATAGAAGAAAACGAGGAAGTTAGAAAGAGGTATGTTAAAGAATTAAGCAAACCATTTTATCTTCATAAAAAACAATAACTCTACTCTTAAGCATAGAGGGTTTGGCGTTTATTCTATAGTTTTTTAAAGAATATTTGGTTGTAAGTTAAAAAAGAGGTTGAAATGAAAAAATATTTTCTTATTGGAGAAATTCATGGGACTAAGGAGAGTCCAAAAGCATTCTTAGACATAGTAAAGAAAAAGAAAATCAAAAATATTGCTTTAGAGTTTGAATCAAACAATCAAAAAGAAATAGATGAATATCTTTCTGGGAAAAGAAAACTTAATGATCTTTCAATATTTAAGAAAAAAGGTAAAGATGGGAGAGATTCAGATGCTGTAAAAAATCTTATTAAAAAATTAAAGAGTCTTTCATTGAAAATATACTTTATTGATGATTGGAAGAACAAAGGGAATGAGAGAGATAAACTAATGGCTAGAAACCTAAAAAAGATAAACAAAAAAATAGCATTCTACTGTGGCAATATTCATGCTATGAAAAAACCATTTAAAATAGGGAAAAAGTCTATGAAGACTTGTGGGTCTTATCTTCCATCTAAGAAAACTATTTCATATAATATTCTTCCAATTGAAGGAGGAAAACACTATAATTTTGGTATTAAAAAAATAAATAAAGATGAAGAACTTTGTAAAAAGTATAAAAAAGAGAAATTACCGAAGATAATCAAATCTAAAACTAAAGAATATGATTATCTTTATCTAATTAAAAAAGCGAGTTATAGTAATTAATTCTCAACCATCTACTCTCAACAATAGAGGTCTTTAAATAGACGAGAGCAATTAGATATAGAATAGATACAAGTGTCAGCACTACGATTCTGGCAAAACCCTAGCAGCTTCGGCGTGGGCGTTTTAGTATTTTGACTGATTCAGGGGGCTGACTTTTTAAAAGAACTTATTTTTATTCAATATACCCTTCAAGCATTTTTGCTCCTTTTTTGTATGCTTTCTTCCAATCTTTAGATGCATCTTCTTCTTTAATAGTTAAAAATAATAACCTTCAAGCATTTTTGCTCCTTTTTTGCATGCTTTCTTCCAATCATCTTCTTCTTTAATAGTTAAAAATAATCTTTGATAAGCGTCCCTAAAAAATCTTTTCTTAGCAACCCTTTCCCCCAACTTTTTTTCAGGACAAATATATTTCTCGCAAAGCTCTTCAATAGATCTCTTAGATGCATCCTTAATTGAGTAATCGTTTCCAAGACTTAATTTAACAACTCCTCTAACAGGATATTTTTGAAATAATTCTGGTTCTGCGAATCTTAAAAGAATCTCTTTTAAATATCCTGTTTCAGATAGAAAAAAATCCCTTTTATCTAATTCTTGTCTATATCCCTCATGATAGGAAGGAAAGTTGGGAAGATATAAATAAGTTTGACCATCCTCTATAGAGATTTGATATGGGCAAAAATCAGAAATAGTTATTCCGGGGAGATTAGCAAAAACACTATCTGAATTATGTGGATCCAGCCCTTCTCCTTCTGAAAGTCCTATAATTGCGTACCCTTCTTTTTTATTAATTCCGCATCCAGAACATATTGCGGATTGGTTTTGTTGCAATAAAAATTCTGCAAACTTTCTCTCATTTCTATAATTTTCTCCACTCATACTAGTAATAAATTTAAAAGGGATTCACGTCCGGGGTAATAACGAAAGACTTTTCCTAATATGACCAATGCATTTCTTCTTTCATTATCAAAATTTCTTCCTTTGTAATTATCTTCTGTTACCATGTATAAATAGTCCTATGATTTCTTATAAATAATTGTTCTCCATTTTTGGAGTACAAATACAAAGATTTAAAAATTCTAATGGATTTCAATAAATATGGATATATCAATCTTAGAAGACTTAGGGCTAACAAATGCAGAAATAAAGATCTATTTAGCTATGCTTGAGTTAGGAACAACTACTGCTGGTCCAATAATAAGAAAAACAAAGCTTCAAAATTCTGTGGTTCATTCTACTCTTCCAAAATTAGCAGAAAAAGGATTTATTTCTTTTGTAAAAAAAGGAGGAATAAAAGAATATACTGCCACAAATCCTGAAAATATTATAAATTTCATAGAAGAGAAGAAAAATAGATTTGAAAAAATATTACCAGAGTTATTGGGAAGACAAAGAAAAACAGCAAAACAAGAAGCAGAAGTCTATCAAGGATTTAAAGGATTAAAAAATATGCTTAGAGAACTAATAAAAGATGCAAAAAAAGGAGATGAATTCTTATTCTTTGCCTTTGACACAAAAAATCCAAAAGAATTTGAAAATGTCTATGCCTTTTACAGAGAAGAATATCATAAAGAAAGACTAAAAAAAGGATTAATAGTAAAGGGTCTTGCTCCAAAAAGACTAAAAGAAACAATAAACAAAGTTCCTTGGTCAAAAAAATGTATAAAATTAATAGACTTCCCTATTCCTACAAATATTTCGATTTGTAATAATAAGGTAGCTTTTACCCCCTGGGAAGATCAAGAAGTTGCTTTTTTAATAAATTCAAGACAGCTAGCAGAATCTTTTAGAGAATATTTTTACTCTATTTGGGGTAAGAAATAATTTACTCTCAAACAGATATCTTCTTTCTATAGTTTTTTAAAGAATATTTGATTAATGTGATTAAGAGAGGATGAGAATAAAATTAAAAAAATTTGGATTAATTGGACATTTAAGAATTCTTCTAACTACTTTAGATAAAGATTATGCTGAGGAAAGACAAGATACTTTTTTTAGTTATCTAAAAAAGAGTTTAAAATACTTGTTTAGGAAAGAAGACGCGTATAAATTTAGAATTATAGTTGAAAATAAATTTGCAGGAAATATTGGATTATTTAATCCTAAAAACGGAACTTATGAATTAGGATACTTTATTTTAAGAGAATATAGGAATAAAGGGGTTATAACAAAAGCAATAGAGCAAATCATAAAGTTTGCATTTGAAAAGAAACAAATTAAAAAGATTATTGCAATTACTGAATTAGATAATCTGGCATCACAGAAAGTTCTAAAAAAGAATAAATTTAAGAAAATTAAAAAATCTAAGTATGAAATTACTTGGGAAAGAACAAGATGAAAATACGAAAAGCTACTAAGAAAGATATTCCGAATGTTTTGAATATGTCGAGACACTTTATAGAAGAGTACAGGAAAATAACAAAGATGAAGACAAGTGTCTCTGTAGAAATAGCTCTAAAATATAAGAAGAAATTTTTTGAAAAAGATTTATCCTCTGGAAAAGGAGCAATATTTATAGCTAAAGATAATAAAGAGATTGTAGGATATATTTTTGTATTAACTTTTATGCCTGGTATGGAAAAAGCAATAAAATACTCTCCTGCATATATTAGTGACTTACATATTGAAAAAAGATACAGAAGGAAAGGTTTTGCAAAGAAATTAATCAAAGAAGCAGAAAAATGGGCTAAGAGTAAAAATAAAGAAGAAATCATTTTAGATGTTGGAACTTATAATAAGAGCGCTATTAATCTATATAAAAAACTAAAATTTAGAGATAAATCTCTAAAATTAGAAAAAAAGTTGAAATAAAAAACAAAAAATAAGGATCTCTAACCATTCTAATTCTATTGAAGAAATACAGGAAACTGTATCAGATATAAAAGATTTATTGGAGAAGGGAGAATCCCCAGAAGAAATAGCAATCCTTTTTAGAACAAATTTTATCGGAAAACAATTTGAGAGAGAATTGATAAAAAATAACATTCCTTGCCATTTATCAAAAAGTGTAGATTTCTTTGAAAGAGAAGAAATAAAAGATGTTATATCTCTTTTAAGATTTAAAGTAAATATGAATTCATATTTTGACCTTGAAAGAATCTCTAAAATTATTCCTGGTTTGGGTAAGAAAGGAATACAAAAAATAAAGGATTTTGCTGAAGAGAAAACTTTAACATTGAAAGAACTATTAGAAGATTTAGAAAACATCTCCCTTAAAGAAAATATAAAAAATGGATTATTACAATTAATTAATTCTCTAAATAAAGAAGATCTTCAAGAGATAATTGTAGAATCAGGATATTATTCTCATCTTAAATATAAATACTCAAAAGAGCCACATAAATTTGAATCTAAAATAGAAAATTTAGAATTATTCAAGGAGTTATATGAAGACAACTATAATTCTGTTTTAGAATTTTTAGATTCTATCCAAGAAATTGAAAAAAAAGAAACTACCGAGGGTAAAGTTATTCTTTCTACAATTCATAGTGCAAAAGGTCTTGAATGGAAACATGTCTTTTTGGTTGGTTGCAATGAAGGAATATTGCCTTTTTACAAAGGGGAGTTGACTAGTTTAAAGAAGGATTCAGAATTGAGGCTATTTTATGTTGCAATTAGTAGGGCTAAAGAAGGGCTATATATCTCTTCTCATTTTTTTAATGGATCTAATAATTCAGAGCCCTCCAATTTTATAGATATAATTTGAAAATTGTATCGCTTCTGCTCGACTCCTCATTAGCATGTTTAATCTTTTTTGAAATCATCTTTAAAACCCAAATCTTTTGCTTTTTCTAATCCCACCTTTAATAACAACCCTTCGTCTATTAATTTTTTTGCAATTTTCTTTTCAATTTCTTTTAAATCTCCATAAACTATAACTTTGTCTATCTTATCAATAAATGAATATTGTGCTTTGTTTAGAATATAAGTTTTCAGAATTATTTTTGCAATTCCTCCAAACACTTCTTCCCTATATCTAATATAAGGATTTTTAAAAATCACAAAATTATCTTTCATCTTCTTTAAGGGGGTCCTCCGCATTTATTTTTCCAAAATATCCTAAAGCAGAAGCCCTACATCCTCCACGGCAAGATGAAACTAAATTACATTCTTTACAGGAATCTGGAACAAATTTCATCTCTCTTGCATCTATTAAAAACTGATTATTATTCCAAATTTCTTTTAGATCATTTTCTAAAATATTTCCTAATTTTTCACCTAAACAAACACAAGGTCTTAATTCTCCATCTGGACCAATAGTAAGCTGATTTAATCCAACATCACAATAATTTCCAATCATTTCAATAGAATCTTTATTTATCTCAGGCAATAAACATAAGGGAAATCCTCCAGAAAACCCAACCTTCATTCCAAAGTCTTTTCTAGCTTTAACTAATTGATTATAGACTTCTAAAAACATTTTTTTATCAATAATTAAATCTTTATCTTTTTCCATTTCTCCAGAAGCAGAAGGAGTTCCAACACTAAAACATTTTACTCCAATTGAATCTAAAAATTTAGCCATATCATAAATTTCCTTATAAGTTTCTGGCAATGCAACCATATTAATATTTAAAGCATCTGTTCCAAATACTTGAATAGCATTTTTTATCCCATTTATGCTTTTTTCTGAAGCTCCTTTCATATCAATTATTCTATCGCTTTTGTCCAAATCATAATGATGGACTGAAATCTGCATATCATCTAAACCAGCTTCTTTTAATGATTTTGCTCTTTCCAAAGTCATTAATTGTCCATTGGTAATTATGGTTGTATATATTTTTGCTTTTTTACATTTTTTGATTAAATCCTCCAACCAGTTAATTAAGAGGGGTTCTCCACCAGAAAAAATAATATCAAAAATTTCATTATCTATAATTTTGTCAATTATTTCCAATTGTTTTTCTTTTGATAAGGTGATTTTTTTTTGACTTGAACATAATCCTTTCCATACATTATAACAAAACACACATCTTTGATTACAACCAGAAGTTAATTCAAATTGAACAGCTAAGGGGGATTTAATTTTTAGATATTTACAATTAGATAAAGCTGTATCTTTATATGCTTCTTTAAATTCTTTAAATTCAAGCAATTTTTTGGTATCGGTTTCCATCTTCTATTAATTTATC
>CAZDZI010000023.1:0-6864 GCA_964509925.1 Candidatus Woesearchaeota archaeon | reverse complement strand
ATCTAATTGCTGATGAATCTCTAATCCAGATTTAAATTTTACTTTAGTATAATCCATAAAAGAATCAATAAAAAGGAGTTATTAAAATTTACTCACTATCTGCTTCAGGCTTTTTAACTTGCAAATCATCTAAAATATCGTCTAAAGCATTATTCACTTTACTTGCACAGTAATCATAAAATTCTCTTTGTCCATCAACATCTCTAGCAGCATATGCTGGAAGAGTTTTTGTAAAAAGATCTAAATAAAATCTTCCTTCTCCAGCTGGAATTACTGAAGGAGGTAATCCACCATCTAATAAAATTCTATTTTGAACTAATCTAGCACATCTTTTATTTCCATCAATAAAAGGTTGAATAGCTCCAAGTTCTAAATGGGCTTGAATTCCTGCTTCTAATGAATCTTCATAAAAAGTCTTTTTAATTCTCTTTAATGCTCCAGAAACTACTTTGGGAACATCTTTTACCTTAGGCGGCATATAACCTTTAGCATTAAGAGTAACTCTAGTCTTTCTAAATTGCTCTCCAGGTTCAGGTTTATCTACCCTTTGTTTATATCTATAAACAATAGAATTTAATCTTTCTAAATCATAAGCAGTAAATAAATCTACAAAATTTCTTTCTCTTCCTTTATCTAAAAGAAAATACCAACCATCAGTAATACATCTAATTCCTTCTCTAGATTCCTTTTTCATTGTTTTAGCTTGTTTTTTATGAGTAAAATAAGCACGTCTAAGTTCAGGATGTTCTATCCAAAAAGAATATATATCTCCTAATTGATAAAGAGAATCATCTACTACCTTTTTTCTAGCTTCATAAATATCAGGATGATCTCTTATTTCCCTCATTTTTAAACCAATATCCTTTCTTAGGCCTAGACCAATCATATGATTTCTTAACTTTTCTTTCTTATGTGCCATTGAATAAATACAAAACCCTTTTCCTTTATAAACCTTACTATATGTAACCCCTAGCTAGTTACAACTCATAATAAATAATATCAATAAGCTTTATAATCTCAACTAAATTATACATAATAATGGCTAAAAAAGAAGTGAAAAATAAAACTAATAAAAATTGCTCTAATGGAAATCAATTAAATATTGGGCAAAAATCAGCAGACTGGATAGCAAAATGGGCTGGTTCATGGTATTTTATCTTAGGATTTTTCATATTTATTACTTTATGGATGCTAGTTAATGCAACCTGGCTTATATTTGGAAGAATCTGGGACCCCTTTCCATTTATTTTATTAAATTTAGCACTATCTTGTTTAGCAGCAATACAAGCTCCAGTAATTTTAATGAGTCAAAACAGAACAATTGAAAGAGATAGACACAGAGCAGAATATGATTATGCAGTAAATAGAAAAGCTGAAAGAGAAATAATAGCTATTAAAAAACAACTTACTAGAATTGAAGGTAAGATAATGGTTAGACATAAAAAATAATTATTCTTTTTCCAACCTATCATTAAACTCACCTGAAATATTTTCTAACATTTTTTCTTTAACATTCCATTCAGGATGTCCAAGAACATATCCAAGTTTAACATAAGCAGTTTCAGATAACATATCTTCTAAATAAATAACACCTGTTTCTAAAAGTTCTCTTCCATTACTATAAACTAAAGGATCTAATCTTCCATAAATAGTTTGACTAGCAGCACAAACAACAATTCCTTTATCAATAACTTCCTTAAGTTTCTTTATCCAAGAATTTCTAGATCTTTTTGTAGCAACATGCCCTAATCCTCCCATCTCAATAACAATTCCTTTATACTTATTCTTAACATAATAATCTAAAATATCAGGACTTTGTCCTGGGTAAAATTTAACCAAAGCCACTTTATCTTCAAATTTAATATCAGCCTTACACTTTCCAGTATGTCTTAAATTATAATCTAACATTTTAACAAACTTATTTAGATAAACTTGTGCAAAAGGTTTTGAATTAACAACCTTAAAAGCATCTCTTTTTGAACTATGTAACTTTCTAACTTTAGTTCCAGGCATTGCATAACAAAAATCATCATTTGTTGAACTATGACCAACTAAAACAACTTCAGCCATATCAGACAAAGCAGCATTAGCAGCACATTGAAGATTTAAATTAGCATCGCTTGAAGCACGGTCTATACTTCTCTGTGAATAAGTCAATACTACTGGCTTATTTAAATTAGTTAAGAAAAAACTCAATGCAGCAGAGGTATAATGTAAAAAATCTGTTCCATGTGTTACAATAACCCCCTTAATATTTGAATCATTTAATAATTTCTCAGCCACCTTTGCAATTTTTTGCCAATCTTTATAATCCATATCCTCTGAGGCTTTCATAAAAGGAACTTCAACTTTCACAACATTAACTTTTTTAAACAATTCAGGGTAAAATTTAAATAAATTCTCAGGAGAATCAAGCCAATCAACTCCCCCAGTCTTTGCATCATAACTTGCAGCAATAGTCCCTCCTGTAATAATCATGGCAATATTTGGTTTACTTATTTCTTTTACTAATTCAAGCTTCTCTTCTTTTTCTTCAGATTTCTTTAATAATTTAATTTCAAGAACCTCTTTTTTATTAAAACCAATATTATATCCAGAATCTAACTTCAATAAAACAATTCCAGTTTCTCCTCCAGGAGTCTCTAATAATATTCCTTCATAAATAATCCTAGTAAGATGTACTTCAACCCTATCTCCAGCATTTGCATTACTCTTCATGAAAAAATCAATCTAGTAAGATATAAAAAACTATCTAAAGTTTTTTATTATTTAACAAAATATCTAAAAAATTACCAATATATTAATAAAACAAAGAGATAAAATCTAATCATGGAGAAAATAGATATAGCAATAATTGGGGCTGGAGTAATTGGTTTAGCACTAGCTTCAGAATTAACATTAAAATTTCCAAAAAGAGAGATTTATGTCCTTGAAAAAGAGGAAAATTTCGGACAAGGAGCAAGTAGCAGAAATAGTGAAGTAATTCATGCAGGAATTTATTATCCAGCAAACACTCTAAAAGCCCAACTCTGTAAGAGAGGTAGAGAGCTTTTATACCAAATAGAAACAGAAAAAGTTCCTTATAAAAAAACTGGAAAACTAATTGTTGCGACAAGAAAGCCTCAAATCTCAAAGTTAGAAAAGATTTTCAAAAATGCAACTGAAAATGAAATTAAACTATCTATTTTAGATGAGAAACAAATTGCAAAAATTGAACCAGAAATTAAAGCAGTAAAAGGATTACTTTCTCCTGAAACAGGAATCCTTAATTCACACAAATTAATGCAATATCTTCTTCTAAAAACAAAAGAAAATATTAAAATTGACCCAGTTTTATATGAACAAGAAGTAATCTCAATTGAACAAGAAAGAGATTCATATTTACTAACAACAAACAAACAACAAATTTCATCAAGAATAATAGTTAATTGCGCAGGATTACATTCAGATAAAATAGCAAAAATGGTTGGGATAAATAAAGAAAGTTATAATATTCATTTTTGTAAGGGAGAATACTTTAGCATAAGAAATAAACATAGAGGGAGATTAAAACATTTAATTTATCCTATACCTGAAGAAATAGGATTAGGAATTCACACAGTAGTTGATTTAATGGGGGATATTAAATTAGGACCAAATTCATTTTTTGTTAATAAAATCAATTACAAAGTAAATAAAAGAAATAAAAGGCAATTCTATGATTTTGGAAGAGAATATCTCCCTTTTTTAGAATTAGAAGATTTATCTCCTGCAATGTCTGGAATAAGAGCAAAATTACAAACTCCAGAAAACCACATATTTAGAGATTTTATAATACAAGAAGAAAGTAAAAAAGGATTCCCTGGATTTATTAATTTAATAGGAATAGAATCACCTGGACTCACAGCATCACTCGCAATAGCAGAATATGTAAGACAATTAATTGATAAAATAACTTAATAAACTACTATTTCTTTATTTTTACAATGACAAAAATTGGATTAGAAATTCACGGATATATTAATACAAAAGAAAAATTATTCTGTAATTGTAAAGCAGAACATGGTGCAAAGCAAGCAAAACCAAATACAAATATTTGCCCAATCTGTACAGGCCAACCCGGAGCCAAACCTTTACTTCCAAATTCAAAAGCAATAAGCAAAGCAATTGAAATTGCATTAATTCTAGGATGTAAAGTAAATAAAAAACTAGTTTGGATGAGAAAACATTATTCTTGGCCTGATTTACCAAAAGGCTACCAAAACACAATTTCAGGACCTCATGCTATCCCAAATGGAGAAAAAGGTAAATTTCTAAATATAGGAATAACAGAATGTCATCTTGAAGAAGATCCAGCAGCATGGAACCCAGAAACAGGGGAAATAGACTACAATAGATCTGGCTCACCATTAATAGAAATTGTAACAGACCCTGATTTTAAAAATTCAGAAGAAGTAATTGAATGGCTTAAACAATTATTAGCTACATTAAGTTATATTAAAGCAATAGATAAATCAGCTGGAATAAAAGCAGATGTTAATGTTTCTATTCAAGGAGGAGCAAGAATTGAAATGAAAAATATTAATTCTCTAAAAAAGATAAAAAATGCTATTGAATCTGAAATTCAAAGACAAAAAAAAGATGTCCCAAAATCTCAAGAAACAAGAATGTATGATGAGAAGATTAACAAAACTAAATTAATGAGAACAAAAGAACAAGCACAAGACTATAGATTTATCTCAGACCCAGACTTACCAGCAATAATTATACAAAAACAAAGAATTGAAAAACTAAAATCTCAACTTCCTGAAACTCCTCAAGCTAAACTTAAAAAATTAATCAAAAAACATAAGATAGATCAAAAAGCAGCAAAAATTCTTACAAAGAAACTAGAAATTGTTGAATTCTTTGAAAACATTATTGAAAAATCAGATTCAAAGCTAGCAACAAGATGGGTTACAGAAGAATTACTATCTGTATTAAATTATCATAAAAAAGAACTTGAAGAAATAAATCTAGACACAATACATTTTATTGAACTTTTAGATTTAATTAAACAAAACAATATAACAGAACTAAAAGCTAAAGATATCTTGAGAAGCTGGATTAAAGGAAGTTATTCTCCTAAAACAAAAGCCAAATCATTTGCACAAATCTCAGATAAAGGAGAAATTGACAAAATTATAAACAAAGTAATAAAATCAAATGAAAAAGCAGTTAATGATTTCAAATCAGGTGAAACAAAAGCATTAAATTTCCTTATTGGACAAGTAATGAAATTATCTAATAAACGTGCTGATTTTAAAACAGCGAAACAAATTCTAGAAAAAAAGTTAAAATAAGCCTACCCGGATTCGAACCGGGATCAACAGGGTTTTCCAACGTTGATTATAATTAATAAACAAAATTTCCGAAACCTGTCATTCTATCCGTTGAACTATAGGCCTATGCAAATAACAATGACTAAGGGTTTTTATTCTTTATGAATTGGTTAATTTTAAATACATTATTTATCTTAATTTAATATGTCTAAAAAAAATCAAGGGGGCTTAACAGTTAAAAAATCTGAGAACTTTTCTGAATGGTACACTCAACTAATTCAAAAAGCAGAATTAGCAGATTATTCTCAAGTATCAGGAGCAATTGTATTTAGACCAAGATCATATGCCATATGGGAAAAATTACAAGCTAATATTGATTCTGAATTCAAAAAAATAGGAATAAAAAATGCTTATTTTCCATTATTAATCCCTGAAAAACTCCTCTCTCAAGAACAAGAACATGTAAAAGGCTTCACACCAGAAGTTGCATGGGTAACTCAAGCAGGAAAAACAAAACTAAATGAAAGACTTGCAATAAGACCTACAAGTGAAGCAATTATGTATGACACATATTCAAAATGGATAAGGTCTTGGAAAGATCTTCCATTAAAAATTAATCAATGGAATAATGTTGTAAGATGGGAATTCAAACATTCAGTTCCTTTCTTAAGAACTAGAGAATTCTTATGGAATGAAGGACATAATGTATATTCAAATGTAAAAGATTTAGAAAAAGATAAAGTTGCCGTTACAGCTATTTATGATAATTTTATGTCAGAATATATGGCTCTTCCTTCACTATTTGGAAAAAAATCAGATAAAGAAAAATTTGCAGGAGCAGTCGCAACATATTCATTTGAATTAATGCTTCCTAATGGAAAAGCAATTCAAGGTCCAGACTATCATGATGATGGGCAAAATTTTGCAAAAGCATATAATATAAAATTCCTAGATAAAAATGGAAAAGAACAATATGCCTATCAATCAACATTTGCAATAACTACAAGAATGTTAGGAGTTATGTTTGCTATTCATTCAGATGATAAAGGATTAATAATCCCTCCCAAACTTGCTGAAGAAAAAATAGTAATAGTTCCTATTCTCTTCGATAAAACAAAAAACAAAATTCTAAAAGAAGCAGAAAAAATATCTAAAGATCTTGCAGAATTTAATGTAATATTAGACTCAAGAGAAGATTTTTCTCCAGGATGGAAATATCATGAATGGGAATTAAAAGGAATTCCATTAAGAATAGAAATAGGACCAAGAGATTTAGAGAAAAAATCAGTTATGATCTCAAAAAGAACAGGCGAAGAAAAAATGCAAGTGAAAATAAAAGACCTTAAAAAAATAATCCCAAAACTTCTTGAAGAAATTCAAATAAAACTATACACAGATGCAAAAAAATTACTTAATTCCTCTACTACAAAAGCAAATACCTTAATAGAATTAAATAAAGCTATAAAAGATAAAAAGATTGCTTTAGTACCTATGTGTAATCAAGAGTCATGTGAAGAGATTATTAAAGAAAGTCGTTTAGGAGAAAATTTTCGAATTTTGCTGC
>CAZDZI010000022.1:0-7400 GCA_964509925.1 Candidatus Woesearchaeota archaeon | reverse complement strand
AACCAACCAAATAAAAGAGACTTACGGTTTTCCTAAAATTCTTTTTACCTTTTTCCAACATAACTTCTTGGAACTCCATTAACCACTCTTCTTGTTAATTCCCCGCCTTCTTTAACTTCTAAAAAAGGAATTGGAGATTCTACAATAACTTTCTCTTTATTTCCATCATAATCTCTAAATAAAACAATCTCTCCAAGAGAATAATGACTTTCACTCCCAGAAAAAGCTCTTTCAACCCTTCCAATTCTATATCCTTCATCTTGCTCTCTTTGTCTTAAAAGAGCAATACAAGTCTTAGCATCATCAACTGTTGTCATACTTTATTTTAAAAATCTTAATTTATAATGATTTCTATTCAATAGAAACATTTAACCATTGAATCCTTTTACGCAATTTAGAACTACATAAAGATTCTAATCTTAATTTTCTTGTATAATTGTTAAAAGATTTAAGAAATAAGGGCATATCCTCAAAAAGATGTTTACTTAAATTTTCAAGATATTCTATTTGTCTTTCCTCGGCAGATAATCCTAATTTTTCATAACACCAATCAAAGGCCAGCCTATTTGCTTGAAAATCAGTTGCAACTTTAATAACTCCATTTAAAGGCAATATAAGTTTAGTTGCATGAGACAAAGAATTATAACACCTTTTAGCTCTAAATCTTCCAAAAAAAGTATTAGGAAAATTATATTCATGAATTTCAAACTCCTTTTTTTCTCCTTCCATAGAATATGGTTCAAACATTGTCACTTATAAAAAAAAAGTTATCTTATAAATATTTATATAAAACTTTATAATATCCAGTGTTTTTTTATTAAAGAAAAGATGGCAAAATTTTATTCACATTCTAGGTTAAGTACATTTGAACAATGTCCATTAAAATTCAAATACAGATATATAGACAAAATATATCCAGACATTGAAAAATCAATAGAAGCTCATCTTGGAAGCTGTGTTCATGATACACTAGAATGGCTTTATATTGAAGTTCAAAATAAAAATATTCCTACAATAGACAACTTAATTGTTAAATATTCAGAAGCATGGCAAAAAACCTTTAAACCAAACTTTATAATTGTAAAAAAACAATTCACAGCAAAGGATTATTTTAACAAAGGAATTCAATTCCTAGTAGATTATTATACAAAACATCAACCGTTTCAAGATGGAACATTAGAACTAGAAAAAAAAATAAGATTAAACTTAGACAAAGAAGGAGAATACAAAATACTAGGTTTTATTGATAGACTTGTTAAAAATCCTGAAACAGATGAATATGAAGTACACGATTATAAGACAGCTAATTCTCTTCCAACTCAAGAAAAAATAGACCAGGATAGACAACTAGCATTATATGCAATAGCAATAAAAGACTTATATGGACAAGACAAAGAAGTTTGCTTAGTTTGGCACTATCTAGCACATAATAAAAAGCTTGTTTCAAAAAGAACTAATCAACAACTAGACATGTTAAAACAAGAAACAATGCAATTAATCAAAAAAATAGAAACAACAACAGAATTCCCCTGCAACAAAAGTGTTCTTTGCGGATGGTGTGAATATAAACAAATGTGTCCTGCTTGGAACACCTCAGAAGATAAAGTAAAAACTCCATCAAATCCAGTTAAAGTTGATACAACAAAATATCCAACTATTTCTAAGTATATTAAAGATTAAACACTAGTAGGATTCACAGCAGGAAATTGCCCTGTTTCTTCTTGAGATTTTCTAATACTTAAAATATCTTTTTCATCAACACCTAATTCTATTAAATAGGCTCTTTCAAATTCAGAAACTCCTGAAAATACAAATCTTCCCTTGTTAAAATGGTTATAGTAATCTAAAAGGTGCCTCAATGATTCTTCATTTGCTGAAGATTCTGAAAGATTCACTTCTTTATACTTAATATCATCTACTAATGGACAAAGCTCAGAAAAATTTCCATCTTTTCCAAATACAAGAGCTCCTTCAGGAGCAACAACAACTTTTCTCTTCCCAAAAAGCTGTTCTAAAACACTTCTCTCTTTATATGGAGTAATAAAAAGATATCCTTGCTTAAATTCATTTTCTTCATTAGGAACAAAAAATCCTTGAACATCAAATCCAACATCTCCAATCTTAAACACACTTTCTTGTAATCTTTTCCCAAGAACACTCATCTTTTTAGATTGTTCAACAAAAAATCCAAGATAATTATGAAGATATATTTCAGAAGGAATAGCTTGAGATAATTGAACGCCCATTAAATCTTCCATCTCAGAATCTAAATAATCACATGCCACTTTATTAACATCAACAATATAATGATCTTTGTCTACTTCTATAAGGCCAATCTTAGATAACTTATGTAAAACCTCTCCTACTTGAGCTTTTTGTTCTAATCCTTTAATCTTTCTTACAGCGCTTTTTAATTTTTGTTCTGTTCTTGCATGAGAAATAATAGTTTCACCCATAAAATCATGATATTTAACTTCTGTATTTTGACAAGAATTTATAGCACTCACTAAGTTATTATTTTCATCTTCTAATCCTTGATATTCATCAGAATCCAAGATCATTTTTCTTTTTTCAGAACTAGTCAATAATAATTTAGCTAATCCATTTCTAATCTTAGATAATGGCTTAAATCCCATCTTTTCAAAATAACCCTTTATTATATAAGTTTAACTATTCACTAATTTCAAGCACCTTCTATACAAAGTAACTGCATTAACGAGCATTAATTAGAATTTACTTCAACCACATTTTCTTGAACTTTTATAATATCAGTAACTCTATCTCCTGCCTGCAACTTAACTATTCTAACTCCTTGAGCAGCTCTTCCCATTACTCTAATATTCTTTAAAGAAGTCCTAATAATCATCCCCTTAGCAGTTGTAATAATCAAACTATCATTTTCATTAACAGAAACAGTATTCACAACATCACCTGTTTTAGGAGTAACTTTAACATTAATCACACCTTTTCCAGCTCTTGCAGTCTTTCTATAATCTGCAACAGATGTTCTCTTACCATATCCTTTTTCTGTAATTGTCATAATAGCAGCAGTATCTAATATTTCTAAACTAATAACTTCATCAATCTTATCTATCTTAATTCCAGTAACTCCATATGAAGCTCTTCCCATTTGTCTTACATCACCTGAATTAAATCTAATAGCTTTACCTTTCTTAGTTGCTAATAATACTTCTTGTTTTTCTTTAACAACTTCTACCCCAATTAATTCATCTGAATTATCTGCTGGCATATTAATTGCTTTAATACCAGAAGCTCTTGGCTTTGAAAAATGACTTAAAGATATTTTCTTTACTATTCCTTTTTTAGTTGCCATAAATAAGAAATCATCAAAATTATTCACAGATATAACCTTAGTAACTTGTTCATCTCTTAAACTTAATAAATTAACCATTGCTTTTCCTTTACTATATCTCTCAGCAGCAGGAATATCATAAGTTTTAAGCCATAATACTCTTCCTCTTGTAGTAAAGAACATTAAATAGTCATGAGTAGAACAAGTAATCAATTGTTTTACAAAATCTCCAGTAGTTAAGCCAGAACCAATTACTCCTTTTCCTCCTCTTCTCTGCTCCTTATAAGTTTGAATATCCATTCTCTTACAATAACCTTTATCTGTAATTGTAACAACAACTTCTTTCTTTTGAACTAAATCCTTTTCTTTAATCTCTCTAATATTCTTAAGAACACTAGTCTTTCTAGCATCACCATATTTAGTTTTTAACTCAGTAACTTCTTTAGTAATTATTTTAAGAACTTCTTTAATATTATCTAAGATATTTTCAAGTTCAGCAATAGTCTTCTTTAATTCATCTTGTTCTTTTTTTAATTTATCAACTTCAAGAGAAGTTAATTGTTGTAACTTAGTTTCTAAAACAGCTTGAGCTTGTCTCTTAGATAACTTAAACTTATTCATTAAATTCTCTGATGCCTCTGTAGTTGCTTTAGATTTTTTAATAGTAGCAATAATTTCATCTATTCTCTTTAATGCAATCAATAATCCCTCAACAATTTCCATTCTTTCTTTTGCTTTCTTTAATAAAAATTTAGAACGTTTAGTAATTACAATCTTTCTATACCCAACATATTCAGATAAAACATCTTTTAATCCAAGAATCTTTGGTTGATTTTTAACTAAAGCAAGCATATTCACACTAAACGAATCCTGAAGCCGAGTATATTTATACAATTGATTAATAATAAATTTAGGATTAGCTCCTTTTTTTAATTCTAAAACAATCCTTGTTTTACCTTTAGAAGATTCATCTCTTAAATCAGAAACATCTTTTATTTTTTTATCTCTTGCAAGATTAGCAATTTGTGTAATTAAATTAGTTTTATTTAACATATAAGGAATTTCAGTAATAACAACAAGTTCTCTTTTCTTTGTAGTCTCTGTTCCAACCTTCCCTCTAAGAACTAATCTTCCTTTTCCTGTCTTATACAATTCTTCCATATCTCCTGTAACACTTCCACCTGTTGGGAAATCAGGACCTTGAACAATATTAGTAAGTTCTTTAACAGTTATTTCTGGTTTCTTAATATAAGTAATAATAGCATCACAAATTTCAGTTAAATTATGTGGAGGAATATTAGTAGACATACCAACAGCAATTCCAGTAGCACCATTTAATAATAAATTAGGAAGTTTACCTGGAAGTAATACTGGTTCTTTAAGAGAAGCATCATAATTAGGAATAAAATCTACTGTTTCCTTATCAATATCTAATAATAATTCATTAGAAATAGCCATTAACTTAGCTTCAGTATATCTCATCGCAGCAGGTTCATCACCATCTACTGAACCAAAATTTCCTTGCCCAAATACTAAAGGATATCTTAATGAGAAATCTTGAGCTAATCTAACCATGGTTGAATAAACAGCTTGATCACCATGAGGATGATACTTACCAATAACATCTCCTACAATTCTAGCTGATTTCTTTGTTTGAGTATTAGGCTTTAATCCCATTTGTTGCATTGAATAAAGAATTCTTCTTTGTACTGGTTTTAATCCATCTTCTACAGAAGGAATAGCTCTACTTACAATAACAGACATAGCATAATCTAAATAGGATTTCTTCATCTCTATAGATACTTCTGTGTTTACTACACCTTTTACTGCTTCCTTAAGCTCTTTGATTACTTTTTCACTCATTATATTTCTTCACCTTTATCATCCATATATTTCATTAATTCATCTTCTGTAAGTTCTTTTTTAACAATGTCTGAACCTTTCCATCCACATTTATGACATTCCCATTGATCTCCACCACCTTGTTCTGCATCACTATTACTAAGAACAATTCCTACATCATCACTTTTACATTTAGGACATTCTCTTATTTTGAATGTTTTACCTCCAGACTTCAATGATTTAGATGGCCCAGCTTTAGAAACTTTCTTCTTTGTAGACACAATACCTTTTTTCTTATTATAATCTTCTTCAGAATCAAAACCTTCTATTATCCACGTTGGTGTTGCTAATTTATTTTTCTTTGCCATTTTATATGTCTAATGCTGCCTCCTTATGTTCAAATTTATTTGAATATCCATGGAGTATCATTTGTTTAAATATCTAATGCTGCCTCCTTTGCATTTTCTTGAATAAACTCTTTACGAGCTTGAACATCATCACCCATTAACATAGAGAAAGTTTGATCTGCTTCTAAAGCATCTTCAATATATATTTTCTTAATCATTCTAGTCTTAGGATTCATAGTTGTATCCCAAAGTTGTTGAGAACTCATTTCTCCTAAACCTTTAAATCGAGTAATATTATCTGTGTTCAACTTCTCTTGCATTTTCTTTAATTCCTCTTCTGTATAAACATAATAATCTTTTTTCTTTCTTAATCTAAATAATGGGGGCATAGCAATATACAAATTACCATTCTCTATTAATTGAGGTAAAAATCTAAAAAAGAATGTTAATAATAAAGTTGTAATATGCTCACCATCAACATCTGCATCAGCCATCAATATAATCTTACTATATCTTAATTTATTATAATCAAAACTTTCTCCAACTCCTGTTCCAATAGCAGTAATAAGATTGGCAATTTCTTCACTTGATAAAGCTCTTGCAGGATTTGATTTTTCAACATTCAAAATCTTACCTCTTAATGGCAAGATAGCTTGTATCTCTTTATTTCTAGCTTGCTTTGCAGAACCACCTGCTGAATTTCCTTCTACAATATATAATTCAGTTTCATCTGATTTTTTTCTTGAACAATCTGCTAACTTTCCTGGAAGTCCACCAATACCAAAAGCATTTTTTCTTCTAACTAATTCTTTAGCTTTTTTAGCAGCTAATCTCGCCTTAGCTGAATCTAATGCTTTAGAAGTTATTTTCTTAGCAACAGAAGGATTCTCCTCAAAGAATTCAGATAAAGCAGCACTAACTAAAGAATCAACTAATCCTTTAATCTCTGAATTCCCTAATTTTGTTTTAGTCTGTCCTTCAAACTGAGGCTCTGGAAGTTTAACACTAATAATAGTAGTATTTCCTTCTCTTACATCATCACCAGATAAACTACCATTCTTAATCATATTTGTTTTCTTAGCATAATCATTAATGGCCCTTGTTAAAGCAGTCTTATAACCAGAAACATGGGTTCCACCCTCAACAGTATTAATTGTATTTACAAACCCAAAAATATTTTCTTGATAACCCCCATTATATTGAACAGCAACTTCAACTACAATATTATCATTAGTTCTCTTAAAATAAATTGGTTTAGTATGTAGAACATCTTTACTTCTATTAACCCATTTAACAAATTCTATTAATCCACCAGCAGCATAAAATTCTTCTTGCTTATCTTTAATCTCATCTTTAAGTTTTATTTTTAATCCAGCATTTAAAAAAGCAATCTCTTTAAACCGAGTTTCTAAAATTTTATAATCAAAATCTAATACAGAAAAAATTTGTTCATCAGGCCAAAAAGTTATCTTAGTTCCTGTCTTACTATTTTCACATTTTCCAACAACTTTTAATTTTGATTTAGGAAGTCCTCTAGAATATTCTTGTTGATAAATTTTACCTCCTCTTTTAATCTCAATAATTAATTTCTTAGATAAAGCATTAACACATGAAACACCAACACCATGCAATCCTCCTGAAATAGCATAAGATTTTTTATCAAACTTTCCACCAGCATGTAATTTTGTTAAAGCAACTTGAACAGCTGGAACTTTAAATTGAGGATGCATATCCACTGGAATACCTCTTCCATTATCTTCAATTGTAGCACTTCCATCTTTATTTATTGAAACTTTAATATCAGAACAATGTCCTCCTAATGCTTCATCAACAGAATTATCAACCACTTCATAAATTAAATGATGTAAACCATCTTTCCCAGTTGAACCAATATACAT
>CAZDZI010000021.1:0-7672 GCA_964509925.1 Candidatus Woesearchaeota archaeon | reverse complement strand
ATTAGGTGACCACGTTTATTTCTTTTTCTTTTTTTGTAGTCCCCTTCTAAGTTCTATTAATAAAATACTAACACCCCCAACCGTTCAATTTTTAAGTTATTTAATCCTTAATATTATATGAAAAAACAAGAAAAAAATAAAACAAGAGGAAATCTTATGTCATTGGCAGGATTGATTATGATTTTAATTAATGTAGTCACATTAATCCTTAGGGATGATAGTCAATTTATTTTAGGGACTCTTGGGCTACTTTTTTTTATAATTGGAATAAATATTTCCAAGAAAAGTTAGGGAACCCATACAAGAGTATCTACGCCCCAACCGGGTTTAACCCCTTTTTGTGACAATCAAGAGTATTCAAGTATCGGTTTGATACAAGTTTTGTTTGTATAATTATAATATAGCGGTTTTATTTATAATACTTATGGACTACTAGGGGGAAGTCAGAATTTTAAATATTCGCAGAATTTAATTTGAATAAATTCAATTTTAGTTTACATTGTAAGAATAATTATTTTATTCTGCTTATTTTTATATTATTATATAAAAAGCTAGTTATTTCTGTTAGATTTAAACAAATTAAATGATTTTAACCAAATAAATTCTTAAACCAACTAAGGATTTTTCTTAAAAATCCTAAAGAAATACAAGAATTATCAATACAAAGATTTGAAGAACATTCAAAATTATTCTCACAATCTAAATCTTCTTCTAATTGATTCAAAAATTGCTTAGTATCTGAACAATACCGCCCATCTTTTCTATCCCCAAAATGATAACACTTATCTCCATATCCACATCCATCACAATTCAATTCAAAGGTTAAATAATGTTGATCAAGAGCAAGCAACTTTATTTTATATCCATTTTTCAATTCTTTAGATTCTCCTACTTTCTTGATAATTGCATAATCTTCTTCATCATTAATAATAAATAAAGCAGCAAGACCATCTTCATCATCTGCTGGATCAATATCTATCTTAATAGACATTTGATCAATAAAAACAGAATCTAATTCCCAAACCTTACAAATATTCCCTTCACAACTTGATTCCCCTTTTTCATAAGATTCTTCTTCATCAATAGAATTGCCAGAAATAAAATCCTAAAAACCTGCAGAGATAAAGGAAACTAATAATAAACCTATAATTAAAGAACAAAAAGCAATCTTAACTTTTTTCATATACTACTTTAATTTAATACTTTTATAAATGTTTATATTACTAACATATTCTAATACAGAAGTTGAATCTGCACTGCAAAAAGAGCTAAACTATAATCTTCCAGAAAGAAAAACAATTGATAATCAAAGAGTAGAAATTGTTCCAAAAGGATCAGGTCATAGAACAGGGCGTTATAATATTTAATACCAAGATTAACAATAGACACAAAACATTTAAAAATAACATTTAGCTTATTATAATATGAACAAAAAGAGGGAAAAGTATTATAAGGGATTATATTTAATCGGAGCACTCTATGATTTTCTTTTAGGAATTGCATTTCTATTTTTCTATGTAACTATTTTTAAGATGCTAGGAATGAATTTGCCAAGAAATCCCGCATATTTAACATTCTGTGCTGTTATGATTGCATTATTTGGTATTTTGCAATATATGATATTTCTTAATTTAAAAGGAAGTAGAAGATTAATACTTTATTCAATATTTGTTAAATTCGCATATGTTGGAACAGTACTATATTATTATCTTTTAGTAGGTCCTACTTATGTAGATTCCCCATTCCTAATCTTTGCAGGATTTGATTTTATCTTTGCATTATTATTTATGGAGTCTCTAAAATTCATAAAGAGATAGTTAATATAATTCTTTTTTATACATACTAATAAAGATTAATTTGATAATTATAAATGAAAAGATAGAAAGGATTATACCTAATAAAGGCCTTATTAATACAATAATTGAAGATAAAAATAAAACAGAACTTTCAAAATTTAATTCTAGTGATTTTTTATCTTCATTTGAAAAAGCAAAATATCTAAAAGAAGTTGATTGCATTAGCACAAAATCTAGGAGAATTATAATTAAAAATAAAAGATTTATTTGTAAAGTCCATAAATTAAAGCAAAATAATAAAAATAAGATAATAAAAGGTATGATACTCATAAAAAAATTAAGATATTTAGCATCTTTTAAACTTAAAAGAACAACTACGGTATTCTTATTTTCTTTTTTATCTCCTAAGTAATCCTTAAAATAAGTAAAATAACACATAGTTGAGGCAGAAAGAATAACTAAAAGAGAAGAATATAATAAATTAACATTATTCAGAACCTGTAATATATTTAAATTAGTTATTGCTAAAGCACCATAAAAGGGAGCTAAAGCAATCATAATGCCAAACCAAAAGGTTCCAATTACTGGGATTCCCTTCATATATTCATATAAAAAATTAAAAAGATAACCTGAAAAATAAATTAAAAGAGCGTAAGGATTAAAGAAAAAAGTTACAATTGCCCCAGTTAAAAATAAGATTAAAGTTAATATTAATGCCTTTTCTTTATTTAATTCCCCAGAAACAGAAGGCCTCTTAGGTGCGTTCCATTTATCCTCTTTTAATCCTAAAAGGTCATTTATTACTTGGTTCACACCATAACATGAAAATAAAAGAAGTAAAACAATTGATTTCTGTAAAATACTTGCAGAACTTTCAACAAGAAGCATTCCAATCAAACCAGCAATACCTGTAATAAAAAAAGTATATGGTCTCATTGATTTAATATATGCTTTCATAAAACCCATTTTATTTGTATAATCTCATTTTTTTGTATAATTTTGTTTCTTCACCAAAATTAAATTCTTTAATTATTTTATTTGATTTTTCCTTAGGTAAAGGGGTAGATTTCATTTTCAATCTCTTTAATTCTTTCTTAATTTTGTTATGCTCTGTGCAACAAAGCCACCCTGTTCTTGGTTTGTTAAAAACATCCCTCATTCTTTTATATATTTCTAAAAAAGGCTCATCATTAATATTGCCAAAAGAAACATTTACAAATTCACAAGGTTGGACTTCTCCATTAGCATTAATATAAAATCTTTCAATCCCTCCAGCAGTACATCCAAAATTATTTTTTGCTGATTCAAAGACTTGAGAAGAAACAGCAGGATATTTTTTGTACTTTCTACTTTTATTATAAATTATATGAGAATTATACAATCTCTTTAAATAAATATTATTTAATGTATCATCCTTATCCAACCATGCTCCTGCTGGTTTTTCGTGAATTAATTGAACAATAGCACAACCATTATTTTTTGCGATCTTTATAATTTTATTAAATCCTCCAGTATTTATTAATTCCTGGGTTCCAGTACAATTAATAGCAGTAGATAATCCTGATTTTTTAAAAATCCTTAGAGCTGAAATTGCTCTGTCAAATGCCCCATTTACTCCTACAAATTTGTCATGTTTATTTTTATCCCAATGATGTAAAGAAACCATAACACCAAAAACTCCAACCTCTTTCATTTTTCTTGCCTTTTCTTCTGTAACAGAAAAACCAGTTGTATTTACCCATACTTCGGATCTATTATCTATATTTTCCATCAGTCCTATAAGCCGATTAAACTTAAGCATTGGCTCTCCACCCTCAATATTAATAAAAGAAATATTTAAGTCCTGTATTTGTTTTGCAATCTGTTTCAATTTTTCTAAAGATATATCTTTCATTTTATCTCTTTTCTGATAACAATGTTTACAATTATAATTGCAGGCTTTTGTCATAGATAACAAGACAGAGGTGGGATAAGGATAAAAATCCTTTTTTTTCAATGTTAAAAATTTATTCAATGCAATAAAAAAAGCTTTAGTTGGAAAAGCTGGAAAATAAATATGTAGCTTGTAAACTCCCCTTGTTTTAACAACTTTATTGATTTTTACTTTCTCAAAAAATAAAAGTAACCTTTTAAAGAAAATAAAATATTGTTTAAAACTAATTTTTCTGAAAAAAAGAAGAAACGTATATCTCAAAAAAATATATATTTTGAAATATTGAAAGAAAATAAACTTTCTCCAACCAGTTAAAAACTTATTTTTATAAGTAACCATTATTTTTCCACCACCTTATAGTTCTTTCTACCCCTTTTTCTAAAGATGTATCTTGAAAATCACCTATTTCTGTTCTTACTTTTTTAGTATCATATAGATTATTACAATATCCCATTTCAACTCTTGCCCTTGTTAACAAAGGGGCCTTTTTTGATTTAAATAATTTATATAAAGATTCCATTGCAAATCCAATAGGATATACTAAGGACCTTGGTAAATAAATAGGTGGTTTTTTACCTAATTCCTCACAGAAAGAATTCCAAAATTTATCCATAGTATGAACCTCTTCTGATCCTACATTAAAAATATTAACACCCTTCAAATTTTTCTCTGTTAATCTCGTAGTTATCTTAGCTAAATCTTCAACATAAATTGTATGAAACTTATTATTTTTAGTTCCTGGAAAAAATCTATTTCCCTCACAAATACTTTTACAAAAAATATATGGTCCTGCATTAAATTCTCTTGGTCCATAAACCCAAACAGGCCTAACAACTGTTAAATCAATATTATTTTCTTGACAAAAATTAATTGTTTCTTTTTCTGCTAACATCTTAGTATTTCTATAGTGATTCATATCTGATTCAAAGATATTGTTTATAAAATAAGGAAATGTGGGATTATATGGAAAATCTTCAGCTTTTTTCTCTAAACAATCCTCTTCACCTAAAACTGCATTGCTACTTATCAATACTGCTTGCTGAATTCCAGAATCTCTAGCTTCTCTCAAAACATTTTTAGTTCCTTCTACATTTGTTTGGTAATAATCCTTTTTTAATCCCCAGTCTCCAACAAAAGAAGCACAATGAATTAAGACACTACATCCTTTCATTGAACCATCCAAACCTTGTTTAGATGTTATATCCCCTCTCCTAATTTCTAATTCCCCACTATTAACATAATGGTCAATAAACCTTGTAGAACTTGTTGGTCTGGCTAATGCAACAACAGGATAATCTTCTTTTACAAATTGCCTAGCTAAGTTACTACCAATAAAACCTGTTGCTCCTGTTAAAAAAATTCTAGATTTCATTTTACAATTAATTCTAATCCTCTAGGAATTACCTCAATTTTTGCAGGAGAATAACCTCTAAAATCTCCATCAAATTCTAATTTGTGATTTTCAGTGCTTTCAATTTCAACATTTTTACAATATCTTAAATTTGCTCCATCATAATCTAAAATATTTCCAGAATATAACCTCCATAAATTTTTTAAAAGAGAGAGTTTAGATTCTCCTCGTATAGCTAAAGAATATAATTTACCATCATCTGGTTTAATATCTATTGGAACCCGCATGCCAGAAGCAAGATAAGGATCCTTACCAACAGTTAAATTAACTAAACTTGTAATTTCTTTTTCATCTTTGCCATCAATTTTAAATTTTAATGTTATTTGTTTAAATTTAACAAGAGAAACTAATGTAGAACAAAAGGTCCCTAAAAAATCTCCTAGATATTCCCTATATCTTCCATTCGATTTAGAGGCTATATCTGGACCAAGACCAATATTCACACTGCTTCCAAAATATGAAGTTACCCTATTTTTATTTAGATCTAAATAAGTAATTTTTCCGACATCTATTCTTTTTGTTCTTCCTTTTGATAAAATATTTACTGCTTCTTCAAGATTAATAGGAATATCATGATACCTATTAAAATCAGGGCTTGTACCTATATGAAGAACTCCTAATCTTGGCCTATTTTTCTTTTGTTGAGACATTAAACCTGTTATCACCTCACATATTGTTCCATCTCCTCCAACAGGAACAACGACACCATATCTATCTTTTGTTGCTTCTCTTGAAAGTTTTATTGCCTCATCTTTTCTAGTTGTTGAAACATAATCAAAAGATAATTCTTTTTCTTTAAAAAGAGAAACTACTTTTTCGAATTTAGATTCATTTCTTCCAAAATAAGCAGTTGGATTATGGATTAAAAGAAAATTCATTTTTTGTTTTTTATTTCCTTAAATGCTTTAATAGAATAATTTAAATCTTCTGAAATTAAATTCGCATGAGGAATAAATCTAATTAATGCTCTTCCTTTTGGAACACTTGGGATTAAAAAAGGGGTACCATAAACTCCTTTTTGATAAAGATCTCTAGTCATTTCTAAGGTTTTAAGATTAGTACCACAAATAACAGAAAATAAAGGTGTGGAAGAAGGAGTTAAATTATATCCGAGTTCCTTTAATGATTTATACATCTGTTTTTTATTATCATAAAGTTTTTTTCTTCTATCATCTGCATTTTCTACAAGATCTATTGAAGCTAAAGAAGCAGAAGCCATTGCAGGAGGAAGTGCAGTTGAGTATATCAGGGCACCCATCTTATAACGAAGAGCATCTGCTATCTCTGAATTAGTTGATATAAACCCCCCAAAACATCCCAATGCCTTACCTAAACTTCCCGTAATTAAATCAACTTTATCAGTTACCCCAAAAAATTCTGCTGTTCCTCTTCCATTTTTACCCAAAACACCAGTTCCATGAGAATCATCAACTATCAAAAAAGCATTATATTTTTTTGAAATATCTGCAACTTGATCTAGAGGTGAAGTATCTCCTTCTGTGCTATATAAACCTTCTACAACAACAAATTTCATGGAAGCTGAAGATTCATTTTCTCTTAGAATTTTTTCTAAATCTTTTACATCATTATGTTTAAATGTTCTTAATTTTGCTTTTGTTAAACTCATACCAGATAAAAGAGAAGAATGAGCATATTTATCAGCAATGATAATATCTTCTCTTCCAGCTAGTGTTTGAAACAAACCAACATTTGCTTGATAACCAGATGGAAAAACCAAGGCATCTTGTTTTCCTAAAAATTCTGCAATTTTTCTTTCGAGATTTTTATTTATATCAGTTTGACCTATGACTATAGGAGTACCACACATACTCACCCCATATTTCTCTACTGCCTCTTGCATTGCTTTTTTTAATTCTAAACTATTTGCAATACCTAGATAATCATTAGACCCAAAAGAAATAACTTCTTTGCCTCCAGCTATAACTTTTCTTCCTAATCCAGTTTCCATAGCTATATAATAAGGATTAAAATTTGCTTCTTCTACATCAGATTTATCTACTTTAATTTTTGCATAAAATTTACTATGAGATTTTGATGGTTGGGCTAAAGATTGAGATATTTGTTTTTCTTGATAACTTAATAAATATTTAACTTTATTTACTGCGTCTCCAACAGTTCTAAAATTTTCTTCTTGTTCTCCGAAAGAAACACCAAATTCTTCTTCTAGTTTCATTACCATTTCCATTGAATCTAAAGAATCTAACCCTAAATCCTCAGATAACCTAGATTCCAGCCCTATTTTTGAATCATCATCTATATATGATTCATTAGATAAGATTTTCTTTATTCTTTCAATAATATTTGTTCTCTCCATTGTTAGATCTCCTCAGAAATAGCTGAGGCTATTTCACCTCAAAAATTCAAAATAATCAAAGATTAAAAAGGTTTCCTTATATGTTTATATGGATCTATTTTCATATTATTTTTATGCTCAAGATACTTATATACAACTTGTATCGAAGTTGTCATAAAAGAGTCCCTTAAAGATGCCAAAAATTGCAACGCCCCAAC
>CAZDZI010000020.1:0-7706 GCA_964509925.1 Candidatus Woesearchaeota archaeon | reverse complement strand
AAAAAGAACAGGAGTTTGCCCTTGTTTAAACCTCTCAATAATTTCTCCTTCATTATCTTGGTTTTGCAACTCTCTTAATTTCTCTCTACTAATTAGATTATTAAGACTATATTCTTCTAATTCTTTTTCATTAGGTAAATCATTAAAAGCATTAATATGAACTAATAATGGTTTTTTAGCAACTTCAACACATTTACTTAATGATTTCAAATATCCTTCTCTTGTAATTGTTCCATTCGAGAAATTAGAATATTTGCAATCTTTTTCTAATCCTGTCCTTAAAGTTTCAATTTTTCCTTGAGCTTCTGTTTCTGCTTCAACTATTTTAAAGTCTTCAATGCCAAAAATATTTTTTAATACATGTTCAGAATGAATTGTTCCAGACATCATAACAATTAATTTATTTTTATCTCTCATTTCTTTAAATCTTTTAGCAAGATTGGTTGTAACAACACTTGCAGTTAATTGATTATCTTTTTTAGAAAAAATAACATAACTTTCTTCTAAAAAACCAGCAAACATCTTGGCTGTTTCTTCTAAATCAAATAAATAGCTTTCATCATCAATTTCTGCTAAGAATTCTGGGATATTCAAAATAACTTTTAATAAATCATAAATGCTTGTTTGTTTTAAGGGAATAATTTCTCCGCTTGAAAGAGCATCATTTACTCTTTCATCCTTTCTAATATGTTTTAAGATTTCTCCAATCTCTTTAGAAGCTTTATCAAAATTTTCACCATATCCAATAGCATAAATTAAAGCATTTTGCAACCTATCCAAATTAATTGTTTTTTGATTAGAAAATTTGTCTAAAAACTCATCACATTCGTCAATAATTTCTACATCAGTTAAGGGTTTTCGATTTAATGCAGATTCTAAAATATATTTCATTGAATTAAATACAATTATGTCTGAATTTAAATAAGAATCAAATTGTTCATAGAATTTACATCCTGGTTTATTATAATGAATAATAAATTTAGTTCCTCCAAGACCTTTATAAGATTTTTTCCTAGAATCTGGATGAGATTTTAATTCATATTTTTCTGGAAGCACAGGGCTCCAATAAGGGCAAACTCCTGCAACAGAAGCTCGAGTAACATCCCTAATTTCCTTAAATTTTGTTTCATCAGTTTTTGGATTTTCTCTAATATATCCTTTTAGTTTATTCCAATTTTTTTCTTTAACTTCAATTTTACAAGGCAAGTCCCAAACATCTGCAGTATTCTCTTTAACTTCTTTTTTCTTAACAACACCCTCAAAAATACCTAATGTAGAATCAATCTCTTTTTTTAGTTTAGGGACTAATTGATTATCTTTTAAAAAAGGACATTGATGATTTTTTCTTCCAGTTATAACACTAATCTTTAATTTTCTATTTCCTTCTCCCAAAAGATATTTATCTTTTTCATAATCTTTTTTATATTGACTTTGAAGATTCTTTCCAGGAACAACAATCGAAGCTTTTCCTAATTTTCTTGCAATATTCAATGCAATAGCACTTTTTCCAGTGCCACAGACTCCATGAATAAAAACAATCTTATGACCTTCTTTAATATTCTCTAAAACTTCTTTAACAATATCTTTTTGAGATTTTCCATTAGAGAAACATAATGGTTCTAAAAATTTATCTTTATGATATAGAGACCAGCTCATAAATAATTAGATTTTATTATTCTTATAAATCTTTAGCACTACTAACTAAGAAAAAGTTTTAGAATTGCCAGATATTTAGATTAAAATAAAAATTAAATTTATCCAAATAGGGCTGACAATCCTTCTGCTGCAGCTTCTTTTTTCTCTTCTTTTGGCTTCTCTTCTTTCTTTGCCTCTGCAGGAGCACTTGCTTCAGCAGGAGCAGCAGCAACTAAACTAGCATTTTCTAGTTCCTTTGCAATATCTACGCCATTCAAACTAGCAACAAGAGACTTGATTTTTGATTCATCTGTCTCTGCACCAGCAGCTACAACAACACTTTTTACATTTTCTTCACTAACTTCTTTTCCGAGTTTGTGCAACAAAAGTGCCGCATATACATATTCCATTTATTTTTCCTCTCCTTTAGATTTAGTTTCGTCAGGAGTTTGAGTATTTTCAGGTTCAGCAGGAGCTTCTGCTTTTGATTCAGCTTCTACTGGAGTTTCTTCCTTAGGTTCTGATTTTTCAGAATCTTTTGCCTTAGATTCTGTTTCAGAAACTTCTTCTGTCTTTTCTAAATTAGATAAAGCCTTTTCATGCATACCTGCCTTTCCAATTAAGAAAGTAATTGTTTCTGAAGAAGAATATCCAATTTCAACAGCAAATGGCAATGCTTTTCCATAAGCTTCTTGTAGACTTTTAATAGTACCTTCCTTGTCAATTTTAATATCTAAATATAATTTCTTAGATTCATTATCAAAAGAACATAATGGAACAAATCCAATTGAAAAAGGTTTAATATCTAATTTAGTCATAACATCTGCAGCTGCTTTAGATATTTTTTTACCTTCCTTAACTATTACCCTTGATTCTCTAATTGTGATTTTTCCCTTTTCAATTTGTACTTGCAATCCTACAGCACCTAATTCACTAATTGCAGGACCTGGAACCAATTCAGTAGGACCTGCTTGAATTTCAATATCTGTTGGAGCTTCTTGCCCTGGCTTTGCTTTAGCAGGACTTTTATTTTTTATAAGTTCTCCAGCAAGTTCATAACTATCTAGATCAGAGAATAAGAGGGCTATGCTGTTTTCAAAACATTCTTTTAATTGTTCAGCATCTTTATTACCAGAATCCTTAATTGCTCTAAAAAATAAGTTTTTCTTAGGAACTTTTACAATTGCTTTGCCTCTTAATTTTTTTCCAATTTCTTGAAATTGTGATGCAGGGAGATTTTTTATTGAAGCAATAAGTATAGTTTTTTTATTTTTTATTAGCCCAGCTAATTCTTTAACTGCATTAATTTTAAATTCAGGGATTGGTTTTCCACGCTTTTCTATTGTCATCTTATGCTTATTTTTTGAGGCTTGCTCATTGTAAATTTAATTTCAATGTTTTTAATATTCTCAGTGTTTCTAGGAAGAGGTTTAAGGAGAGCATTATAAACAGTCATAGCATTATCTATAATAGCTCCATCACTCATACTTTGTTTACCAATGGCTAGCTTCACACTAGATTCTTTAACTTTTAATTTAATACTATTATTAATTTTCTCTTTTAATTCAGTAATTGACTTTTCATCAGCATTTATAAGAAGACCCATTTGGGGCGAAGGCATTTTACCTGCAGGTCCTAAAACTCTACCAAAAGTAGAAGCAACCTTTGGCATGATGCTTGCTTGAGCCATAAAGTAGTCATATTTGCTCACAAGATTTTTTAGAAGTTTTTTATCTGAGTATTTTTTGAATTTATCTACTGTTATGGTTTCAACATTTGGATTTGGAGATTCTAAAAATGCACCAATTTTCTTATCTTTAATTTTATGAGGAACACTAACAAATAAATTTATTGGAGTTTTTTTAATCTCAAATTTCTGCAGATTTATAATTAAGTCTACTGTTTGGTCAAACTTTCTTTCTTTTTCTTTTCTTAATTCAGCTAATGCTTTTTTTAAGTCGTCTTTAAGTGCCATTTTCTATTTGTAACCTCCCAAATAATGCGCTTGTGTTCAGAAATGTGAACTTCAGCGATTTGGTTCAATCGGTTAGATTTCTTAGCTAAATTTCATTTATAAATATTTCTAATCACAATAATGCTTTATGCAAATCACTGTGTGGATTTGTATCCATGGATTATTATCACAATAATACTTTATGCGAAGTAACTGCGTTGACGAGCATCAGTCCCTTGCCTTCTATGCAAATCACTGTGTGGATTTGTATCCATGGATTATTATCACAATAATGCTTAAATATGGAACCCTCTAGTTTCCTCCATGGAACTTGTAGCTTTATTATCATCAGGAAAAGGAACTTGGGGACAAGTTGCAGGACTTATGACTCATGGTGATTGGGAAAATATAATTATTATTGGAGATGAATTTGCAAAGAGTTTTACTCATGATAAAAAGTTTGAATTTATTAAAGTAAACTTAAGCCAAAGAATAAAAGAACTAAGAGATGATATTTTAAGCAAACTTAAAGGAAAAATCAATGGAACAGAAACAGCATTAACTATTGCTTCTGGTGATGGAAAAGAACACATGGCACTTATATCTGCTCTAATTAATCTTCCAGTAGGAATTAGATTTGCAGCTTTGACAAGAGACGGCGTAATTGACATGTAAGAAAATGGCACGAAAAAGAAGAAAGAGAGATAAAAGAAATGAAACTTATGCAGCATATATTTTTCCTTTTGGACTAGACGCTAAAACAAAAGCAATGGTGGTTTATTCTCCTTTTATTCTTGAGGGTTTTATTGGTAAAAGAAAAGAAAAAAATACTATGAAGTTATTGGACAAAGGTTTGTCTGGGGGAATTGGATTAGAGGAGGATGTAATTATCCTACTGAAATAGCCTTTCAAAATGCTGTTGAAGAAACCTTTGATACTTTAAGTTACAACAGAGTCCGTCCAATCCTTGAAGGATTCTGCGAGAAAAATTCATTAACATTTAGATTAAAAGTAGAAAGGGCTTAAATTTTCTTAATTTTCAAATCTTTTTTATTCTTACCAAGAACTATTGCCCTTGAAAATTTATGAATATCTAATATTTTATACTTTTCTTTTTTCAATGTTTTTTCTAATTTTTTTGCAAAATTTAACATTTCTTTTTCATCAGGCATCATATCATAACCCAATCTTTCTCTAGCATAGCCAACACTCATATATCCTTTTAATTCAATAAATTTAGGTTTGGATTTTCTAATTAATTCTGCAAATTCTTCAACAGCTTTATCACTCATATTGATTTTTCGAATAAGATTCATCCTAAAAACAGTTCTACCTTTTATTTTTGGAAGAATTTCTAAAGTTTCATTAAGTTTTTCCCAAGCATTTTTCTTAGAACTTCTATGAAATTTCTCATAAAGTTCTTTATTTGAAGTATTAACCGAAACATATAATTGAGTCGGAAGCTGTTTTTTCTTAATTAGCTCTTTAATTTTCTCTGGATATAAACCATTAGTAACTAAGAAGCTTGTTTTCCCTCTTTTTCTAAGTTCAGCAATTAAGCCTCCAATATTCGGATAAATCGTTGGTTCTCCAGACAAGGAAATAGCAAATTGCATTGGTTCTTGAGCCTCAACCCATTTTTTCATATCTGCTTTGCTTTTTGTTTTATGTTTTGTTTCAGGACGAATTTTAAATCCTTCAAGAAGTTTTCTTTGAGCAAGAATACAGTCATCTATAATTTCAGAAGGAGAATCAAGATTTCCTTTTAATTTATCTCCAAGAGTTAATTCTATTGCACGCCAACAATGAAGACATTTGTTTGGACACCACATAACTGCTGGAGTCATTTGACAACACTTATGGCTATCTATCCCATAAAATTGTTCTTTATAACAAACACCCTCATTTCTAATTGATTTTTTAGTCCATCTACATATTTGGACAGCAGAATGTTTACCAACAATTTCATAATGTTGTTTTTTTAAAATTTCTTTAACTTGTTTAGGAATCATTTTTATAAGAAACTAATAGCCCAGAAAAACATAATTAATGCTAATAATATTAAAAATAAATAAGTTAATCCCATAAAGGCTTTTTTAGCTATTTTTTCACTTCTAGTTATTGCAGCAATAGTTAAGAAAAAGAATCTCCCTCCATCAAAAATTCCAATAGGAAGCATGTTAACTAAAGCAACACTAATTGAAATAAGGATAATCCACCATAATAAATTATAAATAAATTCACTAAACATAAATTTTGGTTTATAGTAAACATTGTCTTCTCTAAAAACAGTAAAGGTGTTAACAAGTTTTCCCATAAGGCCATTAGATTGTTTGTTGATAAATCCAATTCCAAGTATTGCTCTTTTTGAATTTTCTTGGTCTTCTACAAGAACAATGTCATATTCTTGATTTTCTCCAGTATAAGTTTTAATGTTCACAGAATCTCCTGGAGCTTTTTTAGATAATTCTTCAATAAGAATTTCTTTACTTGTTATTTTTACTCCATCAATTTCAGTTATAGCCCCAACTAATTTATTTTTTATAGCAGGAGCATCATCATATAATAATAAATTTCCTTCCTTAAATGCTTCAACACTTCTTTGATTTTCAAATAAACTACGAGAAATCAAATAATTTTTATCCCCAATTTTAATGTCAGTTATTTCTTCGTCTAATAAGCTTAAGGTTTCATTATATGTAGGATTATTTATAGCAATATTATCAATCATAGTAATAGCAGAAGTTGCAACTAATGAATATGAATAACTATCAAATGTAACTCCTGATGCAGCAAAAGCTGTAGAAAAAAATAACCAAAGAATTCCAAAGAAAAATATTGCAGTAAGAACATTTGCAAAGGTTCCAGCAGCTAAAATAGACATTTGAGCAAATTTGCTTTTCTTTTCCATGTCTTTTTCATCTGGCTCTACAAATGCAGCTAAGAAAATAGGTAGGAAAAATGGAAAAAATCCAAATCCTGTCTTTTTTATCTTAATCTTATTATATGCTGCATAAATACCATGAGCTAATTCATGAGGGATTGCAATTATTGCTATAATTATTATCCAATAAATAAAATAAAAAGGAGGAAGAAAATCCAATTTAAATACACTAGGAAGATAAGGAATCAAAGGCATTAAAGGAGGTATTTTTATTGCTCTTACAATCTCTGGATTTAAAATATAAATCATTAAAACTCTGATAAACATATAGATCATTAAAGCCATTAGCACATAACCCATGGCAATTATAACATATGCTAGGGTTTTCCATAATTTTTCATATTTTTTTGCAGCTTTTTCAATAAATTTTATTCCCCAAGTAGCTTTGTATAGTAATAATAATCCTTCTTTCTTAAGATTAGCCTTACGAGTATATAAGAAAACAGAAACAAATATAGCAAAAATCAATAATAATCCAATATCATATATAATAAAATTCATTTTTCTTTTTTATTTATTCAAATCACCCAAGATTTGCATTTTTATTTTTTCTTCAAAGGTCTAAAGGCTGTTGAGCCACATTTTCTACATCTAGTTTTACCTTCTAAAACTTTAAGAGCAGAACTTTTTCTTTTACTCTGACATTTCTTACATACAAACACATTTTTGAAAAGCCTATTTTGGGCTTCAGGTATTTTTGTTGCCATTTTATAATTTTCGTTTGATTATTTTTGTTCCTTCTATATCCCAATACTCAGCATTTCCTCCTTCTTCAAGTTGGGATTTTAAATCAGCATTTGGACAATCAACATCAAGAGTTTCAAAATTTTCTAAGTCCATAATACTTATTAAATCTCCTTTAGAGAGAATTTGACCTTTTCTTTTATCAACAAGTGGAACTTCTAATCTATCATGCCCAGGAATAACAAAAACTTTTTTATTACCATTTATCATTCCAACAGCTTCTATTCTTGCTTTTGCATGTCCGTGTTTACCAGTCTTACTAATATCAATCTTTTTAATAGTACTAGGATTTCCATCCAAAAGAATGTTTGTACCAACTCTTGCTTCAATAGCATTGATTATCTTTGCAACCATAATCTATCCAAAAAAAATACATTTATAAACGTTTTTACTAAACAAAATATATGGATTTAAAAGAAAAGGATTTTG
>CAZDZI010000019.1:0-8212 GCA_964509925.1 Candidatus Woesearchaeota archaeon | reverse complement strand
AATAATTTTTCATTTCCTAATTGTCGTTTCTTAAAATCTTGATAATCAATGTCTTTAGTTAAGGAACTAGTTACAAGAAGAATTTTTCCATCTTTATTCAAATGTTTTTTTGCATCTTTTAGGAATTTATTAATTATCTCTGAACCTTTTTTTCCACCAGTAGTTGCTCTTCTAGAATTTTTTGGCTCTCTTTTATCTATTGATAAATATGGCGGGTTAAAGATGATTAAATCAAACTTACCTTTAATATTTTTGAATAAATTAGATTCAATACAATTAAATCCTAAATTCTTACAATGATTTGCCGAGGGTTTATCAATGTCACAAGACAAAATATTTTCTTTTTTAACTCCAATCTTTTTAGCAGTTTCTAAATGAATTCCACTTCCTGCTCCAATTTCTAAGAAAGTTAAATTTTTATTTAGACGTAATAAACTTGGAAGTCTATCTTTCAATACTTCTGAAAGTAAAAATGAATCTTCTGCTGGTTTATAAATATCTTCCATTTTTAAAATAAATTTGTAAAAAAGTTAATTAAAGAGTCTTTAAAAAGTATTAGGCTCCCTAACAAAACTAATAAAATAAAGAGTACAGAGATTAAAAGAATAATTGTTTTAGAACGAGGGTTTTTTGTTTCATCATAGACTGAAACAGATTTTGTTGCTGGTTTTTCTTTTAGGGGTTTTGCTTGTTTTTGAATTGGAAGAGCTTTTGCTGGCTTTGTTAAATGTTCTGGTGTTGGTTTTTCTGGATGAGCTAATGTTTGAGAAGGATGATATACTAAAACTCTTGCAGCCTCTTCAATTTCTTCTTTAATATAACCTGCATTATAAAAACTCATCATTGCTTGTTCTAAAGTATGTCCTTTAGCAAGAGCAACCCTTAATCCTTCGACTAGATCATTATTCATTTTAAAACTTTAATACTTTCCCATTTGAAGATAAATGAGAAGTATCTCCAAATTTATATCCTAATTCTGAAGCTAATTCAATTAATGGGGCTTCTTGTTGTAGTGAACCATGGGCTGGAACCAAATGTTTTGGTTTAAGCATCATAATTAATTCTCTCATATCTTCTTTTCCTCCATGCCCAGAAACATGCACATCTGTTTGTACTTTAACACCTTTTACTCTTAATCTTTTATCCATCTTTTCCCTAGATAAAACATTTACTGGAGTTGGAATTATACTAGATGAAAAAATAACATTGTCTCCTGGACGAAATTTAAAGTTAGTTTCGCCTTTTACAATTCTATCCATAATTGAACCTGGTTCTGCTTGATGTCCAGTACAGACAACCAAATATCTTCCTCTATTTTTTTCAACTTGATTGAGTATTGAATCTACTTGTTTTCTATATTTAACAAGTTTAACATTATTTTTAAATGGACATTTATTTACCTTAATTGCAGCATTTACATATTTATTAAGACTTCTTCCAACAAAAACTATTTGTCTTCCTGTTTTTCTTCCAAAATCCACAATACTCTTTAATCTAGCAATATGCGAAGAAAAAGTTGTTATAAATAATGCCCCATTTTTATTTCTTGCAGAAGAAAAAGCTTCTTCAACTAGATTTTTTGCTATTCTCTCACTTGGAGTTTTTCTATCTGCTCCAGAATAAAGAGAATCTAAGACTAGAACCTTAACTCCTTTTTTTCCTAACTCTTTTAATTTTTTGTAGTTAGGAGGATTCCCCATAACTGGAAAACCATCAAACTTAAAATCAAGAGCATAAACTACTACTCCTTCTTTTGTATGAATAGCAGGAAAAACACATTGTAAAGTTGAGTGGGTTGTATGAACAAAATCCACTTTATAATTTCCAGATTTTCCGTTGATAGTAAAACTTGAATCAGGATTAATTACTTTTTTAACATTAGGTATGCTCATTTTATCATCTTCTAAAATTGAATCTAAAACAGCCATAGTAAAGGGAGATGCATAAACTGTTGCTTTTGGATATCTCTTAGCAATATAAGGAATAGCTCCTAAATGATCTAAATGAGCATGTCCAATAATTATTGCTCTAACTTTATCTCTCCACCCAAGTTTATCTAAAATCAAGTCATCAGGAAGAACCCCCATTTTTCTTAATTTATTCTCAGATAATTTTTCTTTAGGATCTCTTTCTTGCATTTCTACAAGTGGAGGGAGATAAATTCCTGCATCTAAAATTATAACATCTTCTCCAATCTTAACAGCAGTCATATTTTTTCCTACTTCTTCATATCCGCCTACAGTACATATTTCCATTTTTTATTTTTTTCCTCTTTTTATAAAATTAATTATGAATTCTAGTTTAAAAATGCTTTTAGTAAGGTTTTTATTACTAGAATTACTAAGATAATTATGAAAGCATTAAAGCCAAGCATGAGAGAAAACAAAAGATATCTATTGGTTAAAGGAAAGGATTTAAAGAAAAATATTGAAAAAGCTATTTTTGATTTTATTGGGGTTTTAGGTATGTCTAAAGCAGGGTTAAATTTTATTAAAACTAGCAAAAATTCTGCAATTATTTCTATTAATAGAGAATCATTAAATCATGTTAGGGCTAGTTTAGCTACGTCTTCTAATAACTTTCGCGTGGAAAGAGTTTCAGGAACATTAAAAGGTTTAAAAAAATGACTCCGAAAACCTTATAAATACAAAAATATCTTAAACTTTAACAGAGAAAAGAAAATAGAAGATTTTATTATAAAATTCTCTTAAAAATAGAAAAATGGAAATGCCAATAGATATGCAACATCAAGCAATGGGCTATGATAGAACAGCTACAATGTTTTCTCCAGAAGGACATTTACTTCAAGTAGAATATGCTGAAAAAACTGTTAGACTAGGTAGTTCAAGTATAGGAATGGTTTGTTCAGATGGTGTTTTTATTATCGCTGATAAAAGAATAGAAGATAAATTAATTGTTCCTAAATCTGCTAATAAAATTTATGAAATTGATACTCATATTATTGCAAGTGTTGCAGGAATTGTTTCTGATGCTAGAGTTTTAATTGAAAAATCTCAAGTTTTGGCACAACAACATAGAATAACATATGATTCTCCAATAGAACCAGAATTAATTGTTAAAGAAATTTCTAATATCAAACAACAATTTAGTCAATATGGAGGAGCTAGACCTTTTGGAGTTAGTTTAATGATTGCTGGAATTAATGGTAAAAAACCAGAATTATATTCAAGCGATGTTACAGGGAATTATCTTGGATATAAAGCAAATGCTATTGGTGAAAATGATGAAAAGATTAGAGAAAAATTAAGAGAAAGATATGATGATAAATTAGACATGAAAAAAGGAGTAAAATTAGCAACCGAAATATTTAAAGAGGTTCAAGGAGATAAGTTTAATATTAATAAGTTTGAATTATCTCTTATTGGAAGCGAAGATGGGAAAATTCAAATATTAGAAGGAGAAAAAATAAGTAAATGGTAAACACTACAGCGAGAATAAAAAAGGCAGGAAAAAGATTTGAAATTCAAGTTAACTTAGAAGATGCTTTAAAATTTAGAAAAGGAGAAGGAGATTTTTCATATGATGGAGATTTTATATTTGAAGATTTAAAAAAAGGTGAAAAAGCATCTAGTACTGACTTAAAAGAAGCTTTTGGAACTGAAGATGTTAGTGAAATCTCAAAAAAAATCGTGAAAGATGGAGAAGTCCAAACAACTCAAGAACATAGAGATGCTGAACAAGAAAAAAGGTTTAAGCAAGTTGTTGATTTTTTAGTAACAAATGCTATTGACCCTCAATCTGGAAACCCTCATACTCCTGAAAGAATTAAATCTGCATTAGAACAAGCTCATGTTAATATTAAAAATGTCCCAGTTGAAAATCAAATAAAAGAAATTATAGAAAAAATAACTTCTATTATTCCAATTAAACTTGAAACTAAAAAAGTTAAAATAACTATCCCTGCTGTTCATACTGCACAATCTTATGGAATAATTAATCAATATAAAGAAGGAGAAACATGGAAAGATGATGGAAGTCTTGAAGTTGTTGTTAGTGTACCTTCAGGAATGATTATGGATTTTTATGATAAATTAAATTCAATCACTCATGGGAGTGCCTTAACAGAGGAGTTAAAAGAATAAAATGACAAATCGTGAAGTTGTTGTTCCAGGAGAAGTTATTGCTAAAGGTGACGACTATTTACCAGGAGAAAATACTGAAAAAGTTGAAGGAAAAATAATCTCATTAAGATATGGCTTATCTGAAGAATCAAATAGACTTGTAAAAGTTATTCCACTTTCAGGAGTATATTTACCTAGAAGAGGAAATGTAGTTATTGGAAAAGTAGAAAATATTACTTTTAATGGTTGGATACTTGACATTGGAACAGCAGAAAATGCATTTCTTTCATTAATGGAAGTTCCTAGATTTGTTAACAAAGATGCTCTAGAAGAAGTAATGGAAATTGGAGATATGGCTGTTGTTAAAATATGGGGAATAAATAAAAGAGGAATTGACTTAAGTATTAAATCACGAGGCTTAGGAAAAATTGACGAGGGAATGATAATAAATGTAAATCCTCATAAAGTTCCAAGAATTATTGGAAAAGAAGGAAGTATGATTAAAATTATAAAAGACGAAACTGATTGTGATATTACTGTTGGACAAAATGGAATAGTTTGGATTAAAGGGGAAACTATTGATGCTGAACTTTTAGCTAAAAAAGCTATTTTATTTGTTAGTGATAAATCTTTTGTTCGAGGTTTAACAGAAGAATTACAAAAATGGTTTGAAGAAAATAAAGGAGGCAAAAAATGACATTCAAAAGACCTGACGGAAGAAAAGTTGATGAAATGAGAAAAGTTTCTGCAAAAGTAGGAGTTGTTGCTAATGCAGATGGTAGTGCTTTAGTTTCTACAGGAGACACAATTGCTATTGCAGCTGTTTATGGACCTAAAAAAATGCACCCTCAACATCAACAAAATCCTGCAAAAGGTGTTTTAAGATGTACTTATAATATGAATAGTTTTTCAGTTACAGATAGAATTAGGCCTGGACCAAGTAGAAGAAGTACTGAAATTAGTAAAATTACTGGGTGGGCATTAGAACCAGTTTTAATGCTTGAAAAATATCCTGGAATGGTAATTGATGTTCATATTAATATTATTCAAGCTGACGCTGGAACAAGATGTGCAGGAATTAATGCTGCGTCAATGGCTCTTGCTCATGCTGGAATCCCAATGAAAAATTTGGTTTCAAGTGTTTCAATTGGAAAGTTAGACAAAGAATTGGTTGTTGATGTAAATAAAGCTGAAGAAGATTGGGAAGAAGGAGAAGGAGCTACAGACATCCCTATTTCAATGACTGGCGACGGTAAAATGACCCATATTCAATTAGATGGAAAAATTGATAAAAAACAATTAAAAGAAGCTGTTGAATTAGCTAAAAAAGCTTGTGAAGAACTTCATGAAATTCAAAAAGCAGCATTAAAGGAAATAAAATGAAAACTCCCAAAATAACTGGAAACAGAATTAAAGAATATTTATCTGAAAATAAAAGATTTGATGGAAGAAATTCAGAACAATTTAGAGATATTGTAGTTGAAGATTGTGTTTCAAAAAAAGCAGAAGGTTCAGTTAGAGTAAAAATTGGAAAAACAGAAGTAATCGTTGGTGTTAAGATGGGTGTATCAGAACCTTATCCAGATTCTCCAAACAAAGGAAATCTAATGACAACTGCTGAACTTACTCCATTAAGTTCTTCAAGAATTGATTTAGGAAGACCAGGATTTAATTCAATTGAAATTGGAAGAGTTATTGATAGAGCTTTAAGAGAAAGTGGTTTTATTGATTTTGAAAAACTTTGCATTAAAGAAGGGGAAAAAGTTTGGACATTGTTTGTAGATATTTATTCAATAAATGACGACGGTAATTTATTAGATGCTGCAGGAATCGGAGCAGTTATTGCATTAAAAAACGCAAAAATTCCAAAATATGATGAAAAAGAAGAGAAAGTTCTTTATGGAGAATGGACTGATGTTGGTGTTCCTTTAACAGAAAAACTTCCATTATCTCTTACAGTTCATAAAATAGGAAATAACTTTTTAGTGGACCCTACAAGAGAAGAAGAAGACATTAGTGAAACAAGGGTAACTATTGGTAGCCATTCAGGATCAATTTCTTCTATGCAAAAAGGTGAAACTGAAAGTTTAACAATAGATGAATTCAATAATATTTTAGATTTATCTGAGAAAGCCTATAAAGAAGTATTTAAAAAAATAGAGAAATTTATCAAATAATGGAAAAATTAGGATTTAGTAAATATGAAATTGCAAGAATTCTTGGAGCAAGAGCATTACAAATTGCAATGAATGCACCTTTATTGATTAAAATTGAAAAAGAAGACTTAGAAAAGATTAAGTTTGATGCTTTAAAAATTGCAGAAACTGAATTTAACTCTAATATTCTACCTATTTCAATTAAGAAACCTTTACCTGCTAAAAAAGAAGAAAAATTAAAGAGGGTTAAGGAAAGAAAAGTTAGTGATGAGAAGAAAGCAGCAATGGAGCAAGAAGAAGAAAAAGATATCCAAGCAGCAGGGGAGATTATGGAACTTGCTAAGCCAGAAGATGAAGTTGAAGAGACTCCAAAAAGATCTGCTGAACAATAATTTAAGTTAAACTTATAAACAAAATTCTGTTTTAGATTATATGGTTACTATAAAAAAGGTGAGAGCAACAAGCTTATTAAATTCTCGAAAAGAAGAAACAATACTTGTTACAATAAGTACTAATGTTGGTAATTTTTCTGCAAGTTCTCCTACTGGAAAATCCACAGGTAAATTTGAAGCTAAACCTTACAAAAAAAGCATTGAAGGGGATATTCAAGCATTAACAGATTTTAGTGAATATTTTTCTGAAGAAATTTTGGAGAACATTGAAGACCTGAGAAGAATCGAAGACATCACAGATAGAAATATTGGAGCCAATACTCTTTTTGCTTTAGAATCTGCTATTTTAAAAGCTATGGCTAAAGAACAAAAAAAGCAAGTCTGGCAGATAATCAATCCTAATGCAAAAAAGATGCCTAGGCTTGTTGGTAATTGTATTGGTGGAGGAAAACATAGTTCTTCTAGTAAAGAAAGAACCCCAGATTTTCAAGAGTTTGAATTAATCCCAAAAACAAAAAGCGTTAAAAAAGCTTATGAAATTAATAAAAAAGCTAAGAAAGACGTTGAAATCTTATTGAAAGAAGTAGATAAAAAATTTTGTGGTGAAAAAAATGATGAAAATGCCTGGATAACTTCTTTAATTGATAAGGAAGTTTTAGATGTTTTAAAACAAACAAAACTTCCTCTTGGATTAGATATTGCAGCTTCAAGTTTTTACAAAAGGAAGAAATATGTTTATCAAAATCCTCTTTTCAAAAGAGAGAGTAAGGAACAATTAATGTATATTTCTAATTTAGTTAAAAATTTTAATTTATTTTATGTAGAAGATCCTTTTGGAGAAGAAGAGTTTGATGCTTTTGCTAAACTTCTTAAAAAATTTCCTAATGCATTAATTGTTGGGGATGATTTAACAACTACTAATCCTAAAAGATTGCAAAAGGCAATTGAAAAGGAGAGCATTAATGCTATAATAGTCAAACCAAATCAAATTGGTTCTTTATTAAAAGTTAAAGAAGTTGTTGAATTAGCTAAGAAAAATAAGATTAAGCTTATTTTTTCGCATAGAAGTGGTGAAACTTCCGAGACAATTTTAGCTGATTTAGCATTTGGTTTTGGTTCAGATTTCTTTAAATGTGGCATTGAAGGGGATGTTAGGGAAGATAAGATTAAGAGGCTTATTGAGATTGAGAAAAGTTTAGCATAGAAACCCTTTTAAACTAAATTCTCTGTGATTTCTTATGGTAGATGTTATTGAAGAAATAAAAGAAAATATTGAAGAAGGTCTTGAAGCTGTAGAAGAAATAATTGAAGGAGAAAATCCAAAAGATAATACTAAAAAGAAAAGTCCTAAAAAAGAAACTAAAGCAAAAGTTCCTAAACAGGAAGTATCAGAAACTAAAGCAAAAGATTCTGAAACAGAACCTAAAGATATAGCATCTTTAGCTAAAGAAGCAGAATTAGAATCTACTGAACCTAAAAAAGAAAAAACATTAGAAGAAAAGAAAAAAGAAATTTTAGAGAGAGTTAAAAAACTTAAAGGAAAAGTTGATGCCCCTTCAAGTGAAGAATTAAAAAAATTAGT
>CAZDZI010000018.1:0-8492 GCA_964509925.1 Candidatus Woesearchaeota archaeon | reverse complement strand
GGGGTTTTCAAGGCGTGCTGTTTTTAATAACCCTAAAAGTCCGGCAAAGAGAGACGGGTCTTTAGAATAAGGGGTCACGATTTGAATTAAAACGTTTCCTTGGGGTTTCTTTTTTAAGATCTCCTGGATGGTTTCAAAGCAGCGGATGGCATAGTCAGTAAACCGGGATTCAAGAGACTTCTCCTTTGATATAAACTCTACACACAAACCCCCTGAAACCAGGGAATTCAGTTCATTCGCCTTGATATCCTCTATTTCACAAAGAATCACTCGATGTTCAGAATATTCTTGTTGCGCAAGACCTGCTGGAATGGGAGTCTCTTTTAAGACCGGGGTAGCAAGCAGCGTTCCCACCTTCTCGTTTGCCTGATAAGATCCACTTTCTCCATCCAGGACCCTGGAGGAAAAGCCTCTCATTTTGGCGCAAACGGTTCCTTGCGCGTCACAAAGATCAATATCCAGCTTCTGAACCTTACTATGTGACATACTGCCTTCGGAGTAGCGAACCCAGGCCAGCATCTCTTTGCTGCAGGAACCTACTATTTCCAGAGATTCCAAAGCGAAAGGAAGGCTGGGTTTGAGACCTTGGGTATTAAACGTGGAATCCAGCGTTAACCCGATGGCAGACTGAAGGGCCGCGTCCATTATACTGGGATGCAGACCATACTCACTTAGCGTGTTTTCAACAGATGAGGGAAGGATCAGGTTTGCCAGGATCTGATTTTTTCCTTGGTAGATTTCCTGTATCGCCTGATGTTTAGGTCCATAATTGATTCCCAACGTTTTGAAGGCCTGGTAACAGGTTTCAGCACTTAAAATTCCCTGATTCATTTGAGACTTTAGTTCACTAATATCGAGAGGAGATACCTTATCTTTTGCTTTAAATTCCGCAAATCCTTGAGAATGAACGATCACCTCTTCTCCGTTCTCAGGGGCTGTATAGACTTCGTATTGGATAAGACCCTTGGTCTCTTCAAAAAGTGCGATATGAACTTCTTGGAGATGGTTGTTGACGGTTATTGGACGAGACCAAACCACATTTTTGAGTTGAAGCGACGTCCCTTCCTCTTGTCGTCCGACAGCTTTTTCCACTGCTGCCCTGGCCATCTCCAGATAACCAACCCCAGGAAGGACTTTTTGTCCATTGACCCGATGATCGTTTAGAAAGAATTCCTCTCCGCTAAAGGTCGAGCTGAAACGCTGTTCCTCAAAATCGGAGGTGTTTTGGTGGAGCAAGGGGTGGATATTTGCAACGGCCGAGCCTGCGTTTGCACTGGTTTCTTGATTTTGAGTCTTAGGTATCCAATATCTTTCCTTGGCAAAAGGATAGGTAGGAAGATGAATACGCTGAACAGCGGAATGTTCGAATAAAAGAGTCCAATCGATTTCATAACCCTGGCAGTAATACTCAGCCAGACCACACAAGGTCTCTTGATAATGAACCGGATCACTGGCGAGAAACTGGCTCTTTTCAAGAAGTTCACCAATATATCGCTTCGTGGTCTTTTGTTCCGCGAACTCGCGGGGAACCTTGTTCTTAAATAAATAGGGCAGTCTTTCGCTATTTAATGCGCGCTGCAAGCTTAAAACGGCCATTTCTTTGTCTTTCACAACCAAAGCCAGGCGGTGTTTAAAGTGATGGCGTCCTGTCAGAAGGGTATAACTGAGTTGGGCAAATGAATCCTCTTGGAATTGCCCTGACTTTAAAAACAGTCTCATTTGATCCAGTTGTTCGTGAAGACTTTCTTCCGTCTTGGCTGAAAAAGCTAATAGAGTGTAAGGGAGTGACTGGGGTTCCTGACGTTTTTTCGATTGATACTCCTCTACCAGCAGATGGGCATTGGTGCCACTCATACCAAAAGCGCTCACCGCCCCCAAACGTTTTTTATGGTCCGGCTGAGGCCAGGCCCTGGTTTTTTTGTTTATATAAAAGGGGCTTTGGTCCCATCGGATATAATCGTTTTCCTCTTCACAATGCAGGCTTTTGGGAATGGTTCGATAACGGAGCGCCTGCACCAGACTGATCAAGCTCACCAAACCCGAAGCCGCAAAACTATGCCCCAGGTTGCTTTTAGTGGAAGTCAACGCACAGTATCTTGTTTTTTTCGTATCGCTTTTAAAGGCGTCATAAAGAGCGTTAATCTCTACAGGGTCCCCCAATTTTGTGCCGGTACCGTGAGTGACAATATACTGAATATCTTCCGGACTTACTTGATACTGGGAATAAACCTGGGTTAACAGTTCTTTTTGGGCAGCCCCACTGGGTGCTGTAATACCATTGGTCTTTCCATCATAATTGATTCCACTTCCCCTAATCACTCCATAAATCGGATCTCCATCCGCTTCCGCTTGCTTCACTGGTTTTAAAACCACTGCCGCGACCGCCTCAGCCGGAACCATTCCGTTGGCGCGTTGATCGAAAGCAAAACATTTTCCATCCTTAGACAACATCCCGGCCTGACTCATAACGATAATACCCATAGGAGTTAAAAGCAGATTAACTCCGGCGGCAATCGCAGTGTCACATTCTTTGTTTTTAAGACTCAAACAAGCCTGATGGGCTGCTACAAGTCCCGAAGAGCAAGCCGTATCGATTGCCATGGCCGGTCCTTTGAAATCTAAGAAATAAGCCAGACGGGTGGCTAAGATGGAATTGTGAGTGGAAGTGACACTGCCGGATCCGGCCAGGAACTGATAATCTCCCTGCTCTACACCCACAAACATTCCAATCTTGTTTGCTTTTAATTGTGATGTTCCATAACCCGCGTCTTCCAAAGCCTTCCAGGATTCCTGCAACAGCAATCTTTGCCTCGGATCCATCTGTTCCGCTTCCTTAGGGGAAATTTCAAAAAACAGGGGATCAAACTCGGAAACGCCTTCTATGGTACCGCTCCACTTGCAGGACAAGCTGCCTTCTTTGCCCGACTCATCATAATATGGTTTCCAATCAAAACGTTCCAAGGGAATTTCTTGTACTGCCTCTTTTCCTTCAACTAAAAGGGTCCATAGCTCCTCCACATTTCTTGCCTGGGGAAAACGACCACTCATCCCGATGATGGCGATTTTGTCTTGGTGGCTGCCTGGGACAGTCGCCCTTCTTTTGGATCTAAACAGGTTTCGTTTCGAAGAAGCCGTTTGGACCTTCGGTATGATGGAGTCGCTGCCGGGCATATTCCCAGGCTCCCGGTAGAGTTTCTGCAGGATTTCCTGATGGTTATTCATCAAGTACTGAGTCAACTTTGCTAAGGTTGTATATTCGAAAAACAGGGCAGGCGTGATCTCAAGGGCAAAAGCTTCACTCAAAAGTCGTGAGAACTCTGTCAGGGAAATGGAGTCGAATCCGAAGTCAGACAAGGTTAACTCCATTTCCAACTGGTTTTTGGGAACCTTGAGCAATCGATGGACCGATTCTTTCAATTGCCAAACGACACATTGCTCTACGGTTAAACCCATCATGGCAGGGGTTTTTCCTGTTTTTTGCGAAGAAAGGGGTTGAGGAGCAAAAGATGGCCTGGGATCCTTGGTCATCCCTAAAAATCGTTCAATTCGCTCAGGTTGTCCCAGCAAAACTAAAGTCTGGACTGCTTTTGAGGAAATAATTTGTTCAAAAATAGGCAATCCCTGTTGTTTTGTTAATATCTCCTGTCCACTCGTCTCTAAGTAAAATTGGGTACCCTCGTCATCGCGCATTCCCATACCGCCCTCTTTCCAGAGAGGCCAATTGATGACAATCCGTTTGACCTTCGAAAAGCCCACTTCTGTTTGCAACCTGGAATAGGCCATTTGGAAACGGTTTGCAATGGCATAATCACAGGAACCGAAATCTCCTAAGATCGCCGAACTGGAAGAAAAACAGCAAATAAAATCAAGTGGTTCTTCTTTAAAAAGTCGCTCTAAGTTCAATGTTCCCTGAATCTTAGGGCTAAGTATCCGGGCAAAGTCATGAAACTTTTTTTCAAAAAGGGTTTGTTTCCCTTCTAAGCCTGCCGCGTGGATAATTCCATCAACGGTGCCTGCCTTTTTGACTGCCTGGGGCAAAGCCTGCTTCATGGCTTCCAGATCTGAAATATCCGCTTGCAAATAAACAACTTCGTTTCCTTGCTGCTGTAGAGATTTAATGAGATTTTGTTTATCAGTTGAAAGAGGGGATCTTCCAGTAAGAATCAGGTTAGCCTGGTATTGATCGACCAGGTATTTGGCAAATAGAGTCCCCAACCCACCGCAGCCTCCTGTGATTAAATAGGTACCTCTTGACTTTATAAGAGAGTGATTTGAATCCAGTTGTAAACTATGAATCTGAGAAACAAACCTCTGTTTGCCTTGATAGCGCGCACTTTTTGTACCGATCCCCTGGAGTTCATTCCAAATTCGGTATGTCCTATCTTGCATTCCAGTAGAAGACGACTGGGTTGAATCCAGCAGCACTCGAACTTTGGTTTGGGGGAAAATCATTCCTAAAGAGCGCTCAAAACCGATCCAGGATTCCAGAAAAGATTCCTCTTCAAGATTATTCGCTTCTCCGACTAAAAGCAGATCTTTCACCTTTAAGTTAACAGTCTTGAGAGACTGTAGGATCCAAACAATGGGACTTATCTCTTTAATCCACTTAGAGTCCTCTACCGGCCATAAATAAACAATTGCGTTAATCGTTTCGTTTGCTTTGGAAATCTCTTGCAAGACTTGTAGGTAAGACTCTTTTTTTGATGGATCTATAAAGTAGTGTTGACTTGAATCTTGGCTTACCTCTTTTTCTTGTGAAACAAAAATCACTTGTGACTTTGCCGATACACTCTGTATATGCTCCAGAAAATCTTCCTGAAGCTTTGGACTGGAGAGAAAACAAAGCAACGTTTGAGCTGTTATCGTAGTCGTTACATCACTTTCTTCTTCTTGCCAAACTTCCTCAAAACATAATAGTCGGGTTTCTTCTTTGGGACGTTTATCCAAAGGTCTTTCTGTCGCTAATTCCAAAAAAAGGTTACTTTCTGTAATTTCCTGTGTTTCAAGTCCTCTCATTTTGACGTAAACGGTTCCTTGTGCGTCACAAAGATCAATATCCAGCTTCTGAACCTTACTTTGTGACATACTGCCTTCGGAGTGACGAACCCAGGCGAGCGTCTCTTGGCTTAAGGAACCTAAGATTTCCAGAGATTCCAAAGCGAAAGGAAGGCTGGGTTTGAGTTCAGAGAAAGAACCGGATTCTACCACTAAGCCGTCGTCTAGTTGTGAGGCTGAATCCATCATCAACCCAAGGGAAGACTGAAGGGCCGCGTCCATTAAACTGGGGTGCAGAACATACTCGCCGAGGGTATTTTCAACAGAAGAGGGAAGGATCAGGTTTGCCAGCAGTTGATTTTCTCCCCGGTGGATTTCCCGTATCGCTTGATGTCCTAATCCATAATTAAGGCCCATGGTTTTAAACGCTTGATAACACGTTTCAGCGCTGATGGTTCCTTGATTCATTTGAGATTTTAGGTCCCCAATGTCAAGACTAAAAACTGCTTCATTTACTTTAAATTCCGCAACTCCTTGAGAATGAGCGATAACCTCTTCTCCGTTCTCAGGGGCCGTATAGATTTCGTATTGGATAAGGCCATGGGTCTCTTCAAAAAGTGAGATATGAACTTCTTTATCATGATTGTTGACGGTGATTGGACGGGTCCAAACCACATTGTTGAGTTGAAGTGAGGTCCCTTCCTCTTGTCGTCCGACAGCTTTTTCCACTGCTGCCCTGGCCATCTCCAGATAACCCACCCCGGGAAGGACTTTTTGTCCATTGATCTGGTGATCGTTTAGGAAGAATTCTTTACCGCTAAAGGTTGAGCTGAACCGCTGTTCCTCAAGATCGGAGGTGTTTTGGTGGAGTAGAGGGTGGATATTTGCAACGGCCAAGCCTGCGTTTGCACCGGTTGCTTGGGCTTGTATCTTAGGTATCCAATATCTTTCTTTGGCAAAAGGATAAGTGGGCAGGCTTAACCGATTTGGTTTTGTTTCTCCATAGAGTTTGTTCCAGTCAATAACCAAACCCTTGACCCATAAATCCAGTAGATTCGACAGTTTCCCACGTTGAATCCATTTCTCTATGGCTTCTTGTAGCTCTTCATTGGCAGTAAACACTGCCAATGTGTCTTTACTCCGCTTGACCTGTCCCTGGTAACAGTCTTCAATTTCCTGAGTTCCCATTATGAATTGTTCCAGCTTTTCTTCTAGCTCTAAGATGGAAGTAACAATAAACCCCAACCTTTCTTCCATCGCTTCTCGACCTACCTGTAGCGTATAAGCAAGAGAATGAATATTGACCGGGGAGGAATCGGAACGGAGAAACTGTAATAGATCCACTGCCTTTTGTTCCAACTGTTCTTTCGTTCGAGCCGATAGAGGAATAATGACAGGTTTTTGGTGTTGGATCTCAATGATCGAAGCCTGTTCATTCATCTTCGAAGAATATTCTTCCAAGATCACATGAGCATTGGCTCCTCCTGCTCCAAACGAAGAGATCCCCGCAAGGCGTGGGACTTCTTTTCCTTGAATCTTCGGACGATCCCAGGGGGTTAAGTCCTGATTGACTGTAAAGGACGTCTTCTCAAAGGCAATATTCGGGTTAAGCTTTTTAGAATGAAGGCTGGGTACAATCTGTCCGTGCTTCATTTGCAAAATAATTTTGGTCAATCCCGCAATTCCGGCGGCAGCTTCCAGATGACCAATATTTGATTTGGCAGATCCGATTTTGCAAAACCCAAGCTCTTTGGTATCTATTTGAAAGGCCTGACTCAACCCCGTAATTTCAATGGGATCGCCTAATTTTGTTCCTGTTCCGTGAGCTTCAATATAACTAATATCTCTAGCGTTAATGCCTGCTTTATCCATGGTTTCGCGGATCAGTTCCGCTTGAGCTTTGGGATTCGGTACCGTATAACCGTTAGTTTTACCTCCATGGTTGACATGGGTTGCTCGAATGACCGCATGAATCAAGTCTTGATCACAGGTAGCGGCTTTGAGGGGCTTGAGTAAGACCACGCCCACGCCTTCTCCCGGAACAAAGCCGTTACTCCCCTCTCCAAAACTTTTACACTGACTATCCCGTGAAAGCATCTGTTGTCCGCAGAGACCGATATAGCTCGAAGGATGAAGATATAGATTCACTCCCCCGGCGAGTGCCAACTGACACTCTCCCCGGTGAATATGTTCACACGCTTCATGAATGGCTGTTAAAGAAGAGGAACACATGGTATCAATGGGCATACTCGGACCCCTAACATTGAGAAAATAGGAGAGTCGGTTGGCCACCGAGCTGAACGAAGTATGAGGGAAAAGTTTTTCGCCCTGATTCCAAAGGGAAGGCCCGTAAAGATCAAATCCCGTTCTGGTAATTCCCGCGAAAATACCCACTCGTTGGTGATATGTCTCTTTCAGAGTACCACGAGTGTACCCCGCGTCTTCCAATGCCTTCCAGGAAGCTTGCAGGAACAATCGTTCTTGCGGATCCATATTCATGGCTTCCCTGGGAGAAATATTGAAAAACAGTGGATCAAATTCAGCAAATTGATCCACAAATCCGCCCCATTTGCTATAACTTTTGCCCTGCTCAAACGCTTCTTGGACATTCGCTTCATAAAATCCTTCTAAAGACCAGCGATCCTCTGGGATTTCCGTAATACAATCCCGACCTTCCTTCAGGTTTTCCCAGTATTGATCCAAAGTTTCCGCTTGAGGGTAAATCCCACTGATTCCGATAATGGCAATAGGTTCTGAAGCCTGACCGGAAAGAAGGAGCCCGGAACGTCCGGTGCCTGGTTTTTGCGATTTCAGTGAAGACAGCTTTGGCCAAGATCCACATTCATCAAAACCTCTTGGCTCTTGTTGAATTTGTTCCGGCTTGCCCTTATTGAGTCCTGTCCAGTAAAGACACTGTAGTGTGTACTCCCTGGTGAAATAATCCGTCAGATCTTTCAACGTTTGATATTCGAAAAATAACGTCTTGGATATGTCACCAAACACTTTCGCTAATTCCAAATTAAGTCCGGTAATCATAATGGAATCAATTCCATAAGATTCCAGGGCCTCCTCTTCGTCAATTTTAGAAACCGACAGTTTTATCGCTTTTCCAAACAACCTTTTGACTTGATACAACGTTTTTTCACGGAGTTGTTTCGAATCGAAAGCAGGTAGGGATTGATGGTTCTGTTTTGTTAAGGAATTGGCTTTTTTTAAAGAAAATATCTCTTTGATTTTAGAAAGGAGGCCTTCCATCACCATCAATTGTCCCCGCTTTAAGGCCAATCCATGGTAGAATGCCTCAATCCCTGTCTCGGTCTTCATGGCCACCATTCCCGTACTGATTTTCATCATCTCTTCTGTCGCCGCGTCGATCTTCATACCCCCCTCTTTCCAAAGCGGCCAATTAATCGACAGGGTTTGTCCTGTGCGCTCGTTCGATAAGACCAGATCGTTTCGATAGGTCGCGAAATGATCCATAAACGCGTTGGCCGTGG
>CAZDZI010000017.1:0-8610 GCA_964509925.1 Candidatus Woesearchaeota archaeon | reverse complement strand
GGATTTTATTCCAAAAAAGGAAAAGTTGATAAAGATATGAGTTACAGAAGAAAGTTATCTTTGAACTTGATGATTGCAGACTTTGTTGATTTAAATTTAAAGTATAAATTTAAAAATATTTTAGTAATGTTGGGAGTTGATGAACACCAATATGTAAGATTTGGGAGAGAGACAATTAAAAGAATTAAATTAGGTAAACAAATTAAAAAATTTGATATGAATCTCTCAGCAATATACACACCTCTTATAAAAGGATTTTTTGATTATCCTAAAATGTCTAAAAGTTTCCCTAAATCAAGTATTTCTGTTGATATGAAAAAATCTGAAATAAAAAATAAGATTATGAATGGGGAAGGGAAATATGACAAGCCAGAAAATAATGTTGTGTACCAGATGATGGCTTCAGCTAGTTATTATACTCCTAAAGAAATAAAAGAAAGGTATGAATGGTGTTTGAAAAAAGATAAGGAATGGGAAAAAGCTAAAGAAGAGTATGCTAAAGTATTAATTAAAATTTGCTCAAAATGGAAATAAAAAATAAAGATCTTTCATATGACCCAGTATGTGAAGTTTTATACCGATTGAATGTTGGATCTAAAATAGATATAAAACTTTTAGAATCCGCTTTTGATACCATTCTCTCAAAGGAATATTCAAAGAAAAATGATGTTCAATTAGGAGCAATTCTTACTGGGATAATGTCAAGAGGTCCTGAAAAAGAAGAAATTATTGCCTTATTAAAATCTGTTTTTAACCTAGACAAATTTGATCCTAAAAAAAGAAAAAAAATAAAATTACCTAGAGGAAAACTATTAATTGGTGCAATAGGTAGCGGAAAAAAAGGTAATAAAACAATCAATATCTCTACTCCAGCACTTCTTACTGCTGCAAGTTTGGGGGCATATACTGCAAAAGCAGTTTCTCATTCAACGAGTTCATTAACTGGATCTGCAGATTTTTTAGAAAAGATTGGATGTAATTTGAATATCCCTCAATCTAAGATGGGAAAAATTATTCAAAAGATAGGTTTCGGAGCTTTTAAAATTGAAGGATTATTACCTAAATTTGATTCAATTTATGGGCAAAAATTTATTGCACCACATGCACTCTCTTTTGGATTGGCAGCATTAGCAAGTCCAATAGAATATGATAATTTTTTGTATGGATTGGCCCATCCAAATGTTGAATTATCTATTGAAGTTCTAAAATATTTTGGTGTAAAAAATGTTATGGTTGTTTCTACAACACATGATATGATTCATTACTTAGATGAAATGGGCGTATATGGCGAAACCAAATTAATTGGCATACAACATGGAAACGTTGGAAAATTAAAGATATGGAATCCTGTAAAAGAGCTTAGACTTCCTAAATACTCTCCAAAAGATATATCCGAAGGAAAGACTATTAAAGAAAATATAAAATTATCTCTAGATGTTTTAAAAGGTAAAGGCAATCCAGCTAGGGAGGACATAATTGCTATAAATGCTGGGACAATTTTACATTTATCTGGAATAACTAAGGGGTTAGAAGAAAGTTATAAGACAGCAAAAAAAGCTATTAAAGAAGGTTTACCATATAAAAAATTATTAGAATTTATCGAAGCAACTGGGGGAAATTTAAATAAGATAAAAGGGTTCAAATAAAATGAAGGGAATTATCATTAATAAAAATGGCAAGATTAATTATTCTGAGGTAAAAGAACCAACCATAAAAAAAGGATGGGCAAAAGTAAAAGTTATCTTTTCAGGTTTATGTGGGAGTGATACTCAAAAAATATTTTCAGATAACCAATCTAGAAAAACCATAAAATCAAAAATATGGGGGCATGAATTTTCGGGAATAATTAAAGAGATAGGGAAAAACAATAAATTTAAAACTGGTGATAGAGTAGCTGTTATGCCTTTGATTTTCAATAGAAGTAAAGAAATAACTAAATCAAAATCAATAGGAAAAGATTATGATGGAGGATTTTCAGAATTCTGTTTGGTTCCTATTAAAAATCTAATAAAATTACCAAAAGATCTTAGTTTTGAATTGGCTTCTTTAACAGATGTTATTGCTATGTGTATTCATGCTTATAAATTATCTCAAATTAATATAAATTCAAAAATATTAATTATTGGAGATGGGGCTGTTGGCCTTTCGATGGCTTTAGTTTGTAAAAATTTTAATAATTCAGTGTATTTAAGTGGGAAAAATAAAAAGAATCTGGGGGTAGCATCAGAAATGGGGATTAGAGTTAAAAAGAAAAGCATAAAAAATTTCAATGAATATGATTATATCTTTGAAGCTGTTGGAAGAAAGCAAGATAATACGTTATCCGAAGCAATAAATCTTATTTTACCTAAAGGAAAAATTATAGTATTGGGGGTATTTGAAAGGGATTATGTTAATAAATTAATTTTAAGAAATCTCTTTTTTAAAGAAGCGGAGATAGTTGGATTAAACTCTTACAATGGAATGGAAGATTTTGAAGAAGCATTGAATATTATTTTAAAGAATAGCAAAGAATTTCAAAAAATAATTACACATAAATTTCCCCTGTATAAATTCAATGATGCATTAAAAATTTTTAAAAATAAAAAAGAAGAGGTTGTGATAAAAATCCTTTTTTTTAACGAAGATGATAAAAATAATAATCTTTGATCAAGATGGGACATTTTATAATCCTAAACATAAATTAACAATTGAACTTAGGAAAAAAACGAAAAAATGGATTTCTAATTCACTAAAAATTAATAAAAAAGATGTGGAGAAAATTTATGAAAAATTACCGAAAAAATATCCAAATCCCCTTGAAGGGTTTAGCTCAATAGGTTTGTTATCTAAAGATTATCTTGAGGAAATATTTAATAAAACTGATTTAAATAATTATTTAAAGAAAGATTTCCAATTAATTGATGTATTAAAAAAGATAAAGCAGGATAAATATGTTGTTACTATTGCTTCTTTTAGCTATTCATTAAAATTGCAAAAAATCCTAGGAATAAAGAAATTTATCAAAAAAACTTATTCCTTGGGAGAAAAATATCCCCAATATAAATCAAAATTTGAAATTTATGAATTAATCAGAAAACTATCTGGGCTTTCTAAAAAAGAAATCTTGATTGTGGGGGATAATTATAAAGTAGATTTGATGGATGCCCATAATCAAGGATATAATGTTTTAATAGTTTGGAATGGATCAAATAAAAAAGGGTTGGTTAATCTCAAAAATATTTATGAATTGCCTAACATAATTAAAATTTTCTAATTATGGATTTGGGATTACGAAAATTCTTTAAAGTCTTTTAACCCTAATATTTTTAAACTCTTATTCATAAATAGTTTTATGAAAAAAGTGGTTGTTTTTATTGCATTAGTATTTCTAACAATTAGTATGGTTTCTGCATTAGATATAATTAGCCCTGGATTTAGAGAGGATGTTATTTTAAGATTATCCTCTGAAACAAATGCTCATGCACAGACTGTTGCTCAAGCAGATTATGAAATTGAGATATTATATAGTGATATTTTTGGTAGTGTTAGTTCTGGAGGAGATTCTCTTTGTACAGGAGAGAATACTATTTTAAAATTATCAGCAGAAACAAATGCTCATGCAGAGGGACCAGAAGGCACAAATTATAACACTGAAGTTTGTTATGGTGATTTGTCTTGTTTTTTATATGAAATTCCTGAGGAGGGAGCTCCTAATTGTCCCCCAGTAACAGGTGGACCAATGGGAAGTTGTGTAGTAAAGCTTTCAGATACAACTAATGCTCATTTAGAAACTTGTGATAATTCAAATTATAATTATTCTATTTGTTGTTTTGCTGGTGGAGGAATACAGGATTGTGAATCATTGACAACAAAAAATCAATGTTGGGAGCTTGGAGAAAGTTGCACTTGGACTCCTCCTTTTAATTCTACTGGAGGAGAAACATTAACTAATGCGGATGGTGGGGGATGTTGTCCTGATAATAGAACATGGTATGGGGGAGTATGTATAGAATCTTCAGTTGGGATGTGCTACAACATTTGGGCAGTAGATAATCAAGTTCTAGGAACTACATATAAATTAAGTGGAACCACCTGGCAATATTGTGCTCAAGTTACCTCTGGATTAAATTATGGTTTTTGGTATGATATTAATAAGTTTTAGAGATTGAAAAGAAAGACTATATTTTTAAATTAAAACTCAACTTCTTGTTTTGTTGGAACAGGAGTAGGAACATATTTTTCTGAATAATCTTCATCCTTTGGAGTATATCCATCATTACTTACTGCTGGAAAAATTCTTTTTTCAAGATTTGAAATAGGTAATGATGTTTGAGACAATAAAGGATAATTTCTATTGCATATAAATGTTAAAGGAGCTTCGTCTTTTGGAGTTATAGCAGTTCCTAAATATACATCATATGATCTTGCTTTGCTTCCATTTATTAAAACTGCAACTGCTTTATCATTTTTATTTGGAAGTGTAGGAGCATTATTATAAGCCCCTATTAATTTTTCTGATTCAACACCTCCCCTATTTGTAGAAAGTGCTTCTGAAACACAAATAGCATCTGATATAGAAGGGTTTTTTATAACTATACTCCCTGCAATTTTTTTATGGGGATTTGCTGGATTGTCTGTTTCGGTTATATTCCCTCCATTAACGGGAAGATTTTGATCAAAAGTCCAAACATCTGCTCCATTAACTGTTGGAAGAACTGATGGGGGGAATTCATTTATAAATTCAAAACCAGAAGGATTATCACCATAATTTGGATGAGAATCTTGTTTATCTTTATTTATATAATCTAAATAAAATCCTTTTAATCTTATTTTCCAGGCTTCTTTAGCGGCTTCATCTACAAAGACTTCTGAACCATCAACATTTTTAAGGTAACTTATTACTAGTGGAGCTTCTGCTTTTGGACCTTCTTCAACATTTGTCCATCCAACTCTTTTTGCAAAAACCTCTTGTAGATATTGAGGGAAATTTGTTTTATTTGGAATCATAACCCATTGATTTCCAGTCATTTTTAATTTATCGTCTAAGAAATTTTCTTTAACTACAAATGTTCCTAATTGAGAATCTAAATGTTTTCCTTGTAAATCTTTTAGTGTTACAGTATAATTTCCTTCTCTAACAACCGGAAAAGTCCAGGAGTTTGTTGAATTTATATCTTTAGTATAAGTTAAACTATCACTTTGCCTTGTTAATGTTATTCTAAAATTATTTATTGGGTCTAAAGAACCATTTTCATCATCATCTAATGAACTTTCTAAAGTTCCTGAAGTAATAAAAGTTGGTTTTACATCAACAGGCACAACTTGTTCATCTGACCCCCCTTTTCCATCCTCTACTCTGAATGTGAAATTTACTACTCCTGGTGAAGTTGGGGTATATGTAAACTGCCCTGTAGAAGAATTAACTGTTACTCCAGCAGGTGAAGGTACTGAATAATTAAGTGAGTCTCCATCAGAGTCTGTCGCATTAAAATCCCCATTAAGAACTTCTCCTTTATATGATTCTGGAATAATATTAGTAGTTATCTCAGGAGCATGATTTGCAGGATCATCGTCTCCTCCTCCGCCTCCTCCGCTTCCACCACAACCAGTAACAGCCAGAGTACTAGCTAAAAGTATTGCTCCTAAAGTTTTCCTTGCATTTCTAAGAGGTCTTAAAATATCCATTTTATTATGTTATTGTTACTCTTTAGTAGTATATAAATCTTTCTCTATCTCAAATTTATACAGTTTAATAAAGGGTTTATAGTATAAATTTCTTTTGTTTTGAGTTTGTTTAAAACAAACTCATATTTATTAATCTAAAATATCTCTTCCCCTATTTCACTTAGAACAACATTTATAAAATCCTTTTCTTATTTAATAATATGAAAAAGTTGGTGGTAGGAATAGCATTGTTTATATTTTTAATTAGTTTTATATCTGCGCAACATCCAATTTGTGATCAAGATGATGACCCTTCTACTCAAGGAGTATATATTAATGGAGTATGTTATGATTGTGGCTTAGATGATTTAGTATGCCCAGAAAATTATGGGGCTGATTGTGGCTCAATACTAGACCCAGATTGTCCTGTAACTACACAAGCTTTTTGGAGTTTAGATGAATCAACTGCTATTAATCAATTATTAGTTCTTTTACCAGATGGAACAGATGTTTTCCTTGTTGTTAAAAATACAGGTTTAGAAGATGGAGAAGAAGTTAGTTTTGATGTTTTTGAGAATGATTTTCTTTTAGATGATGATATAACTAGCCTTACTACAACAGTCTCTGATGGAAAAGCAGTTGCTACATGGAAAGTGATTCAAGATGATTTAGATGAAACAGAAGAAGGAGATTATGATGAATTTTATTTTGTAGCTGACGGAGATGGATTAGACATAAGCACAAGAGATAGAGAAGATGCTTATGAATTCTTAAATATAACAACTACATTTACTGGATCAGTAATAAGCCAATGTGCTGATTACTTAGATAATGTTTCTTGTGAAGCCGATGCTGAAACTGTTGCATCAGGAGCAAGTCAAAGAGATGAAGATGGCTGTATTTATTTTTTAGATTGGAATTGTATGTGGTTAGAAGGAAGCTGTGATTTGGGAAGTAGTGAAACTGCTTCAGAAGAAAATGCTCCTAGCTGTGATGCAGCTAATACTAATCCTTGTGTTTATGAACAAACAGAAAAGCAAGGAGATTGTGAAGGAGGAGATGATTTTTTTAAAGTTTCTTATTCGTCAACTCAAACAGAATGTGAATCTTGGGTTACTGGCCCAATACCTTGTCCAGCACAAGTAAAACTGGGATTTTTTAGTATGTTAAATATAATTGCAAGTTTATCAATTATTTCTGTGATTTATGGTTTTTTATTAAGTAGGCAATAAAAATAAATTGGCGCTTCGCAAGAAGACAGAGGACTGATGCTCGTCAACGCAGTTACTTCGCAAGAAGACAGAGGACTGATGCTCGTCAACGCAGTTACTTCGCATAAAGGTAAGTTTATAAAATATAATTCATATTCTTGGATATGAAAAAGTTGGTGATAGGATTATTATTTTTAATCTTGATTAGTAATGTAGCTGCTAGTTTTGAAGTAGGGAATAAATCTAGTTTATTAGATTTAGTTTACGGACCTAATGAAAATGCAAGAGGATGGTTAAATATGAGTTTTAATTCTGAACAATTAATTTCAGTATTTGAAGATTCTGAAGGAAACACAATAAATTTATTTGATTTATTAAAAAGTGATTCAAAATTAATTCTAGGAACAGATTATTCTTGTAATCCAAGTGATTGTGGGGTTAATTATGCTGCATATAATGGGCAAGAAACAAAAAGTTTTCATATGGATGCTGGAGAAACCAAGATGCTTGGATTTGAGTTTAAAGGAGAACTAAATGAAATCTCTAAAGTTGAATTTGATATTAATAGCACTGCTGAAAGTTCTTGTAGTAATCAGATAGAAATTACTTTTTTATTAAACAGCGAGATAAAAATAGGGAACAATAGATCTCATACAGAAGTTTGTGATGTTTTAGAAAGAACTGGTTGTTTTAATGAATCTTTAGAAGATTATTCTAATTATGTTCTTGCCCAGGGACCTTCTTCAAAATATTGCCAGAGAATAAAATTAACAGAGTCTCCTGGATTTAGATTAGGGGCAGAGATTAATCTAAAAAATGATTCTGGAGATATAACTATGGGAATTTATGGTGCAGAAGATAATTACCCTGATGAAGAACTTGCAAGTTGTGAGATAGCAGAAGGTTCAGGAGTAGGAGAGTTTTTCTGTGAAACTGATTTCTTAGTTACAGAAGAAAAAGATTATTATGTTTGTATTTATTCTGAAAACTCAGGTAATTCTGAAATAAAAGCATATAGTCCTTCTAATGGATGTGGATTTTTTGATACTGGAAGTGGAGGAGATGAAATTTTTGCATATAATATTTTTGCAATAGGAAAAAAATTTGATAGTGTTGAGAAATTTCAGATTAGAGATACTCTTCAAGGAGACAGAAGTCTTGCTTTAGAATTCTTTGAAAAAATTGAAAAAATTACAGGATATACTGATAATTGTCCTGAAGGATGTGTTATTCCAATTAAAATTAAATCTGGGAAAAATCAAGATATTATAATTAATAATATTAATATTCAATATAATGACTTAGGTGGAACAACTATCTTAAAAAAAATTCATGATATAAATGTTTCTTCAGCAACCATTACAACAGAGGGATTTACACAAATTTATATTGATGAAGCTAATTTTACTTTGCCAGAAAAACACCAAGAAATTCAATATTCAATAAATTTTAAAGATACAGAGGTTGCATCAGAAGACATTATTATTCAAGAGGTTCCAGAGATATATGCATTAAGCCCGATTTCTACTGCTTCTTTATTTCCTACTAATTTTAGAGTGTTTGTTAAGAAAATAGGAAATGATAGTATTGAAAGCTATAAATGGGATTTTAATGGTGAAACATTTACAACAACTGAACCAAAGAAAACATATACTTTTGATGAGGAAGGAAATTTTATAGTAAAAGTTGCAATAACAGATAGTATGGGGAGAACTTCTTCAAAGAATTTTAATATTAATGTTGGAAGTTACAT
>CAZDZI010000016.1:6146-11435 GCA_964509925.1 Candidatus Woesearchaeota archaeon | reverse complement strand
CTTGGGCTGCAGATGATGATTTGTTTATTACAGAAAATACTGAAATAACAATGCCAGGATTTGGAGCTGTTAAATTGTCTTATGGAGGAGTAACTTACCCTGCAGAAGAAACTATTAGAGTTGAGCAAGGAGGAGAACTATATGCTGTACTTGAAGACTTTCCTTTAAAGGATGGTCCAGCAGATATTCACTTCTTATATGCAACAACAGCAGGAACATTTATTGGTTTTGGTAAAGATGATAATAATAGATTAATTACCAATACAACTACAACTGGAACTGCTAACATGACATTTGATAAAGATACAGATGACTATTTTGTTGCTTCTTATAATGATGGAAGTGATGCTGAATCTTATTTAATGAGAGCTACTAATTTTGTAACAGAAAGCGATATAGACAAAGCTGATTTCCAATACTATAAGAATGGTGCTTGGGTTGATAAAAAGACTGGAGCTCAAAATGCAGATACATTTTCAATAGGAAATGTTGATTTAGTTGTTGGTGCTGTTAGTAACACAGAAAATACAGTTCAATTTTGGAATGGAAGTACTAGTGTTGACTTTGCAACTCTTTATTCAAAAGAAGGAATGAAAGTTCAACTACCTTATCTAAACCATACAAATGGAACAGCTAGTGAAGGAGAATTTAATGCTGCTGGTGCTTCAAACCAGACTTTAGGGCATAATGCTACTTCATTCTATCTTGTAATGAGAGAAGAAGACAAGAACGGTAACAAAGCTCATGCAGATGGAGATTGGATTAACCTAACTATTGGTTGGGATAGTTCAACAACTGCTGAAGTAGAAGTTAGTGCTGTTGATACTGAAACTACTGCAGAGGCTACATCTACTGAAATTGGTAACACTGATGTGTGGAGAGATTTTGCTTATTCTGCACTTGCTACAGAAATCTTATATAATAAGCCAAGTTCTGGGCAAAAGAGTGTTAAGTTAGTTTATCATGGTGATGAAGTTGCTGCTGATGTTTACATTACAGCTCCTGAAGTGACTGTGGTTTCTGGCTCAGGTATCGGAGACATAATTGTTAAAGATAGTGAAGTTAGTTCTGTAAGTGGTAAAAACCTAATTATTGTTGGTGGAAGCTGTATTAATTCAGCTGCTGCAAACGTATTAGGAGGATCTCACTGTAGTGCTGCGTTCACAACTGCGACAGGTGTTGGTGCTGGACAATTCTTAATTGAAAGTGTTGCAAGCCCATATAATGCTGCGAAAGTTGCATTAGTTGTTGCTGGTTATGAAGTTGCAGATACTCAAGCTGCTTCATCTTACTTAAGAACACAAGATGTTGACACAACTGTTGGTAAAAAGTACAAAGGTACTTCATCAACAAGCGCTGAATTAGTAGTTGAATAGATATCCAAAAAATTTAATTTTTTCTTTTTTTTTCTTTTTTTTTTAGTCTTGGTGAGAACAATACAAAATGTTTTTATAGTAAAAAATTAATCTTTAATTATGCGAAAAATACTTTCTAAAGGAAAAAGCAAAAGTAAGGAAAGATTCAACCAATTGCTTGTAGGATTAGCATTAATTTTTTTAATGCTTCTTAGTGTTCTAGGCTATTCTTTAAGTGGAAGATTAAATAATCAAGAAGAAACAAAGACAATAAATTATAATGGCTATGAATTTATTCCAAAATCAAGTTATTGGAGTTTAAATGTCCAAAACTTAGAGTTTTTCTTTAGTTACTCTCCAAAAGAAATAGAAAATATTTCTGGTGAAGTTAATTACATTGATTCTTATTATAATATGCCACTATATCTTCAATCTAAAAATAGTGAAGCAAAAAGAGAGCTTTATACTAATCTTAATCAAGTAGTTCAAAGAATGCAAAATGCGTGTCTTAACGAAGAAGATTGCGAAGAAAATATTCCAATAAAAGACTGTACAAATAATTTTATTATTATTAAAGAAGACAATGTTTCGAGTATAATTCAAGAAGAGAATTGTGTGTTTATCCAAGGAAAAGAAGAGGATTTAGTTAAAATAACAGATGAATTCTTATTTAAAATACTAAGGATTAAAGACAATAATTAATAGGGTATCTGAAGAATAATAGTCAAGAAGTTTATTCGAGAACTTATTTCATAAGCCCTGAAGAATAAAAAAACTTATAAAGATAAAAAGAGAACAAATAGATAATGGTAAAGGAAAAAAAGAAAGAGAAAGTTAATGAAAAGGAAGAAATATGTGAAGTATTTGATGTTAAGAAAAAAGGTGGAAAAACAGAGGAAAAAAGAGTTTGCGATTTAGTTGAAAAAAAACATGCTAGTAAAGCAGAGCTTGCTCAACAAAATAAAATTCTTAGAAACATCTTAATAGGTATTGGAGTATTTATTTTAATTATCCTCCTTGGAGTTTCTTTTATTAAATCTGCTGGAGAATTTAAATATAGAGGACTTGATTTTAAAATTGTAAAAGAAGGAAAACTTATTTTTTATCAAACATCATTTCCTGTTTATTATAATGGACAAATAGTTCCTTACAATATTTACATTAGAAATGATCCAAGAAAAATACATGATATCCCATTTAATGGAGAGATTATTATTGGAGAGAATCTCACAATATTTGATGATGAAATGGTTAGATTAGTTCTTAATTCAGAAGATGAGTTTAATTGCGAAGGGGATGGGATTATTTCTATTGCAAATCTAATGAATCTTAAAGCAATTGGAGTTAAGATTGTAAAAGATGAAAATGCTAGTTGTGATGAACAAGGAAGATATATTTATGTTAATATACAAAAATCAGAAAATTCTGAGATAAATGAAATCGGGCCTGTTTGCTATGATTTGAATGTTAAAGATTGTGATATTTTAAAAGTTACAGAAAGATTTTTAGTTGAAACATTAGTGCAATATAATGCATTAAAAAATTAAAATGGATTTGAGGCTTATCTATGCTATCCTTTTAACTCTTATGCCAATAACAGAACTAAGAGCAGGTTTACCCTTGGGAGTTCTTTATGCCTTAGATAACAATGTCCCAATAATTTTAGTTTTCTTTTTAATAATTTTCATTAACATTTTATTAATCTTCTTTATCTTTTATTTCCTAGATAAAATACACTCTATTTTTATGAAGATTAATTTATATAAAAGAATATTTAATTTTTACCTTAGAAAAATCCAAAAAAGAGTAGATAAATTTGAAAAAAGACATGACCAAATAGGATTTTATGCATTAATGCTTTTTGTTGCTATTCCCCTCCCTGGAACTGGAGCATGGAGTGGTTGTCTTTTATCTTGGATTTTAGGATTAGATAGAAAAAAGAGCATTATGGCTATTATCGCTGGAATAATGATTGCAGGATTATTTATTCTTCTTGGAAGTCTTGGATTTATCTTTTTTCTTTAATATAGATTTATTATATAAATTTAGAATATCTGTATAAAAAGGAATTTCTTTTAACTTGAATATTTTTACCTCTGCAAACCAGATTAAAACAACTAATAATGTGCTTAGGAAATACCAGAAAAACTTATGAGTTATATCAAATAAAGAGGCTCCATAAAATAAAATAAGTATTAAACTTAAGATTCTAATTAAATTAAGGACTAATAGTGAAAGAAAAGAAAAGGCAATCATCTTTGCTCTCTGCTTAAATTTAATGCCAGGGATAGCCATATTTAGAGCAAATAAGAGGTAATAAGCTGCTCCTGCAACACATGCATCAATAATATGTATTTGATATGAATTAATGATTAAAGAGCTTCCAGAGAGAGTTATATCGAAAAACACATTAAGAATAAAATAAAGGGGATAGATTGTTAAGGGGGTGAAGAGGAAATAAAAAAGATATAAATTAGGTATTGCCACTAAAACAATTAATAAATATCTCATAAAGAGGTTTAGGTATTTACTCATAAATAATACAAGAAAAGGCTATTTAAAAATTTTATAATAAAACAAAAAACTCTAAATTAAGGGTTTTATTATAAATTAAAAATAAAATCAAATACTTCTTTAATTAGTGGTAAAAATGATATCATTTTTTAAGAATTATATTTATTTTCTAGTAACTTTTACTGCAACTAGTATAATCACTACAATTAAAATTACATTAATAATGGCAATTGCCCAAAGGTATCCATTATTTTTAATCATACTTAAAAGACCTGATGCTTGTTCAATAGTAACTGCAATTGGTTGAGAAGTTGATTCTCCACCTTCATTACTTAAAACAATATTAAAGTTTTGGTTTTCTTCAGCGTCTTTATTTACTTTAAAAGTAAGAATAACATCTTTTGATGCTCCGGCATTAATAGTAGTTTCTTCTGGAGAGATACTTATTAATTCTGCCCAACTTGAATAGTCAGCAACACTAATAGTAAAAGTTTCTGATTCATCTCCTTTATTTGTAACTGAAGCTTTAATCTTAATTTCTTCTCCTGCTTTTCCACCAGATTCAAGACTTGCATAAACAACTGCGTCTGGAGCCACTTGGCAACTTCCACTTACATCAAGACTAAGACTATATTGTGATTCGTCCTCATCTCCATTTTCATAAACATCATTATCTTCATCATAAAGAGTTAATTTAATAGTGTATATTTTTTCTTCTGCATCTTTTGGAATCATAAATTCAAAATCTAATTTTTTATCTTCAAAAGCATCAATGTCTCCTATTGCTATATCTTCATTTATTCCTAATTCAGAATTATAAATAGTAAGAGAAATTTCTTCTTGATCCTCTTCACCAATATTTAAGATATCAGCAGTAACTTGAATCATATTTCCACAAAAAGATGTTCCTGTTAATTTAATATCATTAAGAACTACTAAATCTTCTTCTACAAAGATTGTAATTTCTTCTGAATCATAATCACAAGTTTCTGTATCGCTACCATCATCTATTTCACCATATGCTCTAACATAAAGAACATATTCTCCATCTTTTAATTCATCTAAATCAACATCTAAATCATCATATAAATCAATTGTGAAAGTTATAGTTTCTTCGTCATCGTCTTTAACATCAAAGTCATCTTCTTCATCAATTTCAATAGCCCATTCATCTGTTTCTGTACTCCATAATCCCCATTCAACAACAACATTATCTACATCTTCACTTCCATCATTTTTAATTTCAACACGAACTTCAAGTTCATCATTTGGATACCATTCATCATCTCCACCTATTCCAAAATTATCTATATAATCTATTTTTACATCTAAATCTCCAGGATTTGAAACATTTGAATCTAATTCCCCAAAGTTAACACCACAAAAATCAGTGTCTTCTGATGTTGTATCTTCTGTTACA
>CAZDZI010000016.1:0-6046 GCA_964509925.1 Candidatus Woesearchaeota archaeon | reverse complement strand
CTGCACTAGCGACGCTAACTAAAAGAATCATTACTAAAAAACTTAATCCGAACATTGATAATGTTTTTGTTTTCATTTTAACGTGTCACTCCAGAGTTACTATGGTTTATAAACTTTTCTATATTTGAAAATATAAGTGCTTTTTGAGACTTATGCTTAATGGTGAAAGTTAGAAAAGATTTATAAATTATCAGAACTTAGTTTTATCAACGATAAAAAGCGTTATATAAAATGTTAAAATCACATGAAAATTCTGTTGGAGCATGGGCCTTTTTAATAGGAGTTGTCCTTGCATTAGTTGCAGGAATCTTTACAACTCTTCTACCAATCCCTGCTTTAATTGCTTATAGTGCTCAGATATATAGTCTTCTAGTATTGCTTGGTGTCCTTATTGGTTTTATGATTGTTAGGGGAAAAGACTCTCAAACATTTTTAATTGCAGGATTTATTATAGTTGTCGTTAGTAAATTTGGTATGGATAGTATTAGCGGATCTTTAATTGGAATTGGTTTATATGATATAGTAAATTCAATTTTCTCTGCTTTCTTTGTATTATTTGTTCCTGCTACAATTATTGTAGCCCTAAAAACAGTGTTTTCTATTGCAAAGGTTTAATTTTATTTATATTAATAATTCCCTGGCAGAATGAATCCATATCTAAACGAGGACAGCCAGTATTTACCCAAGAATCAATATTAAAGTTCTCAAATTCATTCCTATTAATAGTATTAGTTAAAAATAAGTAGAATTTCTTATGCTTTATTTTAGTTTTTGCTAGTTCTAGTGCTTTTTTTAATCTGCATTGTCCTGGTTTTGTTGAAACTATAACTCCAATTTTATCTGAATGTAAATATTTTAGATATGCTGCTTTATTCTTTTTTTTAATTATTTCTAAGTCTTTTTCAGATATTTGGTCTAAACTATTTCTACATAAAATAAACACAGGGAGTTTTGTTTCATATGCTAGAGAAATAGCATGGAATTTTCCAGACCCTATTAATAGTATAGCATCTGTATTCTTAAATTGAGGTTTTGAGCATCCTAAAACTTGAGTAAAAGCAGTAATATTTTTTTCTTTAAGGAGAACTTTTATTTTTTTAGCTATTTCTATAAATTGAATAGAATATGTTATAGCTATATTTTTAGGAAGTTTCTTAGATAACTCTAAAATTTTCTTAGTATTTATCTTTGATTTTGATTTTGCTGGAATAAATAATGTTTTCATAGAAATAAGCTAAAATAATACTTAATAAAACTTGTCTTCAGGTTCTTTTTTTACAATTTCTTGTTGTTTTTCAATCTTAGCAAAAGAAGGTGCAACAATAACAATATTTTCGTGTCCTGCAATTGATCCTTCAAGAGCGTCAACTGTTTTTTTTATCTTTGATATAGCTCTTTTTAATTCAATAGGATCTTTTTGTTTTAAAATTTTAAAATCAATTATTGCAATAGTATATCCTTCTCTTAATGCACTAAGAATATTATTAACATCATCGTAGTGTTTTAAAACAAAAACTTTAACCATTACCTTATTCTCTTGCTCTTTTTGTTTTTCTTCTAAATCAATTTCTACATAATCTTCACCTAGTGATTCTCTACCAAATGAACCTGAGAATGCATCTCTTATCTTTTTAAAAACCATAGTTAATTTAGATGTGGGATATTTATAAAGATTTCGTAACTTTGTTGTATATTTTAAAAAATAAAGTTATTTTTTGCCTGCTTTCATAAGTTCTTCTCTTATTTCTTCTAATTTTTCAGAAATACTTAACTCTTGTTTTTCTAATGCTTTTAATCTTGTATCTAGAATCTTCTTTTTATTTTCTAATTCCGCGGTTATTTTTGCTTTTTCAGTCTTAATCATTAATTGCCCAATAACCTTATAAACATCTTCACTTGATTTGCTAACTTCTTCTAAAGCTGAACTTGTTTCTGAAAGCTCCATTTGAAATGCTTGTTTTTGTAGAAGTATGTTTTGTAAATTCTGTTCTAAGAATTGCATTTCTTGAATTTTTTCTTGATTCATTTTAAACTGCTTTTACCTTTTTAACTTTATTTCTTGGCTTATAGAAAATCTTACTTCCACAGTAAGGACAAACAAATCTATTTTCTAGATTTGTAGTTGTTATCTTTTTCCCGCATTTAAAACATTTATAAGCTGACATTTGTAATTACCTATAGTTTCTTTTCATCAACTTGTCTTTAAATAAGTTTTTGTTTTTCATTTATTTATTCTCCTAAGTGATATACATCTGATGCAAATTTTTTATTGCATTTTGAACATTCCCAAATTCCCTTTGATAATCTTTTTGCTCCTAGTTTCTTACATAATGGACAGACTTGTTTTTTTCTTTGTTTTTCTTCTACTTTGTTTAATCTTGCTCTAACTGTCTTTCCATATCTTACTCCAAATCTTCCTGAAGCTTTTGCTTTTTTTGTTTTTGTTGCCATTTTATTTTTTTATACTATTTATATGGGGTTGCGCGGATTCGAACCGCGGTCTTATGGTCCCAAACCACAAATACTAACCAGGCTATACTACAACCCCCTAACAAGAAATGCTTTAATTTATTTATAAAACTATTTCTTTTTCTCTAAAGTAGTTGGAGCTTCTTCTGCAGGTTTTGCTTTTTCTTCCTTTCCTTTAGCAGGCTTAGCTGCTTCTTCTTCTGCAGCTTTAACTGCTTCTTCAGCTTGGATTATCTTTTGCTGTTCTGCTGATGATTCTTTAAAGAATTTATCTAATTCAGCTTTCTTTTCATCAGAAGTTTCAGTTGATTCTGCTTGTATCTCTTTATCAAACTTTCCGTCATCAATATCTTGCCCAACTTCTGATGCAGGTTTATTCTCCACCAACACTCCAAGACTTGTACAAGTTCCTATAATAGATTTTACAGCAGCCTTTAAATCTTTAGCAAGTAAATTTGTTAATTTTTGCTTTGCGACTGAGATTATTTGCTCAATAGAAGCATTTGCCACATATAATTTCTTTTGAGTTCCTGATCCTTTTTCTACTCCAAGTTCTTTTTTTAATAACTCTGAAGCAGGAGGTGAAAAAACTTGAACATTAAATTCTTTTGTTCCTGCATCTACATCTAATTCTACTGGGACTTTTAATCCTTTGAAATCTTTTGTTGCTTCATTAACTTTAGATATAACTTCCCCAATATTAATTCCAGCTGGACCTAGCTTTTGACTAAGTGCAGGACCTGGTTGCATTGCTCCACCTTCAACAAGTAATTTTATGTTCATTCTTCTTCTCCTTCTTCTCTTCTAATAACTTTAACATTATCAATTTTAACAGTAACTGGCAAAGGTACAACAGCACCAAGCAAGCTTACTACTACTTCTTCCTTTTGTTTGTCTATTCTTAAAACTTTTGCTTTTTCTCCTTTAAGAGTACTTCCAATAATCTCTATAATATCTCCTTCTTTAATAGTAATTGTATGTATTGAAGGTTCAACCATCGCTCTAATCTCTTCATAAGAAATTGTTTTTCCAATTATTCCTTTAATATATGGAAGATTAAAAACAGCTTCTTCTGCTGAATCTCTATCTTCTGCTTCTAAAAGAATATATCCTCTAAGCCCATGAGGCCTAGAAACAGAATGAACATTAAGACTTTTCTTTTCAACTTTTTCCCCAATCATATCTACGGCTCTTTCTTCTTTGTTTGTTGTAACTTTTATAATAAATATCATCTTGTTCTGCTCTAGCTAAGACTTAATATCTTAGAAAGATATACTTAATTAATTATGGGGGTTTATAAAATTATCTGATAAGGGTTTTAACAACTGCAGAAATTAAAAATCCTGCAATACCTAATAATCCTATTCCAATAGCAGCAATTCTTGCAACATTCCAGAATTCTTTTTTTGTTGGCTTTTTAAGTGCATGCCATACTCTTTTACATTTTAATATAAATGACGTTAATTTCATATTTTAATTATATTCAGTGGGTTTATAAAATTATTCAAAGAATTCTATTCCTAATTCTTCTTCTATTTCTCTATGTTTTATTACATCCATAGGTTCTGTGTGTCCTAAAATTTGAGAACTTTTAACTCCTGTAACAATTAATAAAACTCTTAAGGATTTATCCATATCTGCAGAAATTTGAGCTCCCCAAATAAGTTTTGCATCTGGTGAAAGCTTTTGTCCAACAGCATCAATAATTTCCTTACATTCATCAAGACTCATATCTGGTCCTCCAATAACATTTACTAATGCTCCTGTAGCATCTGAAATATCCACATCTAATAAGGGGTTTGTGATTGCTTTATTTACTGCATCAAGAGCTCTTTGTTCTGTGTCTGATTCACCAAGTCCAATTAAAGAAACTCCTCCATCAACCATTACTGCTTTAATATCTGCGAAATCTAAATTCACTAAACCAGATGTTGTTACAAGCTCTGTAACTCCTTTAACAGCATTAGTAAGAATCTCATCTGAAATTTTAAATGCAGTATGTAATGGAAGTTCTGGGGCTAGTTCTAAAAGTTTATCATTTGGAATAACAATTAAAGTGTCTACTGTAGCTTCAAGTCTTTCTAAACCATTCATAGCATTTTCAATTCTTTTTTTCCCTTCAATTGTAAAAGGCAGTGTAACAACCCCAATAGTTAATGCTCCTTGTTTTTTAGCTAATCTTGCTACTTCTGGAGCAGCACCAGTACCAGTACCTCCTCCTAAACCACATGTAATAAAAATCATATCTGATCCTGCTAATTTCTTCTTTATCTCAGATTCGGATTCTTTTGCAGCCTCTTCTCCAACTCTAGGATTACTTCCAGCTCCAAGCCCTTGAGTTAATTCTCTACCAATAAGAATTTTTTGATCTGCATTAGCATATAATAAATCTTGAGCATCAGTATTAATTGCAATAAGTTCTCCTCCTTTAATTCCAATTTCTCTCATTCTACTCAAAGAATTATTTCCTCCTCCTCCAACACCAATTACTTTTATTTTGGCAGATTGTTTTTTTAATAGCTCTTCTAGTTCTCTATCAATCTCTCTTACTTCTGAAGAAGGGCTTGTTGAAACTTCTTGAACTGATTTAACTGGCTCAGGAGTAGCATCCTCTTTTTGTTCATATGAATAATCCATAAAAAATCAATGTATGAATTGTTTATAAGAATTGTTGTGCTTTCATCTATATAATTTATGGATATAAATTCACCCTGTGATTTACATAAAAAATAGAGGAACTAATGCTCGTCGACACAGTCACTTCGCAAGAAGACAGAGGGACTGATGCTCGTCGACACAGTCACTTCGCATAAAGAATTGTTGTGATTTATTCCTTAGATTCTGTTTCAGAATCTTTTGCCTTTGGTTCTGATTTTTCAGAAACTTCTTTAGGATTACTTTCAGGTGATTTGTTTTCAGTCTTTACTTCTTTAACTTCTAAATCTAAACCTAAAATTTCTTTATATTTTTCTTTAAATAATTCTACAAATTTGAATAATTGTATGTCAACATTAAGTATTAAATTTTTATCTTTAATTTCAAACTTAAATTTCTTTCTAAATAAAAATTCATTTAATGAATCTACCTTTTCATTGATCTTATCTATCTTTCTTAAGATTTTAATTTTATATTCAACATCTTTCCCTGCTAAAGGATTATTAAAATCAACTCTTATTCTTCCCCCAGATGCTGACAAAATTCTTGCAGGTTTTCCATCAAAATTAAACATAACACCAGGAATTGGATTAATTTTGTGTTGTCTAAAAACATTTGATGGAATTAATTTAATTGCCTCGGGATTTCTTTTTCCAAAAGCATCTTCAGCTTTAAGTTCAATATTATATTCTTCTCCAACTTTTTTTCCAATTAATGAATTATCAACACCCTTTAGAAACATGCCTTGACCTAATGCAAAAATAAAAGGCTTAGCAGAAGCCTTTAATCCTGATTCCTCAATATCTTGTTTTATATTTGAGTCAAATACTTCTCCATCTTTGATTTTTCCTGTAAATTCAATCTCCACAAAATCCTTTTCTTTTAAATCCATATATTTTGTTTAGTAAAAACGTTTATAAAT
>CAZDZI010000015.1:3594-11560 GCA_964509925.1 Candidatus Woesearchaeota archaeon | reverse complement strand
TTATTATTGATGCTACAATATTTCTCCAACTTAATTTTTCTTTTAAGAATACTCTTGCAAAGATATATACAAATACTGGACCTAACATTATTACTAATGTTGTTGAGATAACTCCCAATATTAAATAACCATAATAAACAATTACTCTAAATAATACCCATAATGCTCCTACTAAGAATATTTGCCAACGAACTTTTCCTTTTACACTAGAAAGTTGTGGTCTGAAGATTAAAAAGCTAAGGATAAATATTGCAAGACATCTAAAAAAGTAAAATGAAAAAGGGGTATAAAAGTCTAAAATTAATCTTGATATTACAAGTTCTAATGCAAAGAAAAAACTTCCTGCAATTGCAGCTAAGAAATATTTATTAAAATCTAAATGATGTTTTTTTATGTGAGAAGCTATTAAAGTAATTCCTGCAATTATTGCTGGAATAATAACAACTAAATTTCTATCATATAATCCTTCTACAAAAAAACTAAAAAGTATAGCTAATAAAACAATAAATAATGGTTCCATTATCAATGCTGGTTCTAAATTAGAAACTTTTTCCCATTTAAGAGCATAAAATAAAGAAATATTTGCTATAAATGCTGAAATTATTACTCCAATAAAAATCAGAATATTCTTAAGATGTAATGCTCCTGGCTCTAATTTCCAGAAAAAGAAAACTAAAGGAATCATTACAAGAACTGCTGCAAGAAACCCTGCTGTCTGGAATAATTTAGTATTTATTTTTCTTTTTCTTAATACTACTTTTTCTAAGATTGTTAATGAAGCTAGTGCCAATGCTCCAATTATTGGAAAGTATATCATCTTCTTTTTTATATAAATAATAAGAAAAAGAGATTTATAAAATATTAGGAACCATTATAATTTTAATATTCTAAAAATAAATTATTTTTAAGGATTTTTGTTGTAAATCTCTCAAAATTACACTTATTACCCCGGAGTTATAAAAAAAGAGAGTTTATAATGAATCTTTTTTTAGATTTAGGATGAAAACAACAAAAGAAATAGATATTTTTGAAAAATTATCTCAACTTGAGCTAAATGATAGGCAAATTGCAGTATTTTGTAATAATATTCATGAGAAATATTGGGCAGAATCAGTTAAGAAATATAAGAAACTTAATATCATCAGAAAGAGTTTGGATGAAAAAGATAAACTTTATGTCTTAATTAGAGATGGGAACAAAAGTTATGATCTAAATCTTGAAATAATCGATTCTGAATTAGCTTGTTTTTGTAATTGTAATAATCGGGATGAGGAGGAGGGGTGTGCTCATTTTGGGGCAGTTTTATTATATAAAATGCTTCAAGAAAAAAATAATGATTTTAACTTAAAATTAAGTACCTCAAAGAAGATACAAGCGAAAAAGAGTGATTTAAATTATTTTGAGAATTTATTCCCAAAGAGTATTGAAAACATTAGAAAATATATGGTTTATTTTAATTTTGAGAATTTTAAGAAGAGTAGACAGATGTTGGATATAGAAAGAGGAGTTATAAGAAAAAATGGGGTATTTGGAATGCCTGTTAAATTTAATGCTAAAAGTTTCCATTCAGATAAATGGGAAATAAGCAAGAAAACTAAGAGGGTTTTAAATTTTATGAATGGTGGAGATAACTATGGTATGAAATACTCTTCTTCTAGACTTTCAAAAAGTATTTTCTATGATGTTCATACTGATCTAATGATGCCTCTTTTACGTGAGCTTTATTTTGAAGAACAGGCAATAATCTTAGGCGCAACATTTTCCAAAGAAAAATTTAATATTATGTGGGATGTAAAAAAGACAAAAAATAAAAAATATACTCTAGAGCCATTTTTTGTATTAGGTAAGAAAAAGACAAGTTTGTTAAAAATTAACTTGGTTGAAATAGGAAGCACTTCATTGTGGGTTTTTGATTCTGATAAGAGATGTTTTTCAGGATTTAAAAGTGATAAAGACATTGAAGTTATTAGGAGTGTAATCAGATTTCCTAAAAAATTAATATTAGATGAAGAAGGATTATTGGAGTTTTTTAAAAAATATTATCAAAAAGTTATAAATAATTTTGAGTTTAATTTGTCAAATGAATTAATAAGAGAATCAAAATGTGCTATTCCCCAACCAAAACTTTATTTAGAAAAATCTGGAACAGGAATTAAATTTAATTTAAGATTTAGATATACTACTAAAGAAATTGATTATTTTTCTCCTAATAAGGAGGTTATGAATTTAGAAAAAGATACTATCTATGAAATATCTAGAGATTTAGAGGAAGAAGATTCTATTGTTGATATTTTAAATTCAAACAATGTTGTATTACATGAGAGTCTTGATGAATTTGTTTTAGAGGGAGATCTTGTGGATTTTGTAACAGTTAATATTCCAAAAATTATTGGGCAGGGCATAGAAGTCTTGGGTGAAAAAAACTTGTTTAAATTTAACTTAGTAAAAAATAAGCCTCAAATGAGCATGAATGTTTCAAGTAGTTCAAATTGGTTTAATGTGGAAGGGAAAGTTAGTTTTGGAGGAGAAAAGGTTAATATGAAAAAAGTATTAGAAGCAATTTTCCAGAATAAAAGATTCATTAAGTTATCTGGAAAGAAAAGGGCTGTAATACCTAAGGAATGGATTAATAGCTTAAAATCATATTCAGGATTTTTTGACTTGACAAAAAATGAGATACGTCTTTCTAAATACCATATAAGTGTTCTTGAAAATATATCTGAAATTACCTCTGATGTGAATATGAGTAAGGAAGTTAAAAATGTTATTTCAAGGTTTAGAGAATTAGGAAAAATAACTCCTGTAAAATTGTCTAAGAATGTTAATGCTAAGTTAAGAGACTATCAAAAAGCAGGATATGATTGGCTTTCTTTTTTGAGAGAAGCAGGGTTTAATGGTATTTTGGCAGATGATATGGGTTTAGGTAAGACATTGCAAACATTGAGCATTTTACAAAAAATAAAGGATGAAAAGAAGTCAAAAACTTTTTTAGTTGTAGTTCCTACCTCTTTAGTTTTTAATTGGGAAGATGAGATAAAAAAATTTACTCCAGATATGAAATATTATATCCATCATGGATCTAAAAGAGTTAAGGGAAAAACAAAGGTAACTTTGGATAAATTTGATCAGATCATAAAAGAAAAAGACATAATAATAACAACTTACGGAACTTTAAGAAATGATTTGGATATTTTTAAGAATCATAACTTTGAGTATATTGTTCTAGATGAGGCCCATATAATAAAAAACCCCTTATCTCAAAGTGCTAAGACAGTTTATGATCTTAATGGGAAAAATAAGTTAATAATTTCTGGAACTCCAATACAAAATAATCTTACTGAAATTTGGAGCTTGTTTAATTTCATAAATCCAGGATATTTAGGGAATTATGACTTTTTCCGTGAAAATTTTGTAATGCCTATAGAAAGAAATCAGGATAAAATTGTTGGAGATTCCTTAAGAAAATTGATTAATCCATTCTTATTAAGAAGATCAAAAGAAGTTGTGTCTAGTGAGTTACCTAAAAAGACTGAGACAATAATCAATAGTCTACAATATCCTAAAGAAAAAGAACTTTATGATAATTGGAAGAATTATTATAAGAATGAAATTAAAGTTACAATAAGGGATCAGGGTGTTGGTAAATCAAAGATGAAGATTCTTGAGGGATTAACAAAACTAAGACAGCTATGTTTACATCCAAAAATGATAGATTCAGAATATGAAGGAAGTAGTGCAAAGTTTGACTTATTAATGGAAGAAGTTGAAAAACTAATGGCAGAGGGCCATAAGGTTTTAATTTTCTCTTCTTTTGTTAAAATGTTGACTATTGTTAGGAAAGAATTTGAAAATAGAGGATTAAAATATTCTTATTTAGATGGAAAAACAAAAGACCGGGGGAAAGTTGTTTCTAATTTCCAATCAAGTAAAGACGCACAGAGTTTTTTAATTAGTATTAAGGCAGGTGGATTAGGATTAAATTTAACTGGAGCAGATTATGTCTTTATTGTAGATCCTTGGTGGAATCCTGCTGTAGAAATGCAAGCAATGGATAGGGCTCATAGACTAGGTCAGGAAGAAAAAGTATTTGTCTATAAAATGATTGCGAAAGACACAATTGAGGAGAAGATCTTAGATTTACAGAAATCTAAAAAGAAATTAGTTAAGGATTTAATTGTTGAAGAAAAAAGTTTATTGAAAACTATGGACTTTAAAGAGTTGGAAAAAATATTTGAGTAAAATTAAATAAAGAATATTGTGCTCCTACAGGGAAAAGTTATAGAAGGGTATAACTGAGGGATTTCTTTAGTTTATTATAATAAGATATAGTTGGGGGATATTTAATGATTGTCGACCACCTGGGGGTGACTGAGGAATTATTAAGAAAAGTTCTGAGTAAGTTTTTTTGTTATGATCTGGGCATTATCTCCTTGAATAATGTTTATATCCCCTATTGTTACTGAAATTTTATCTTTATTTTTTTCAAAAAATTTGAGTATAACCGCAACTATTAATCCCATTGTTACTCCTTTAGCAATTTCTATTACAAAGGGTGTAGAGGGGATAAGGATTGATTTAAATTCAATTAAATTTTCTTGGATATAGAAGTTGCACTTAACTCCCTCAATGTTATCCAAATTCTTTATTAGATCCTTACTCTCAGTACTGCTTAATCCCTTAACTTGTCCTTTTATCATAATTCTCCATTAATTAACCCACCTTATAAATATTGTCTTTCTTTAATATATATCAAATGCTCATTAGTGAATAGTTTCATTATTGTAGCAAATCACCGATAATCTTAAATACTATTTAACTATTTGAGTATTAGGTAAATTTTGATTTAAAAAATGACAAAAGTAGAGATTACAAAAAAGGACGGGACAAGGATAGTAATAGAAGGTTCTGAAAAAGAAGTTAAACACATAATTGATTATGTTTCAACTCAGACCATTCCTTCAAAACATTCTAAGGACCAAAATATTAGTGCAGAGAGAAAATTGAAAAGATCTTCTGGATCGGCCCTTTCTATTTCAGACCAGATTGATGAGCTTAAAGAAGATGGTTTTTTTGATGGCCCTAAAGGATTAGCAGATGTGAAAAAGGCATTAGCAGAAAGAGGAATGATATATTCTATAACAACACTATCAGGCAAATTAATTGAGAAGGTTAGAAAAAGAGATTTGGGGAGGATAAAAGAGAATAAAAAATGGATGTATGTGAAAAGATGAAAAAAAAAGAAGATGCTCTTGACAAGTTAATCTTGGATGAAAATGAAGATCCAAACTATGATCTTCTTGCAAAGATTATATTAAATTATTTGAGGTTTACTAAATCTGGAGAGATTATCTATGAAAAAGAATTTAATAAACTTAATAGTTGGAGGAAAGTTATGATTTATCTTTTGGGCAGAAAGATTATAGTATTAAAAAAATTGGTAGAAAACTTTTCTGAAAGAGCTACCCCAAAGGAAATATCTAAGAATACAGGAGTTCTTCAGGGGAGTATACAAAAATATCTTACTAGGGAGCTTAAAGGAATCACAAATTCCGAAAAAGGAAGTCATATGATCCCAAACTATAATCTTCATAAGTGTGAGGGATTACTAAATAAAAAATGATTAGTGAATTAGAAGGAGCCCTTTCTGATCTGAAAGAATTAAATAAAAAGATTATTAATTTTATTCAAAAAATTAAAAAATATCCTCTGGGACATAAATTTTTTAAGGACAAGAATACAAAACTTTTAAGAGAGATTAGAGGAGTCTGGTTAAGATTGAAGAAAAAGAGTGCATTGTCAGAAAGACCAGATATCCTTGAAATTGGAAAATTATTAGAAAAATTTCAATCTCTTGATACAAATATATTAAAGTCATACAAAGAAATTTCTAGTGAACTTACATTAAAAATACAGGAATTAGAAATTGATTTAGAAGTCCAAGAAAAAGATGAGCTTATTGAAAGGATATATGATAAAGGGAGTAGATTTCATTTTCATATAGATATAAAAAATATATTAAAAAGAGCCAAGAAGGAAGTGTTTATTATTGATCCTTATATTGATGATGATTTACTCGAGATGTACCTAAAAAAATTAGATCCACATATTTCAATAAGTGTACTAACTAAGGAGCATAATCCTGTGAAAAATAGCTTTATAAAAGTGGGAAAAATATTTAAAAAACAACACTCCTCCAATTTTGATGCTAGGGAAATCAATTGTATTCATGATCGGGCAGTTTTTATAGATAATTCTGAAGGATGGGTTATGGGACAATCAATAAAAGATGCTGCTAAAAACAAACCAACTTACTTGTTAAAACTCAAAAATTCTGGGAATCTTGAAGCTATTTACATGACTATCTGGTCTTCGTCTAAATCCATCATCTAAAATTTCTTCTCCCTCAATCTTTCAAGCTCCTTAATCAACCATTCCAATCTCCTAATAACTTCTCCACCCCCTAGATGTCACAAAAAGGTATTATGCCCCTACTAGGATATTTTATTCTTGGGGGGGTTTACTTCTAGTGTGGGATTATTGTTTCTTTAGAGTAGTAACAAATGACAAGGTTTAAATAGTTCAAACTCTTGAATATTATACAATAAAATGAGTCAACGTGCTGAAGATTTAAAATTTAAGGTTATGGATAGTACTAGTAAAAGCTCTAATTTAATAGATTATACATTAGCTTTAGTTAATGTTAGTGATTTGCCTGATAAAGAAGTGAGAGAAAAAGTTACAGGTTTTTTAGAAAATGCTACTCTTGATTTTCATTCAGATGATCCAGATGTTCCAAGAGAACTCCCTGCTCTTTATGAAAATGGTGAAAGAGGATACAATTGCTCTATATATGCTCCAAGAGATGGTAAAATAAGAAACGTAAACTTAAAGCCCCAATCAGAAGCAAAATATACTGGTAGAGATAATTCAGGGGAAACCTTTTCTTTAAATGATACGCGTTACTTTGTAGATATCGAATAAACGCCCAGACAGAGTATAACCTTTAAATATATTTAATTCTTAAATAAGAGATGAAAGCTAAACAAATAAAAGGAATTATGCACGATCTAATAGAATTAAGAGGATGGCGAACCCCCTTAGCAGCCCCAATAAATATTACTCCAGAGTCTACAAGTCTAAAGATTAACTTACTAACTGGAAAAATATCTCCTGCTAAAAGAGAAGAAGATAGCCTTTCTGAACTATTAAAAGAAAAAAGAGAATGGTTCAAAGAATTCTTAAAATTACATAAATCAAAACTAGGTGATTTTGATAAAGCTGAAATGAAAATGATTGGTAAAAAAGAAAGTATTAAGATTTCTTACAAAGGAAAAAATTATTCTAGAGAGAAAGTTTGGTAAATTAAATTGCAATAATACTAATACCCTGCTAGGGATTAATAGTTATTTCTAGAAAAAATCACTTTAATATCACAAGATACTAATAAGCCCCTACAGGGCATAGTCTATTCCTTTTTCCCACTGAAAATAATTGTAAAGACAAATGAAACCAAAAACAGAATAATTATCCCAATAAATACATGCAAGGTTGAAGATATATCTATATTAGAAAAAATAAAATAATGTAGAACCAAAGTAATTAAGATAGAGATTCCATATAATAATAAATTTAGGTTCTGTATTTTCATATTAATATATAGTTTATTGTATTTATAATACTTATGCGTTGCGTTTTTTGGAGTTGTAATATCCCAAAAATTAAAATGCGCAGATTAGGAATTGAGGCTCAATAAGATTGAGTCATCCCTTTGGGAAACCTTTAGGTGAGATTCCTATAAAAATTAAAATGCGCGGACCGGGAATTGAACCCGGGTCACTTCGTTGGCAACGAAATATTCTACCATTAAACCATCCACGCCTGTTATAATGATAAAACCATGAATCAACATTAAAAAGTTTACTATGTTTAGTATTTCTAAAAGAAAACTTTAAAAATACCTTTTACA
>CAZDZI010000015.1:0-3584 GCA_964509925.1 Candidatus Woesearchaeota archaeon | reverse complement strand
CCAAGGTTCACCTTTATTAAACCCTCCTTTAAGATAGGGTCAAGCCTGATAGGGAACCAAGGTTCACCTTTATTAAACCCTCCTTTAAGAGAGGGTCATACCCTAAGAGTATGAAAGCCTTATGTTAAATTAACAATTAAATAAGGATTTATAATTTTTTTCAATCTGAGATTCAACCTTTTTTAAGGGAATTTTCTTAATTTCAGCTATTTTTTTATAACTTTCAATAACATTTAAAGGAACATTGTTTCTTTTTTTATCTGGGTGTAGAAAAGGAGAATCTGTTTCACAAAAAAGGTGAGTTATTGGAGCTAATTCAATTATCTTTTGAAAGTGTTCTGAATGTTTAACATTTGTTGGAATTGAAAAATACCATTTGTTTTCAATTATTTTCTTTACAAGTTTAAAGTTTCCAGAGAAGCAATGCATTATTACCTTATCATAATTAAATTCCTCAAGAAGTTCTACAATTTGTTTTTCTGCTTTTCTAGAATGAATTATTATAGGTATGTTTAATTCTTTAGCAAGTTTAAGAAATTCGAGAAATCTCTTTTTTTGTTTTTCTAAGGTTGTTTCAGGAGATTCTTTTAAGTCAATTCCAACTTCTGAAATTGCACAAGGTTTGTTTTTCTTAATAAATTCTAATTCTTCTTTGAATTCTTTATCTGAAAGTTTTAATGAATCTGTTGGATAGATTCCTAGACAAGATTTTACTTGTTTATATTTAGAAGCTAGCTCAATTAGTTTTCTATTTGATTTTTTATCTATTCCAGCCCCAAAAATTAATATATTTGCCTTAACAGCATCTTGAATTACTTTAGGTATATTTGGTAGAATATCTAAATGAGAATGAATATCTATAAAGACCATTTTTAAAAATGATCCCGAAGGGAGTCGAACCCATGTTTGCTCGGTGTAAACGAGCCGTCTTAGCCGTTGGACTACGGGATCTTATATTTTAAATAATGAGTAGTGAAGTTTTTAAGTTTAACTATCTAAATTTTCAGTCCAGATTTTAGTCTGATTTTTACCATGTTGTTTAGCCCACATTAATGCTCTATCTACTTTCTTAAACATTTCATGAGGAGTAGCTTTAACATTATCTCTAAAAGTTCCATTAAGGTTTTTTCCATCAAGGGTTACTAAGCCTATACTTGTACTTACATTATAATAATTTAAAAATTCATCACTTATAATTGCTATTCTTAACTTCTCTGCAACCTTAAATGCTTGCTTAGAATCTGTTTCAGGAAGCATAATAACAAATTCCTCTCCTCCAAAACGAGCAGGGAAATCTCCTTCTCTTAAATTAGATTTTATTACTTGAGCTAATCTCTTTAGCACGTCATCTCCCTTATCATGCCCAAATAAGTCATTTACTGATTTGAAATTGTCTAAATCAAGCATTAATAGGGATAAATACCGATTATATCTAGTTGCTCTTTCAATTTCTTTTTTAAATTCTAAATTAAAGTATCTATAATTGTATAAATGAGTTTTTTCCTCTATTACAGTTAAATGGTATAATTTGTCAAAGTTATACTTTAATTCCCTAATCATTTTTGCATCTAGCTCACTTGGACTTCTTTTAAGAATTTTATTTAAATTATCCTTGAATTTGTTATAGAAATTTTTATCCATGGTATAAATTATTGATATTTCTTTATATAAATATGTTTGCAGAAGATTTATAAATAAAAGTGCTGTTTTTTCACTATGGTAAATGATAACATTCCTGGAATGGACTTAAATAATAAATATTCTGCACAAAAACCAGTAGTTCCTGAAACTTCTGAAAAAGTTCAAAAAGAAATGGAAAAAACTAAGAAAGAGCTAGAAAAATTAAAAAACTGGATTATTAAAAAGTATCCATTTACACAATCAATTAGTATTTTGCCTCCTCAATCAATTCCATTATTTATAGATGAAGAAGAAATTCCAAAAGAAACAGAAAAACACCTTCATTTGTATATGATTATCCCAGAAGAAAAATATACTGAAAAAATAAAGGGAAAAGAAGGTGTTGCTCCTAAAAGATTATTAGATGAAATGAAAAAGGACATTATTAAAGAGATTGAAAAAATAAAAGGGCAAAAAGTATGGTTGCAAATTAAAAGTCCTATTGATATATGGGAAAATAATTTAGATAGTAAATTTGAACTAACTGGGGCAATTTCCATGTCATATCCATTGCATGATACTGGTTTCTTAGGAACATTAAGAATGTCTGAAATTCACAAGAATCTTGTTTTAAGAAAATTTGAAAAATATGTTGTTTCATATGTTATTAGTGGGAGTTTAATAAGGGGCAAGGCAGATGCTACTTCAGATATTGATGTTTTTATTATTATTAATGACACAGATGTTAAAAGAATGCCAAGATTAGAACTTAAAGAAAGGTTAAGAGGAATTATTTATCAATATGTTGCTGAAGCTGCTGCTTTAGCTGGAGTTAAAAATACTTTACACATACAAACTTATTTATTAACTGACTTTTGGGAAAGTGTAAAAGATGCTAGTCCTGTTATTTTTACTTTTATTAGAGATGGTGTTCCTCTTTATGATAGAAGTACATTTATGCCTTGGAAAGCATTATTAAAAATGGGAAAATTAAAACCTTCTCCTGAAGCCATAGATATGTTTATGAAAAGTGCAGATAAAACTACTGAAATGGCTCAAAGAAGATTAGTTGATGCAATGATTGATATTTATTATGGTGCATTAAATCCCAGTCAAGCATTAATAATGTTATATGGAAATGCTCCTCCAACTCATAAAGAAACCCCAATATTAATGGAAGAAATCTTTGTAAAAAAAGAGAAAATGCTTAAAAAATCAGAAATTACAGTTCTTGAAAAAGCAGTTAAAATGTTTAAAGCATTTGAACATGATCCAAAGTATAAAGTTTCTGGAAAAGAGCTTGATCAAATGTTAAAGGATTTAGAAAAGTATCTAAAAAGGTTATTAGAATTAAGAAAGCAGATTCAAAAAAGATATGAAGAAAGAACAATAGAACAAGTGTACAAAGATGTTATGGATTTAATGACTCATGTTGTTGGAAAAAAATCTCAAGAAAAATCAGTTGTAGAATTTGAAAAGAATTTTGTTAAAAAAGGTAAATTTACTAATCAGCATCTAAAGATGTTAAATGAGCTTATTGCAGTTAGAAAAGAATTTAAAAAAGGAAAAGCAAGTGGTAAAAAGATTGATGCTGTTAGAAAGAACTCTACTTTACTAATTAATGCTCTTATTGAATATACTCAAAGATGTGAATTAGCTAATATTGATAAAACAAGAATGAGATTAAAATACAAAGAGGGTATTGCTGAAATATTAAATTCTTATGGTATTACATTCTTATTTGTATGAAATAATGTTAAAAAAGTAAAAGATAAAATAGAAGATTCAAATATGGATGAAGTTACAAAAGCTGTTGAAGCTCAAAAATCAAAAGGTGATGTTCAAGTTAATCCAAAAGTCTTTACCTTACTTAAAAAAGAGCTTGGTGACTTTGAAATTATTCTTTAAATATGAAATATTTATTTATTTTAGGACGAAACATTGAATTATCAATTGAAGAAGTT
>CAZDZI010000014.1:1492-12574 GCA_964509925.1 Candidatus Woesearchaeota archaeon | reverse complement strand
TCTTGGTGAGGGGATTTTTATTTTTTCTTAAGTTAGTTGTAATTTAAGAGTAATGTCAAACAAAAGATTTATAAATTATAATATATCCCAATTAATATGGCAAAAACAAATGAAAGAATTGAGGGTATATTTGATAAGTGGGATGTTCCAGATGAATATGCAAAAATAAGTGAAACCTCTGCTAATGGAACAATTAAAGGAGAAGTAAAAATCAAAACCAAAGACGTACATTCAACTGCACTTCATACTAGTAATACAAAAAAGCATATCGGTCTTGAAATAACAGTAAAGAATCAAAGAGGTAAAGGAGTTGTTTATATTCCTCAAAAGCAAATCCCCCCAATATCTGAATTGGTAGCAATGGAGAATTCAGGGGTAAAATATGAATCTAGGATTTGGAGTTCTCCTATGGAAGGAACATTCGTTGATAGCAAACTCAGATTTCTAGAAGGAGAATTAGCAGGGAAGACCTATGAAGGAAGAGAATTTGCATAAAAATTGATTCTCCTAATAAAAGAACTATTTAGTCTGTTACAAAAGAATTTTTATTTTCCTAATCTTTATATAATATAATTTCTTAATTTAATTATGTCAAAAAAGAGAAATCTTCTAGCAGTTCTTATTGAAATAATTATTCTACTAATATTTATTAGACCAATGTTTAATTTAAATTACTTTACTGGAATTTTTTATGTTATTGCAATCCTTTATGCATTTTACAAAGGACTGATAACAAAAAGAAAATGGATTTCATGGATGATTATCTTTGGAACAATACTTTCATATTTTGCAGGAACACAACTACCAAAAGTATTCGAAAGTTATCTTGCAGGAGATATAACTAGTGCAATTATAATAGCAATATTAATGATTACTTTATGGTTAAAAGGAAGAAGTTTAAAAAAAGGAAAGAAAAAACTTCTATGATATAAATCTATAAGATTTACATAAAGAAAAAACTTTTGTAAATCAAATCGACACAGTCATTTGACTAAAGAAAAAAACTTTTGTAACTCACCGAGGATAAAAGTGAATAAAATACTTGGTTTAAACTAGATTTTCTAAATACGAAATGCTTTTAAACTAGTTATATCTTAAGGATTCAACTTAAAAAACGAGGTTAAAAAAAAATTGGAAGAAGCTTTCAATGAACTTGACGAAGATTTTGAATCAGATATTGACGATCTAGATCTAGATGATTAGTCATAAAAATTTTAATTCTATTTTTTTTATTTTTTTAAAACCTAAAAGCAACTATCTAAGAAGACAATTCTAACTCAATATAATTATTCTCTTTATTTAATTCTTCACCAATAAAATCAATGTAAACTTCAAGACCATTTAATTTTAATTTACTAATAAAAATATTTGTGACAGTAATAAATCTTCCACTACCTAGTTCTAATTCTTCTACTTCTAATTCCTTAATTAATTCACCTTTAGAAGTAATTAATAATTTAGAAATACTAGCATTTCCTAACCCTGTATTTTTAACACTAATATTAATATTCAAGTATCTTCCTTGCATATTTGCAGAAATATCTTCAAATTTTAAATCAGGCAAACTATCCATAATATATAACTCATTAATTTTTGCAGGAATTTGTTCTCCAATTGTTTGTTTACAATTAGAAAAATTATACATAATATTGTTTGGATTATTTGAATGTTTAAATCCAAGAGCATGTAATAGTTCATGAATTGCTACTTTTGGTTCTTCACATTGAGAATCTCTAATTAATAATATTTCTCCAGAAAGAATAACACTATATTCTCCAGATTGAACAATTTTAGTTGGGCCTCCTTCACCTGCAACAAACATATTTCTTTCAAATCTTGTTTTTTCACTACATGTAACATAAATCTCTTCTGCAGATTCAACTTCAACAAAATCTAAATCAGTTAAATTTTCCAAATAATTAAATGCATCTCTCATATCTTGTAATTTTTGAAGTTCACAATTAAAGATTCTATATCTTATTTTATTGCTAGGGTAACGCATATTAGAATAAAACTGCATACCTGCTTCAGATTCAATTAAACTAAAATTATAATTCCTAGGGTTAACACTAAATTCAAATTGATTATTAGAGAAAAAATACAAATAAGACCCTGTAAGCAAACTAGTAACAAAAATTAAAAATACAAATCCTACAATTGTTTTAACTTTCATATTAAAATAAAATAAAATTATTATATAAAATTATGCTAAATATATAAAAAAAATAAAAAAAATAAAAAAAAGAGTGAAATCAAAGAGTAAAATTACTCAGATGATTCAGCAGGAGCTTCGTCTGAAGATTCTTCAGCAGCTGGTTCTTCTGCCTTAGCAGATTCCTCAGGTGCTTTTGGAGCTTCTTCACTTGAAGTTTCCTCTGCAGCTTCCTCTTCTGGTTTGTCTGAAGATTCTTCAGCAGGTTCTTCTGCAGCTTCCTCTTCAGTAGCTGATTCTTCAGCTGGTGCTTCTGCAGCAGATTCTTCTACTGGAGCAGCATCTTCTTGAGGAGCTTCTTGTGTTTGTTCGTTTTCTTCCATTTTTATGTTTAACCTCGCTTTTTAATTTAAACATCAAAGAAAAATCGTTTTTTAAACGTTTTGTATCACTCCAAAGCAACATTTATCTCCTTCTATCACAAATATTATTATAAATCAGGTTTTCTAAAAAAATAAATATGGAAGAAATAAAATTAAATTGCTTAGTTATAGGAGCAGGAGACAGAGGAAATAGGTTTTGTGATTTAGCTAATGAATTAAATGGAAAAATAGTAGCAGTTGCAGACCCAGATAATAAAAAAAGAGATTTTCTCGCAGATAAATATGATGTTCCTACAGAACTTATATTTGAAGAAGGAGAAGATGCTCTTAATTCTGAATTACCTTTTGATGTAGTTTATATAGCTTCTCCAGACAATACCCATTATAAATTAGCTATTTTAGCCTTAAAAAAAGGGTATAATGTTCTTTTAGAAAAACCAATGGCTCCAAAACCAACCCAGTGTATAAAAATTATTAATGCCCAAGAAAAATCAGGAAAAAGTTTAGCAATATGCCATGTTTTAAGATATGCTCCTTTTTTCCAAACTATTAAAAAAATAGCAGACTCTAAAGAATTAGGAAAGATAATTGCAATTGATTTAGTAGAAGAAATAGGATATTGGCATTTTGCACATAGTTATGTAAGAGGAAATTGGAGAAAAGAAGAAGAATCTTCTCCAGTAATTTTAGCAAAATCTTGTCATGATTTAGATATTATCTCATGGTTAACAGAATCAACACCTGAATCAGTTATTTCAAGAGGAGATTTAAAAATATTTAAAAAAGAAAATGCTCCTCAAACTTCAACAGAAAGATGTACTCTTGACTGTCCAGTAAAAGATTGTATTTTTGATGCAAGAAAATTTTACTTAAAACACAAAGGAGAAATAAAATGGCCTCAAAGCACAATATCTCCTACAGATACAAGTGAAAAAGCTAGATTAAAAGCAATTACAGAAGGACCTTATGGAAGATGTGTCTTTAAGTGTGATAATAATGTTTGCGATTTTCAAGAAGTTTTAATTTATTTTCAAAATGGAATAAGAGCTAATTTTGTTCTCCGTGCAGGAGGTTCTCAACCCACAAGAAGAATAACTGTTTATTTTGAAAAGGGTGAAGTTTCAGGAAACATGTGGAAAGGAAAATTAACTAAAACAAAATATTCTGGAAGAAGAAATGAAGATATTATAGAAAAAATAGATACCTATCAATTAGGAAGTCATGGTGGAGGAGATTCAAGATTAATTAAAGATTTCTTTGATAAAATAAAATCCCAAAATCATCAAGATAATTTAACTTCTGCTCAAAAATCACTTCAAAGCCATTTAATTGCATTTGCTGCTGAAAAATCAAGAAAAACCGGAAAACAAGGAAAAATCATTGATTATAATAGATTTTTTCAAGATTTAACTAATTTTAAAGCAAAGAAAGTGAAAAAATAAGCTTTATATACTCCTTACTATCCTAATTTTCATTACAAAGTCATTTAATGGCATTTGCAGCTGAAGAATCACGTAAGTATGGAAAAATAGTCCACTTATTATAATTCCTTTTACTTATAAACTTTCTAGCACTACTATCAAGGTAAAATTCTAAATAATAAGTTTTTTAAAGCAATCTCTAGTCTCTATGGTATGTTCAAGGACTTAGTATTTGGGCTGAAAAGCCTAATTAACAAGCCATTTAAAATTGGGATCCTATCTTATCATTATCCCCAAAAAGGAAAATCCTTTAATGGAGTTGCCATTCATGTATCTTATTTAGCAAAGGAATTGGCTAAACTAGGTTGTGATGTCCATATTTTTACAAAAGGAGATAGTAATTATATTCGTAAAGAACACCATAATAACGGAAGAATTGTAATACATCGCCTTAAAATAAAATCTCCGTCAACTCTTAAGAATCCAGTTATGAATAAAAGGTTTATCTATGCTTTATTTGATAATGAAATAATTTCTAATGTTACAAAAGAGCATAATCATGAGAAATTTGATATAATTCACACTCATGGATGGTTAACTTCAGGAGCTTTTATTGTTAAACATCTAAATAACCTAAAATGGATACATACTTTCCATGCTCTAGAGAAAAAAAGAGTAAAATTCATGTCTAAAGAAGAAAAAGAATACTTTAATGTTGCAAAATGGGTTGAGAGTAATATTCTTCATGCAGATTCATTAATAGCAGTATCAAAACACCTTAAAGATGAAGTTTTAAAGGAATATAATGTAAAACAAAACAAATTACAATATCATCCAAATGGAGTAGATTTAAATGTCTTTAAACAACAAGGAAATAATCAAGATAAAAAAATCCTTTATGTTGGAAGATTCAGTATGGAAAAGGGTATTGATTTGATTCCTAAAATAGTTAGAAAAGTATTAGAAAACAATATGGAAGTAAAATTCCAAATTGTGGCTCCAATAGTACAAGGAATGCCTCCTTCTTCTGAAAGAATTAAAAGAGAATTTGAAAAATTAAGTGAAGATTATCCAGAAAGATTTTTTTGGATTAAAGAATTAGTTGGAAGAGAAGAATTAGCTAAATTATACAATGAATGTTGCATATTTATTCAACCTTCAAGATATGAAGCATTTGGATTAACAACCATGGAAGCAATGGCATGTGGTAAAGCAGTTATTACTTCAAATAAAGGAGCTCTTCCAGAAGTTGTAGAAAATGCAGGAAAGTCAATCCCATTAAACAGTGGATTATTTGCTAAAGAAATCTTAGCTCTTTTAGATGATTATAGACTTAGAGAAAGATATGGAAGAAGAGGAATAGAAAAAGCAAAGCAATTTTCTTGGGAAAGTGTGGGAAAAAGAATCCTAGATAATTATTTGGAGGTTACAGGTAAAAACCTGAATACTAACTAATGACAGAAGTAACAGTAATAATTCCTGCATATAATTCAGAAAAATATATTGAAGAAGCAATAGAGTCTGTATTAAAACAAACCTTTAATGACTTTGAACTTATTGTTGTAAATGACTGTTCTACAGATAAAACAAAAGAATTAGCTATTTTAGCAATAAAAAACGACCCGAGGGGTTTTGTTATTGATGTTTCAGAAAATAAAGGAAAAGCTAATGCCCTTAATATTGGAATCCAACAAGCAAAGGGAAAGTTTATTTGTATATTAGATGCAGATGATATTTTTTTCCCAGATAAATTAGAGCAACAAATTAAATTCATGGAAGAACATCCAGACGTAGAAATGCTTTATGGTGGGACAAAATGTTTCGGAGATTCAGATGAAGAATACAAACAAAGAGAAATCTTAGATAGTTCTGAAGATTTAAAAGAAAATTTAAGAAAAGCAGGAGAAAAAACAATTGAAGAATTAAATAGTCAACATCATGGAATCTTAAACAAAGGAGAAGGAATAATTGCAGCTTGTTCTGTAATGATTAAAAAAAATATTTTTTCAGTATGTAAATTTGATGAAAATCTAAGAAACATAGAAGATTATGATATGTGGTATCAAATTATTGGAAAAGGATTTAAAGTACATGGAATAAAAAAACCATTTTATTATTATCGTATTCATAATAATCAGAAATCTTCAAATTCTGAGAAAAGGCAAATAGCTAAGAATATAATTTTTAATAAAATAATAACAGGTGAATATTTCAAAAATTAACCTTTAAAAACCATTAACACTTAACAATAAAAGATGACATTTTATGAAGTACTCCAAGAATCATTTAACAATGTTACAATAAACCAATTAGCATTAAGAGGTTTTTTTGCATTTGCAATAATTATCTTAGGTATAGCTTTTGGAAAATTAGTTGACCTAGTATTTAGGAAAATAATTCGTAAAGTAGAGATAAATAAACATATAAGAAATAGTTTTATTGAACTATTCTTACTTGTAATACGTTGGACAATTTATATTACATTTATTAATTTTGGATTAAATCAATTAGAAATACCAGTAATTTCTGATTTCTTTTCTTCAATCTTAATCACAATCCCTGCATTTACAGGAGCATTATTACTATTAGTAATTGGAGTTGGATTAGCTTATTATCTAAGGAAAATAATTAAAAATTCTGAAGCTAAAGAAGGAGAAATTATAGCCGATATTTTATTCTACTTTGTAATCTTTGTATTTGGAATTTATGCTATTTGGTTAGCTCTTATCCCCCTAAACTCTGCAACAACCCACTCAATTATAATTGTCCTAGTTGCAATTTCTGCAGCAGGAGTAATATTTTACAATACTAAAAAAGAATTAAAAAAACATAATTATTAACATTCAATTAAAAAAAAGAGGATAAATCATGAATTTAAAACCAAAAACACAAGGAATAATTTTGTTAATTGCAGCTGTTTTAATCTGGGCTCCTTTGCCTAGTATTCTTCCGTGGAATACAATCGCAGCTCTTACATTATTAATCCTTGGACTATATAATTTGTTTAAATAAAAATACTTATTTTTAAGTTAATATCTCTTCTTTCTTAGTTTTCTAACTACTTTTTGCAATTTATTATCAGATTCTAAATCAATACCTTTAATTGCTCTTCGATAATCAGCATATTCCATTACACTAAATATAACAATAATCTTTCCACCAATCATAATAATCCAACTTAAAATAAAATTAAATTGAATCACCACTAGTAAAATAATACCAACAAGAGTAATAAACGTTCCCATAAGCAAGTCTTTTTCGTATTTTTTCATTAGTTTAATTAAGTAAGCAGATTATTTATTTCTTTTTATATAAATAAATATTCTCAATGTTTTTAATAATTTTCCAATTTGGAAATTTCCAATAATATGAAATTATTTTTGCTTTCTTTTTTACTTCTTTTTCTAATTTTTTCTTTAATCTTTTCATTATTGTATGAAATTGAAACATAATAATAATATCATATTCTCCTAAATCTTTATTCCAAAAACTTTTCCAATGAATAAATGCTTTTCCTTTTAATCCTGCTTTTTTAATATTTCTTCTAGATATAAACACTAAAATAGGATTAATCTCAAATCCATGGCTCTCTGCTCCTTTTTTAGCCATTGCAATAACTATTCTACCATCTCCTGAACCTAAATCAACAGCTTTATCGCCTTTCTTAATATTAGCTAATTTCATTATTTTCTTTAGTTTATCCTTTTTTGTTGGTTCAAATGGAGCACCAAAAAACCAAGGAAAAATAAAAAAGAAACTTAAAATAAAAACTAATATAATCAAGAAGAATAATCCAAGATAAATAAAGGTCATTTTAATCAAGCTTTCCTAACTTTTTAGCTAATAACTCTGTTTTATTTAAAAGAACTTCAATTTCTTTTAATCCTTCTTCCCAAAATTCTTTTTTTGAAATATCTAAACCCATCTCAGAGAATATTTGTTTTGGAGACATAGAAGTTCCTGCTAAAAGAAATTCTTTGACTTTTTCTATAAATCCTGAATCCTCTTTTACTTTTCTTTGAAGAACTTTTGATATTAAAAGACCTGAAGCATAAGAATAATTATAAAAATAGCTTCTAATATGACTCCAGTAAATCCACCAATTCTCACTTCCTTTAGATTGCTCAACATAATCTCCCATATATTCTTTCATGTGTTTCTGGAATATTTTTCCAATTTCTTCTTTTGAAAGATATGATTTTTTTCTAAACTCTTTGTGAAGTTCTTGTTCAAACATATAACAAGCAATTTGTCTCATAATTGTAGAAATATCCCCATTCAACTTTTGCATAAATAAAGTTAATTTAAGCTCATCATCTGCATCATTCATTAATTCTTGTAAAACAAAGTCTTCCATAAATGTACTAGCCACTTCTGCAGTAGCTAAAGTAGTATTAAAATTAATGGCATTTTGTTTTTCTTTCATTAGTTCATTATTAATAGCATGTCCTAATTCATGAGCAAGAGTTTCAACATCTCCTAATTTATTTGTATGATTTAATAAAATATATGTTGGTTGAGATTTTAAAAAATGAACACAAAAAGCCCCGCCTGTTTTGCCTTTTTTAGGATAAACATCTATTTGTTCTTTTTCAACAAACATTTGAAGAAGTTCAGCAAATTTCTTATCTAAATTACTAAACACTTTATAGATAAGTTTAACAGAATCTTCATAAGAATATTTCTTACTTAAAGAACCATAATCAACATTTCTTTCATGATACTCTAATTTAGGAAGTCCAAGTAATGCACTCTTTAATTTATAATATCTTTTAGAAATATCAAATTTTTTAGAGACTGCTTCAACAAGAGAATCTACAATTTCACTCTCAATATCATCTGATACATGCCTGGATTTATCTGGTCTATCAAACCCTCTTATTTGATCATTTGTTTTTTTATCAGAAAGAAGAGCATTTATTTCTATTTCTGCAACATCCTTATATTTATCTAAAATTTCATTAACTGCTTTTGCTGCAATATCTCTAACATTCTTTTTTTTACTTTGCATTAAACTCATTAAATCAGAAAAGGATTCAAGACTTTTTTCCTCTTCTTCATTCAATACTTCTTTTTCTTCCTTTGAAAGAAACTCAGAAATCATTTTTACCCAATAAGAATAAGAAGTTGTAGATTTAAGATTCATAATTTTTTCTTCACCTTCAGAAAGAAGATATTTACCTTCATCAAATAATCTCTCAAGAAAATGCTTATATTTTTTTAAATCTGGGTTTTTAAGAAATTCCCCTTGAATTTTTAAAGGTATTTTTGAAATATTTAAAGTAAAAAAATTAATATCATTTATAATTTTCTTACTAAACTCTTCTATTTTATTGAATTTAGCTTTTATTTCTGAATCATTTTGGTTTTGTTTATTTTTTAACCAAAAGTAATAACATTCATCAGCTTCAGAACCATACAATTCTCCCCATTTTTCATATTCATCGAGAGCCTCTTTCATAATTTTAGGATTTTCTAAATAATCCTTTCTTTGCTTCCATTTAGAAATAAATTCTTGAGTTTTCACTAGCCATTTTTTTCTTTTTTCTTCTATTGTGGGGTCATTAATTCCCTTAAACAAACAATTAAGATTCCACTCAGTTTTTTTAATCTCTACCATTTTCTATAAATTCCTCTTGATTTTGCTTCATTCATTGCTTCACTAAAAAGAGAAGCTTCAACGAAAAGACTTGCTAATTTTTGTTCCCCAAAACGAAGGTAAAGGATTTGAAACAAATCCATTAAATCCTTGTGCATAAATATGAGTTATCCCTAATTCGTCTTTAAATTTTTCAAAATGTTCTTGAGCTTGGTCATAAATTTTCTGAATAATCTTTCTCTCAAAGTTTCTTTGTAATAATGATGAAGGTTTCAAAACTAAAAAATCTGCTTGCCTTAATATGTTAATATCTAAATTACTTGAATTCTGTGAAATAAATAAAATTGTTAAATTCTTATGTCTAGCTATTAAAATTAAATCACTAAGTAATTTATTTGCATTACTCATTGAATCCCTTGAACTAAATAATATTCCTCCTTCATCTATTAATATTAAAGCATTATTTCCAATTTCATCAATATTATTAACAGACGTAATCCAACTAGGCATTTCATCTGCATCAAATCCCATGGCATAACATTTTTTATTGAATTTAGCTTTTGAATTCTCTAAAAATTTCATTCCAAATGCAGTTTTACCTGTGCCTCGAGCACCAAGAATAACTCCAATCTTTGAATCTGCTTTATTTACATTCTTTTCAAATTCAAGATAATCTCCTTCAGTAGTATGAATTACTTGAAAGTTTTCATGAATAGCTGTTATTGCTTCTCTTTTTTCCTTAACAACTCTTTTCTTAGAACTTTCTTCAACTTTCTTTTTAGTATATTTACTTGCCTTATAGATGCCCTTGCTCATATGATAAGGAACCTTCATAAGAAACCATGTTCCCTTTAATGCACCAATTCCAACTGACTTTAATATAGAACCTTTTTTCTTCCGAGGCTTAGGAACCTTTTTCTTCACCATAATATATACTAAAAATAGAATTATTTAAACTTTTGTTAAGAATTATTTTATTTATAATAATTATAATTTAAACTTTTGTTAAGAATTATTTTATTTATAATAATTATAATTTAAACTTTTGTTAAGAATTATTTTATTTATAATAATTATAAATACTTAACGAGATCTACAATCTCAGCACTAACAATTCCCTCAATTTCTTTAATAGCCGCCCGCTTTACAAATCTTGGAGAGTATATCACATTACCAAGAGGGAGGTAATATGCAAATTCTCCTTGTATTTTTGTAGGTTCTCCCTTTAAACATATTGAAGGAATAACTCCTGTTGCTTGGCATAGCTTCCTTATTAAACCTGGACCTATTCTAGAATCTGGATGAATAAACCTAAGCCCTTTTTCTCCCATAAAATTTAATTATCTCCTATTTTTATAAAAATTATTGATATCATCTTCTTTGATTATCCCTTCCAAAATTTCCACGACTTCTATTGCCTTTTCTTCCACCCCTAGAGGGCCTATCTCTACTAGATTCTCTTCTAGGCCTTGATCTACTTGATTCTCTTCTTGGAGGTCTACTACCACCTGAATTTCTCCTTGGAGG
>CAZDZI010000014.1:0-1392 GCA_964509925.1 Candidatus Woesearchaeota archaeon | reverse complement strand
TAGAACCTCTATTGTCTCTTCCTCCACGTCCTCTACTAGAATCCCTATCACGTGAAGCACCATAACCACTTTTTCCATAAGCATTTCTTCCACGAGAACCACCATTTCTTCTAGGTCTATCCTCAATAATTATGGGAACTCTTTCAACTGTTGGAGTTGGAACAGCTTCAATTTTTATTTTATCATTTTTTAAAATATTATTAAAATTCTCATAATCTCTACTACATAAAACACTAATAGCTTTTCCTTCTTTCCCAGCCCTTGCAGTTCTACCTATTCTATGAATATAATCATCACTAGTTTTTGGCAAATCATAATTGTAAACATGACTAACCATCTTAATATCAAGACCTCTTGCAGCCACATCAGTACAAACCAAAACATTTACTCCCCTCTTACTATTGAATTCACTTAAAACCCTATTTCTTTTATTTTGAACCATTCCACCATGAATCGGTTTTGCTTCAATACCTAGATTATTCAAATTATTAGCCACAAAATCAACATTTCTTCTAGTTCCACAAAATACCATAACTAATTTAGAATTTTCTTTTTTTAATAAATGAACAAATAAAGAAAACTTCAAACCATCAGGCACATCATAATATATTTGTTTTAATTTTGAAGGATCAACATGTGACTCTACAGCAACCTCTACTGGTTTCTTAGTATATTTCTTAGCTAAATGATCTATTGCTGAAGATATAGTAGCTGAAAAAAGCATTGTTTGTCTTTTAGTTGGACAATATTCTAATATCTTTTCAACATCTTTTTGAAATCCCATATCAAACATTCTATCTACTTCATCTAAAACAAGAAACTTTACTTTACCTAGATTTAATGTTCCTCTTCCAAGATGATCTAAAATTCTTCCAGGAGTTCCAACAACAACATCTGTGTTTTGTAAAAGCCTAATTTGACTATCCATTTGAGTCCCACCATAAACAGGTAGAATATTTAATTCCTTATGCTTAGAAAATTTCCTAATAGAAGTAGCTACTTGTTCTGCTAGTTCTCTTACTGGAGTTAAAACCAATGCTTGAACTCTACCATTTTTCTCTAGATTTTCAACAATACTTGAAGCAAATGCAAGAGTCTTTCCAGAACCTGTTGCAGAACCTCCAATAACATCTCTTCCAGCTAGCACTAAAGGAATTGTTTTTTCCTGTATTTCTGACGGAACTGTAATCTTAGCTTTCTGAAGCACAGATACAAATCCCTGACTTAATCCAAGTTCTTCGAATGTTTTCATTTTCAATTTATTATTCTATTATTTTTTCGATCAAGAAATCTTTCTTGAAGCAAGCCTTTAAGAGCAAAACTCCAAGACTTTAACAGTGTATAATACTAATAGAGTCAAATTAAGGTTTATAAGGTTATGTAATTAGAGAA
>CAZDZI010000013.1:0-12695 GCA_964509925.1 Candidatus Woesearchaeota archaeon | reverse complement strand
AGATTTATAAATATCTTAATTTATCGAGGTATGGGAATAATTAAGATGTTAAAAACTCTTGGAACAGGTGTTGGAAAATTTCTGAAAGGTATAGCTTCAACTTATGTTCTGCCCAGTGCTTTAAAAGTTTCTGAATGGCCAGTAGTATATCCTTCTGTGCGTGGAGAAAATGCTGCTGCTGGTATGGCTGTTGTGGGGATGGTTGCTTCTTCAATGATTACTATGCTTGTGGGTTCGCTTGCTTTAGACATTGCTGAAAGACCTGATTTAATTCCCTATGTTGGATTAGCGGCGATTGGGGGTACATTAACAAATGTTGTTTCTGGAGCATGTGAATATAGAAAAGTTCTCAAAAAAGAGGAGAACTAACTTTTGAAGAATAAATCTTTTGTTTTATATCTTTCAATAATTTTGTTAGGACATAAATATCTAGAAATAATTGAATAATTATCTCTTCTCAATCATTAAAGAACTCCTATTAATATTATAATTACTGATTATTCAATGATTTCGCCATAACCAATAAGTCTCCAATGAGAATTAATATTTCTAGCAATTCCGACATTGTTTCCTTTTAATGCAATTACTGGTATTTTCAAAGATAATTCAATTTCATTATTTTTAATCTTTTCAACTTTTCCTACTGTGGTTGTTGTATTAACACTTAACATTAATGTTTCTCCTGTTTTTAATGCTTGAACTTTTTCATGTTCTAAGGTTCCTGCAACTTCTTCAAATAATTTTTCTTTAATTTTAATATTATAAGTTATATTTGGAAGAGAGCCTTTTTTTGATACTAAACATCCAATTAATGTATCTGTTTTTGTTAATGTTGGGTCTAGTTCTGTTTCAATTGAAATACTTGTTCCTGGAATTATTTTATCTACTTTATCTGAACCTTTATGTAATGAAAGTATTTTTGTTGTTAGTGTTTGATAAGTATGTTCATTGTGTTTTTTAGTTGTTAATCCTGGTTTTATTTCTATTTCGTCTCCTATTTTTAATGTTCCTTTTTTTAAAATTCCTCCTAATACTCCTCCATTAAGATTAAGGATTTTAGTTCCTGGCCTATTAATATCAAAACTTCTTGCTACAAGAAATATTGGGGCAGAGTCTAAGTCTCTTTCTGGTATTTTTATTTTTACAAGTTCTTCTAATATTTTGTTTATATTAATTCCTTGTTGAGCAGATATTGGGATAATTGGAGAATTTTCTGCCATAGTTCCTTTGACAAAGTCTTTGATTATTTTGTAATTTTCTAATGCTTGTTTTTTATCCACTAAGTCTATTTTATTTTGAACAATAATTATATTTTTTATGTTTTTAGCTTGTAATGCTGAAAAGTGTTCCATTGTTTGGGGTTTTATTCCTTCGTTTGCAGCAATTACAAGAATAGCTGCATCCATTGTTGCTGCACCAGAAAGCATTGTGGCCATGAGCATTTCATGTCCAGGAGCATCAATAAAACTAATATATCTTATTGCTTCACCTTTTTTCTCAATATTATAGTTATCTTTATCTTTGTAAATAGTGGCTTCAGCATAGCCTAATTTAATTGTAATACCTCTCTTTAATTCTTCTGAATGAGTATCTGCAAATTTACCTGATAGTCTGCTAAGTAATGTAGTTTTTCCATGATCAATATGTCCTACAACACCCACGTTTAATTCTGGTAATTCTTTAATCATAAGATATTGTATTGACTTAGTTTTTTAAAGGTGTTGATTAAAATAATAATCATTCTAAATACTCGTCAACGCAGTTACTTTGCATAAAGTATTATTGTAATAATAATTCTAGGATACAAATCCACACAGTGATTTGCATAAAGACAGAGGACTGATGCTCGTCAACGTGGTTACTTCGCATTAGGAAATGTTTAAATATATTCATTTTATGTTTTAATTATGAGAAAGAAGGTGTTACTTGTTTTATTAGGATTAATTTTAGTTGGTTCTGTACTTGTTTATGCTGCAGTAGATACTACTCAAGCATATCATGATGCTTCTCAAATAAGACTTAGTGATGGAAGAAGTTTACAAGATTATGTTTCAGGAACAAGTAATGGGATTGATGTAAGTCAACCATATCATAATGCTTCTCAATTTTTATTAGCTGATGGGAAAAATATTCAAGATTATGTTTCTTATTCTCCAAGTTATTATGCTGGGGATAGTATTTCTCTTAAGGCAGAATCAACAATAAGGAATGCTTGTCATAAAGATGTTTTATATGAGTTTAGAATTAATGTTAATGGGGCTGTAAGAGTTACAGCAGATGTTCAAACAGCTAAGAATCAATATGCAACACTTAAGATTTATAGAAATGGGGATTATGTTGGGAAATTTGATGAGGTAGGAAATATAAAGAGAACAAAGTCTGCTGATACTTCTGGTTGGAGTGAAGGAGATAAAATGCAGATTAAAGTAGAATCAAATAGAGGAAGTGATTATTATTATGCTATGTGTATTAGTAATCTTAAAATCACTACTGGAGGAGTTAGTTCAGGAAGTACTAGTGGAATTAATTCTAATTTAGATAATCATGTTGCTACACAAATAGAATTATTAGATGGTAGAACAGCTCAAGAATATGTTGATAGTAATTCAAAGAGTGCAGGTAGTGCAAGTGTAGACACTCTTGAAAGAAAAGGTGTAGATATTAGTTATTCAAATCCAAGTTGTGGAAGATATGAAAGATATATGGATAATCCTTGTAGGGTATTATCTCTTTTTTGAAGTTAAAAATATTTTTTAAGAATTAAGCTTTAGGTTCTTTGTCTGGGTTAGCTTTTTCTTGTTTTGAATCTTCTGATTCTTTAGGCTCTAATTCAGGATTAGAGTCTTTTACTTCAGTTTTAGGTTCTGAGTCTTCAGCAACTTTAGCTTCTTCAGCTTTAGGTTCTTGTTCTGGTTTAGCTTCACTAGGTGCTTGCTCTTCTTTTTTAGGTTCTTCAGTTGGTGCTTCAGTAGGTTTAACTTCTTCAGCTGGAACCTCTGTTTTATTTTGGTCTGCGAAAATTTCTGTAAGTTTTTTAGTTCCTTCTTTTATAACTTTAGTATTAATTTGAATAATAGCATCAGAGATTGTTTCTCCTCTTACTGTTTTTCTTAATCTTAATCCCTTTGATAATGATCTTGGTTTTTTCTTATCCCCTTTAGGACGTCTATGCATAGCTTTTCCATAACCTAAAAGAACTTTTTTTAATCCTATGCCTTCTACTCCAGCCATAGATGTAAAACCAGCAAAGTCACTTGTTCCTTTTATTTCTAATTCATATCCTGCTAAGTCTGGAGAAATCTCTTCACCTTTTACAGTATCTCCTAGCTTGTGTTGGTTTAAAGCTGGCGCTTCTGTTTCTAGTTTAAAGGTCTTTCCATCTTTTGTTGATATATTAATCTTAAAAGGCATAGTTATTTATTGAAATTTTACTTTTTAAAGTTTTACATTCCCCATTCGGGTTTTTCTTTTCTTTTTATCTCTGCAATTTCTTGAAGAAGCTGTATTTCATTAGGGGATAATAAGTCTTTGTTTTTTTTGAATTTTCTAAATTGTGATTCTGAAATTTCAGAATAAAGGAATTTCTTTTGTTTTAATTGACGTTCATAGTTTTGTCCAGGAATAGATACTGCAACTTCCATGTCTTCTTTTGCTTCTTGAACAGATTCTTTGTCTGCTTGAATATTTTTTAATCTTCCAACTTTGTCTCCTTGTTCATCAATTAATTGTTGGTTGGCAGTTGCTTTTCCTGCATTGATTTTTATTCCAAATATTGCTGGTTTTGTATTTCTAAATACGTGTTGATGCAATATTTCTAGTTTACACAATGTGGTAAGTTCCATTAATCTTCTTTTTTCTATTTCTCTTGCTTTTTCTTGTCTAAATTCTTCTAAGTTTTCTATTAATTTATATATAACATCATCTGTTAGAATTTTTACTTTTCCAATATCTTCTACTTCATCATCTACTTTTGTATTAAATCCAATAATTATAGCATTAAGTTCATCAATATCCAGGTTTGCTTTAGCTGAAATTAAATCTGTTTTATTTATTTTACCAATCCCTGCTTTTACAACTGGGATGTTGCTTTGTTTTAATAAAACTAATAGGGCTTCTAAACTTCCTAGAGAATCAGCTTTAGCAATTATTCCTTGTTTTTGAGTTTTAATATTCTCTGAGATTTCTTTTTTGAATTTTTCTTTTATTTCTTCTAAGTTATTATTAAATATTTCAAAAGGCATTCCAGGAAGAATATTTGCTTTTTCAATTAATTGCATTCTTAATCCTGTTGAAGCTTGTACTTTTTCTTGGGGTTTAAATCTTGCACATAGTGCTTCTATTTCTTCTAATATTCTTATTTTAGTGATTATTGGTTCTCCATTTAGATTTGCAACAGCAATTGTATCTTTTTTTGAAAGTTTTCCATTATAAAGAATTGCTTCATTATAATTCATTGATTTATCTGTTTTAACTTCAAGCATAACTCCTTTTGCGTCTTTTCCTAATTCTAATTTATTTGCTAGATATTTTTGACTAACTCCACAAAGCATCATGATTAATTCTTGTATTCCTTGATGTGTTTTGGCTGAAGTAGGAACTAATGCTATTTTTTTTGTGAAATCATCAATATTATAGAATAAATCTGCTTCAAAACCATGACTATGTAAGCTTCCAATTAATGTCATGTATCTTTCTTGAAATACTTGCAATACTTGTTGTTGTTGAGATTCAATACTTTCTTTTAATCCAATATTCTTATCTGAGGCTTTGTTGGGAGTCATCCACCCAGAGATATTATCTATTTTGTTTAATGCAATTATAAAAGGAGTTTTATTCATCTTAAGGATTTGAATAACTTCTGCTGTTTGAGGTTTGATTCCTTCATTAATATCAATAACAAGAACTGCTAAATCTGCTAATGCTCCTCCTCTTTTTCTTAGATTAGTGAAAGCTGCATGTCCTGGAGTGTCAATAAGTAAGAATCCTGGGATATTTAGTTTAATTCCTGATTTTTCTATTAATGGACAAGCTGATTTTAATTGCTCCATTGGATATTTTGTAAAAGATATTTTTTGTGTGATTCCTCCTGCTTCTGCTTCTTGAATACATGAGCTTCTAAGACAGTCAAGGATAGATGTTTTTCCATGATCAACATGCCCGCAAATTGTTACAATAGGTTGTCGTGTTTCCATGAAAATGAATGTAGAAAATAGATTAAAAACGTTTCTAAATGAATTTATAAATCCTAAAATCTATTCATTATAATGAAGACTAATACATTAATTCCTTTAGTGATTTTGTTAGGAGTTGTTATTTTGTTCTTTTTTCCAAATCCAGAGAGTCATTTTCTTAGTTATCTTGCAACACTATTATTTTTTGTAGTCTTAGTTATATTTTTACTTATTAAATCAAAGAAGAATATTAAAAAAAAGTAAGGGTTAAAACCGAAATCCTAACCCTCATACTTAACCGAAGTTAAGCATATCTAACCGAAGTTAGACAATTATCTTGAGGATTTATAATTTTTAAAACTTTCTTACTATAATTAAATTACTACAATTTAAGGATAATTATAAAAATATGATTAATATTGATTATTATGAAAAAAGTGATGAAAGATTATATTAAAGATACGGCAAGAGATTTAATTGCTTTAGGGGGACTTCCATTTTTTATTTTGATATTAGTTAGAGTTTATATTTTAAATAAACCAGAATACTTTGCTCAGTTTGCAGTTGCTGGTTTGATTTTTATTATAATTGCTCCTTTTTTAAGAACAAGTATTTATGCTGGTTTGGGATTAATTGCAGTAGTATTTACTAATTTATATTATCAGGATTTAAGCTTTGGAATTTTTTCTGGAATTGCTTATGTTTTATTGTTGGGGTCCTTAGTGTTTTTAGAAAAACCTAAAAGAGAGATTGTTAAGGGAGTTATTTTAGGAGCATTATCTACTGGTGTTGCTTATTATCTTATTAAGTTAATTTTTTAAAGCGATTTACTATCACATTTTTATGAAAACACTTAAACAATTAAATGAAATATATGATTTAGAATTAGATAAAGTAATTGAGACTATTAAGAAAGATAAACCTAAGTTAGTTTTACTTCAATTTCCAGATGGATTAAAACAATCTGCTACTGCTGTTGTTGATTATCTTGAGAGTAAAACTAATGCTGAGTTTATTATCTGGTTAGATACTTGTTATGGTGCTTGTGATACTCCTGTGTTGAATAAAGAGTTAGAAAAGAAAATTGATTTAATAATTCAATTTGGTCATAGTGATTTAATGCCTTCATATTAAAATGGAAATAAAAATAAAAAGATTGCATCCTGATGCTAAAATTCCTAAGTATAGTAAAGTAGGAGATGCTGGTATGGATGTTTATGCTGTTTCAAAGCAAAGAAAAGATAAATTTATTGAATATGGAACTGGATTAGCTGTGGAAATTCCTAAAGGATTTGTTTGTTTGGTTTTTCCTAGAAGTAGTTTATCAAATAAGGATTTAGTTTTAGCAAATCATGTTGGAGTATTAGATTCTGGTTATAGGGGAGAATTAATGTTAAGATTTAAGAAAATGGGTGAAGAAGTTTATGAGGTTGGGGATAGAATTGGGCAGATAATAATTATTCCTTATCCTAATATTGAGTTTAAAGAAGTTGATGAATTGTCTGAAACTGAAAGAGGCGATGGTGGTTTTGGAAGTACTGGTGAATAAAATATATTTTTCTTTGCAATTATCTTTATAAAGTAATTTTGTATTTTTTTATAATGAGTAAAAAAGGAGTATTTATTCCTGTAATACATGTTGCTGGCGAGAGTATTCCTGAAACATGGGAAAAAGCATATTTAGCAGTTAATGAAAAAGGGATTTATCATACAAGACAAGACCCTGATGAAAAAGGACAACCAAATCTGGATACTACAATGATTATGGAGGTAAGAAATCCTGATGCAGATCCTTTTACACATAGAGCTGGAGGAAGTACTGCTACTGATGATGCTTTATTAGATTATTTAATGGAAATGATGGGTGCAAAACCTGCTCATTTATGGATAAGAGATTTTGATGATCCAAAAGATATGAAGTGGGAATATAATTATCATGCTTCTCTTACTGAATGGGGAGCACATCTTCCTAAAGGTATGAGTAATTGTTCAATTAATCAATTAGATGATAATATAGTTAAGAAATTAATAGAAGACTTTTCAACAAGAAAGGCTCAAGCAATTACTTGGGACCCAAGAAGAGATACTGTTGCAGAACATACTCCTTGTCTTCAAAGAATTCATCCTATGATGGTTACTGATGATGATGGAAATCCTAGTTTTGATATGCAATATTTTTTTAGAAGTAGAAATGTGGCAGATGCTTCATTTGGGAATATGTTAGCACTTTATGTTACAGGTTGTGATATGAGAGATAAGATAGAAAAAGGCTTAGGAATAGAAAGGATGCCTATGAGAATGGTGGATCATGTAGATTCTTTCCATGTTAATGGAAATTCTGTTCCAAAATATTTACAAAATTTAGAATCATTTAATAAAAGAGTTGCTAATGGGGATTGGGCTACTTTAGAAGATAGAACACTTACTAGAGAAGAAACAATAGAAGGATTAAAATATTATAGGGAAAAAGTTGAAGGAGATATTATAAAACAAACTGCTAAATATTTTAAGGGCTCAGATACTGAACTTGATGTTGAAAGACAAAGAGTTCATGATATTGGTGATAGAATATTCTACTTATTAGATAAATATGCTCCACAATAAAAATGGTTTTAAAAGAAATTCAAATTAGGGAAAAGTTTGGTGAAGATGAATTAGACAGTAGACTTAGAAAAGTTAGATTAAAAGGATTTCAAGAAGTTGAAATTTATGCAGATGCAGATATTGCTATAAAAGATTTTACTCCTCAAGAAATAACTGAGAGAGTATTTACTCCTCAACCCTCTGTATATAGAAATGGTTATTTAGAGAGAGTAGAAGCTATGAATGACTTATTTAGTCAACAAGGGATTGATATGGCTAATTTATCTGGAGGAGTTGACTATATTGCAGTTGATGATGAAGGAGTTGAAACAGAATGGACTTTAATTCCTCCTGTTGTAGAAATGATAAAAGTTAATTTTGATGGTTTTGGATTAGATTATTCTAATTTATTATCTCTTCCTCTTAAAAATCAAATGGTTTTTGAGGGACATAGATTAAATCCAGATGTAAGAGAATTAGCTTATGATGAATATACTAGGGGATTACAAACACTTCCTATAATTTGTGATGGTTCTCATAGAATTCATTCGCATCGTGAAAAAGGATTAACTCAGAAGTTATTAGTAATAGATGGTCCACAAGAAGGTTTTCCTTATTATGCAGCTCCAAAACCATATAGTGAAGTTAAAGTTATTTTAGATAGACCAGACAATGGTGGAAAAGATAAGGTTCATGTTTTAACATCACCAGGTCATAAACTTCTTTATAGATTATTTCCAAGTGGAGGAATTTTAAGTGGAGACGTCAGAACACCTAAAAAATAATATTTCTCTTATTGGATTAGATTTAGATAATACTTTGTATCCTTCTACTCCTGAAATTCAAGTAAGAATTCGTGGTAAAATTTATCAAAGATTATCTGATGAGTTAGGTATTGAATTTGAAAGAGCAAAAGAATTATTTGAAGAAAATTATGATGGAAATTATGCTTGGAGTCATTCTGGTTCTAGAACAATCAAATATCTTAGTGAAATGCATGATGTTGAAATTCAATCAGATATTGTGCAAGAAGCACTTGAAACTGCAAATATTTTAGATTTAATTCATCCTAATCCTGAATTAGTTTCTATGTTAGAAAGATTAGATAAAAGATATGGGTTAGATTTAGTTACTGGTTCAAGACCAGGAATTGCTAGAGATAAATTAGATAAAATCGGTATAGGCTTTGGTTTATTTGGATATTTTCTTGCGAATGTTGGTTCAAAATCAACTGGTGAAGCTTATGAAATATGGTTAAGAGAAAGGGATGTTCCTGCTTCACAAGTTCTTTATGTTGGAGATAATATTAAACAAGATATTGAAGCTCCTAAAAGATTAGGAATTCATACTTGCTTAGTTGATAAAAAAGATTCTAGAGCTGAATTTAATGTTTCAAATATATTGGGTTTGGAAAAACTTTTAATCTAATTTTTTAATAATCCCAAAACCACCCATTTTTCTTTGGAACATTTTTCCATATAATTTGTCAAGATTTCTAACAACTCGAGAAACATTATTAGGGTCTAACATTGCAATATTATCTCTTGTTAATGCTTCCACTAATAAAAAATGTTTTAATTTATTTTGTAATTCAACATCAACAACCATATCCTGTCCTCTCATATACGCATCTTCTAATAATAATCCTGGTTCTTTAAAAGGAACTTGATTATAATTATAATCTTCAAAATTAAATCCTCTTGTCCATAAAAACCCCTTAATTTTCTCAACTCTTGTTCCATTCTTATTTGTTCCAAGAGCATTTGCAATATCTTTTTGTTCTTCATGAATATCATATCTTCTTAATACTGCTTGAAGACATGCTGGAACACACCAATTTTCTTGTTCTTGTTTAGAAAGATTATACCTCATTTAGTATATTTAATCATAATATTATTTAAAAATAAGATTATTATCTAAATTATATGATAAAAGAGTTAAAAGAAGGGAGACTTGGTGAAAGACCTTCATTTGATGAAACATTTATGGTTAAGGCTATTGCTAATGCTAGACGTTCTTCTTGTTTTAATGTTCATGCAGGGAGTGTTCTAGTTGATATTGAAGATAGAAATGAAATAGGAAATGGGTATAATGGTGCTCCTCCTAGAGAACCCTCTTGTTTAAATGTAGGTTATTGTAAAAAAGAAAAAGTTACAAATCAACAATATGGGGAAGCCCATGGAACTGGAAATTGTATAGGAGTTCATTCAGAAGTAAATGCTTTAGCACACATAACAAAGCTAGCACAAATTTCTTTTGCATTATATACTACAATATTTCCATGTAATGATTGTGTATGCAATTTATTAGCTCATAAAAGATTTAAAAAACTCGTATATAAATCAGAATATAGTAAAAAAGATGGGGCAGAAAGGAAATTAAAAAGATTAGAAGATGCTGGTGTACAAGTTCAACATTTAGATTTAAGTCCAGAAAGATTTATAGATATATATTGGAATGAACCACCAGCAAAATTTACTATCTGGTCTCCAGAACAAAGAGTTAGAATTGCTGGTTATTTAGAGAAAATAAGTTTACAACAACCTAAATAATTATTCTATTATAATTCTTGAATCTGTTTCAGAAGATCTACGAATTGCAATATCTCTTATATCATTTCTTCTATAATTATCTAGTTTCTCTGACATTTTAGGATTTTTATCTATGTATTTTACTATTCTTTCTAAGAATTGTTGGTCTATAAAATCAAAAAGTTTGTCTACGTATTTTGGTATACATGCTTGTTCCATTGAAATATTATTTGCTAGTGACTAAGATTACAACAGTCCTAAAAGAAGCAATATACCTACTATGAATAATAATGTTCCTGCAATTAAATGAAGTTTTCTTATATGTCTTTCTTTCCATCCAGAGATTTCTTCAACTTTTGAAAATCCATAATAAACTAATCCCACTATTATTGCCATTGGTAATACAAATAATAAATTATAATAAAGTAACCAAGGAAGTGCTGAAATAAAACCTAATTCTGCAAGTAATCCAGAAGCAATAATATAAGGTCCAATTGTACATGGAAGTAAGAAGAGAGTTACTAAAAATCCTATAAAGAATGCTCCAATTGGTGAGGTAATTTTATTTATTGTTAATTTAGCATAAGGACGCATCCACATTGGCATTTCAGTAGTTAAACCTCCTGGCTGATAGCTAAAATAATCTTTAATGTTTAATGCTCCAATAATCATTGCTAATATTGCTAGTCCATTGAAAAGATAACTTGAATTTTCTCTTAATAGTTCTGCAAAGGTATTAAAAAATTGTAAGAGGATTGCTCCGTAAAATAAATATCCTAAATATACTGCTCCAATGAAAGCTAGCCCTGAATAAAGAACTTTTTTTCTTTTTTCTGGATTATGTAATAAAATTGTTATAAGAACCATGGTTAAAACTGCAATAGCACAAGGGTTCACAGAATCTGCTAGTGCTAAGAAAGTTATTCTTACAAAATCAAATCCATTAAAAAGTGCCATCTTTTATTTGTATTAACATCCAGTTAATTCTTTTAATTGTTCAATTGAACGTGTTCCTTTGTATGTTTCTTTATTAATTATCCACGTGGGAGTTGCTTGAATATTTTTTGCTATACATTTTTCTCTTTCAAAAAAACAATCTACTACAGATACAAATTCATAACTATCTCCAAATATTTTTTCTTGAGTTTCGCAAGCATGACATCCAAGTTGAGTATATAGGGTTGCTTTTGTTCCAATACATTTAGCTACCTCGTCAGAAGTAATTGGGTGATAAAGAGGAAGAACTACTTTTATCCCAACTACAATTAAAATTACTATTAAAATTACTCCAAGGGATATCAAACTCTTTTTTTTCATGTTATTAAAAATAAAACAAACTTTCTTTTAAATGTTTTGAAGAAACTAGTTTCTAGTAATCTGGTAGTGATTCTTGATTACTATCTGCTTTAGAAGCTGGTTCTTCTGGCTCTGCAACAGGTTCTTTAACTGTTTCAGCTTGTTTCAAATCTTCATCAGCTATGGAGTCAATCATCTTCTTAAATTCCTGAAAATGTTCTGCTGGAATTCTTAACCCTTTTTTTGTAGGGCCGGTATATTTTTCACTTGTAATAAATTCTCTTATGTCAATACCCACTCTTCCATTGTATTCTCTTATTCCTACAACAATTTCAGTTACTGTTCCTTGATATTCTCCTTTGTTTATTTTGCCTATGTCTTTTTCCATTTTTTTGTTATTCGGAAGCATAGCAAATTTCTTATTTGCTCTTTTTCCATTTTTATAAATAAATAATTACGTATTTAAAGTTTTAGATTATAGAAGCTTTAATTATTTTGACTTCTTCTAAAGGTTTATCATTTGCATCTGTTTCAACTTTTGCAATTTTGTCTATAATTTCTATACCTTCAATAACTTTTCCAAATACTGGATGTTTTGAGTCAAGAAAATTATTGTCTGCTATATTTATGAAAAATTGACTTCCTCCAGAATTAGGTCCTGAGTTTGCCATTGAAATTGTTCCTATATTATTTGGGTGTGGTGGAGAAGTAAATTCGTCTTCAATAGTGTATCCTGGACCTCCCATGCCTGTTCCTTGAGGGTCTCCTCCTTGAATCATGAATCCGTCAATAATTCTATGAAATATAACTCCATCATAAAAACCTTCTTCTATTAGTTTTTTGAAATTGCCAGCTGTTATTGGCATATCTTTGTATAAATTGATAATTATGTCTCCGTGTGTTGTTTCTAATTTTACTCTCATTGAATCTTGCATTTTATAATATCCTCCTAGTATAGTTAGAACTAAAAAAACTACTATTATAAATATTACTGCTTTTGTTTTCATATCTTTTTAAATAGTGAAATTGCTTTTAAAATAAAACCTATTCCTAATCCTCCAAGAACTCCTACGTCTGGTCTACCAAAGTATAAACCAGTACCAATACCAATCAT
>CAZDZI010000012.1:0-12983 GCA_964509925.1 Candidatus Woesearchaeota archaeon | reverse complement strand
ACTTCGCAAGAAGACAGAGGACTGATGCTCGTCAACGCAGTTACTTCGCATAAAGAAAAATCCTAAAAAGATTGAATTGTTGTTGAGTAGATAATACAATAATACAGATAATTTTATAAGTTTAGATTAATTTAAGATAGCATGTCACATCAATGTGTTCACTGTGGAAAGATTTATCCTGCTGGAAGTAAGGAATTATTAGAAGGTTGTAATAATTGTAAAAGTCACTTTTTCTTTTATATCAGAGATGACCAAATAGAAAAGATAAAACAAAAACCTATTGAAATTCCTGAAGAAGAAAAAAAGACAATAGAAAAAGATATTAGAGAAATGGCAGGAATTACAGACACTAGTGCTCCAGTTATCTTAGACATTGAATCAGTAAGAGCTCTTGGAAGCGGAAAGTTTGAGATTGATCTAGTTAATTTGTTTAGAAAAGATAGGCCTTTAATCTATAAACTTGAAGAAGGAAAATATATTATTGATTTGGCAACAACAATGAATCAAAGTGCTAAGGACTTAAAAGAAATAAAAGACCCAAATGAAAAAAATTAATTCTATTTTAACTGAGGTTTTGCAAAAGATAGAACCTCCTAAAGAAGACTTGAAAATAATAGATAACTCTCTAAAAGAGGTTTTATTAGAATTAAAGGCTAGGATAAAAAAACACAAAATTAAAGTAGAAATATTTATTGGAGGAAGTTTTGCAAAAAAAACAGTGATTAAGAAAGATAAATATGATGTTGATGTATTTCTTAGGTTTGATAAAAAGTATAAAGAAGATTTATCAAAATTAACTGCAAAAATCTTAAAGGGTATAAAAAACCTCTCGGTAATACATGGAAGTAGAGATTATTTTAATATTAAAGTTTCTCCTGATTTTTTTATTGAACTCATCCCAGTTGTTAAAGTGTCTAATCCAAAACAAGCAGAGAATATTACAGATTTGTCTGCTAGTCATGTTAAGTATATTAAAAATAGAATCAAATCTTCTAAAACCTTAGACGAAATAAGAGTTGCTAAAGCATTTTGCTATGCAAACAATTGTTATGGTGCTGAATCTTATATTCATGGTTTTAGTGGTTATGCTCTTGAATTACTAGTTTATCACTATGGGAGTTTTGAAAAATTCCTAAAAGCTATGGTTAAACTAAATGAGAAAAAAGAAATTATTGATATTGAAAAACACTTTAAGAAAAAATCAACTGTTTTATTGGATTTAAACGAAGCTAAATTACTCTCTCCAATAATTTTAATTGACCCAACATTTAAACAGAGAAATGCTTTAGCAGCATTGTCTGATGAAACTTTTGAAAGATTTAAAGACTCTTCTAGAAAATTCTTAAAAAATCCTAATGTTAAAGCATTTGAAGTAAAAAAGACTGATTTAGACAAGATTAAAAAATCTGCAAAAAAGAATAAACAAGAATTTGTTCTATTAGAAATTAAAACAAACAAACAACAAGGAGATGTTGCTGGAAGTAAATTATTGAAATTTCATAAACACCTTATTCAGCAAGCTGAAAGATTCTTTAATATTAAAAATAAAGGATTTAATTATAATGGAAAACAATCTGCAAGATTTTTTCTTGTAACTAAGAGTAAAGGAGAAATTATTGTTGAAGGCCCTAGAATTAAAGATAAGGCAAGTGTTTTAATGTTTAAGAAAAAGCATAAAAAGACTTTTGTGAAAAAAAATAGAATTCATTCAAAAGATAAAATTAAGTTTTCTCTAAAAGAATTTATTGTTTCATGGAAAAATAATAATAAAAAAAGACTAAAAGAAATGTATATTGATTCATTAAAAATAATTTAGTTATTATTTGTAATTTCCACCTTGCTTAATTACTTCTCCATCAAGGATTAAGGTTGAATCTAAACCAAGTCCAAAGTCCTCGATAACCAAAGCATCAGAGATATCTTTTTTTCTTGATAAATAAAAATCATTAGGAAACACTTTAAAGAATTTTCCATTTTCATAAACTCCTAAGCTTACAACATATCTTTCTCCATCATATTCTTCTGCATTTAATGCAGGATTTTTTGCATCCATTATTTGTCTTCTATGTTTTGGAAACTTATGTAATTCAGGGGCAATAATGCAAAAATGTTCTGTAGGATCTTCTGAATAAAGATCAGAGGAATTAAATAAAGAATCAAATGCTAGTCTAAATTTTTTTTTATCACAAGAAGGGTTAGTTTTTGATGGTCTTAAAAAAGTTCCATAATGGGCATTTAAGCCACTTAATTTTGGCTGTCTTCTCATTTTATAACCCCTTAAAATTGTCAATAGCTTCATTACATCTCTTTTCTAAAGAAGCTACATCTTTTAAGCCAGATAATTGTACTTGAAGATCAGTAAAAATCCTGTCTCTACATGCAGGAAGATAAATCTCAAGTATTTCTAGTGCTGCTCTGTATTCTGTAGCACTTCCTTTTGATGCGTTTCTAAAATCTTTTAGACTATCTGTAAAATCTCCATAAGAATTCAACATTCCTACAAGTTCTAGGTCAGAATATTTACTCATTTTATTTTCTTTCTCCTTTTCTCTGAATAAAGACTCTATACGTGTTTCCTTCACATATAAAATAAGCATCAATAGTTCCTTTTGAATCATTATGTTTTGCATATCCTGCGTTATCTAAATCTACGTTTACTGTAACCCCTTCCCTTCCTGATTTATGTGGTAAGCTGTTAAGCTGTTTAAAAAGGTCGTCTGAAAAGAAAGCTATGCTTTCAAGTCCTTCATTAATTTTTTTTGAATTAGATTTACCCATTTTTATTTTAAAGCTAGTTCAAATAATGAACCAAATGCTTCAGAAAAGAATTCAGAATTAAGCCAAATAGCTAGATCTTCTCTACTAGGTTCATTTGATAAATAGAATAAAATCTCTTTTCTATCTACAATAAAAAACTTAGCATCAATATCTACTTTCTTAATTTTAATTCCGGTTTTTTCTGAAAGTTGTTTAATTAAATTAGAATCTCCAGATAAAGCTATTTTAATTTTTATATTAGATTTTTTAAGAGTATTAAATGTTTGAGAAAATAATTTAATCTTTGAAACAAATTCTTTTGCATTAGTACAAATAATTACTTCTTTTTCAGCATTTTGAAGTATTTCTCTTAAATGATTAGAAATATTTGATTTCCCTTTTAATGCAGCTGAAACATCTTCTCTTTTAATTGGGCTTACACCCTCTCTATATAAAGTTTCAAGTTCATCATATTCGTTTGTAGATTTAATTTTTAAAAGCTCTTGAACTCTTTCATCTGCATCTTTTCTTACATTGTTTTTTAGCTTTTCGAGAATCATATGAGGTTTTACACCTAAATATTTTACTGGTTTCCCAAGCTTTTCAATAGCAAATCCTTTTTTCTCTAAGCTTTCAAGAACATCATAAGTTCTAGACCTTGGAACCCCAGACATAGTAGAAATCTCTCCAGCAGAGGCTACTCCTTTGCCTAGCAAAGCTAACCAAACCTTTGTTTCATAAATATTAAGATTAAAATAATCTTTTATTTTGTTTATAAGTTCTTGTTTTACTATCATTTTCTATTGGATGAGGGTAGTAACATCTATTTATAAATCTTCCTATTTAATACTACTTTGTAAAGGTAACAAACACAAGATTAATGGTTTAAGAAATAAAATTTTAGAAAAAGCCATAATTTAGAAAAGAGAGCCAAAACTAACAGGAATTCCTAGGATTTTAGAATAAATAATCCAACTTAAAGCTATTCCTAAAAACATCCCAGAGGTTATAAAAGGCATTGCAGGGTAGAATTTCTTTTTTTCTGCAAAGTAAAATAAATATATTAATCCAGATGCAGCCCCTAATATTACTAATATTGAAGCTAAAGGGATTTTCATTCCAAACAGAGTAACAAAACCAAACACTTTTAACATTACTCCTGCTGTGATAATTGGGAAAATTACATCTCCTCCCCCTAAAATTGCCACATTTACCTTAATTTTCTTTTTTACTATTTCTTTTTTATTTTTAACTTTAGCTATCATTGCTTTTGTTTTTTTATTCATATAAGGAATAAAAAATCCAGAGAATATTTTTAGTTTATTTATTTGGTATTTTGCCATTTTTTGCATAATTCCTGATTTCCAAACAGCCCACATATCATAAACTGAGATTATTAATAATAAAATAATCATAGTATAAAAATTTAGTAAAGGAACAAATACTGCTGCAATTCCTGGATAGATAAATAATTCTGTTAAATTGTGAACTATAAAATTTCTTTTGAAAATCTTAATCATTGCTAAAGGAAGGGCAAAACCTAGTGCTATTAAATATGCATAAGGTAATTTGTTAAAAAAAGCATTAAAGGAAATTCCCAAGGCAATAACAATTACTGCTGAAAACCATATTTTTAAAATAATTCCTGCATTAAATTTCATTAATAAGAATAATAATGCTATTGCAATTACAAAAGCTATGACTACTGAAAGAATAATTTGGTTAAATTCTCCTGCATCCTTTAGTTCAGGGGTTTCTAATCCAAAAGGTAATTCAGGTGCTGTTACATTTGTTGATACTCCATCAAGAGTTCTAACAGAAGAATAATGATTTACTACAAACATTCCTATAACTTGGGTTAATAAAAACATTATAAGAATAATTGTTATTATTTTGGCTGTATGTTTCATTTTGTAAGACACCTAACGGTTTCTTGACAGTCAACTTCCCTTGAGTTAGCTTCAAGAGTGATAGAAGACTGCATTAAAAATTTTAATTTTTGTTTCATTTTAAAGAACTTAGCAAATTTTTAGTAAAATATAATATTACTGCACCAATTAAAATAGATATAGAAAAGCTCATTAAAAGATTTTCTGGGAAAAGATATAAATCCATTATGCCCCACACACCCCTCCAAAAAGAAATAATTGCAAAAGCAATTATAATTGTATAAAAAATATCTTTCAAACTCCTCTTTTGTTTCTTCATAAAATATTAAAGTAAAATTAGTTTTTAAATTATCTCAATCTTAAAGTTTCCAAGGTTCTTGGAACATTTGTTTCTACTCTATTTGACTTATAAATTGCAGAAGCTAAATCTAAACATTTTGAAACCTCTCCATGATTTATAATAACCCTCTTTGGTTTTGGACGCATATTATTAAAATATGCCATAATTTCGTTTCTTCCTGAATGTGCTGTTAATCCATTAATTGTATGAACTTCCATATTAACTTTAACTATTTCTTCTTTTCCATCCACAATCATTTTAGTTGTCTCTATTCCATCTTGAACTTGTCTTCCTAATGAGCCTACTCCTTGATAACATACAAATACAATTGCATTTTCTGGATTTGATGCAAATTCTTTAAAATACTCTACTGATGCTCCTCCAACTAACATACCTGAAGTTGCTAAAACAATACAAGGGCCGCCTTCAATAACTTTTCTTCTTTCTTGATGAGAAGAAACTCTTGAAAAAATTTCTGAAACAAAAGGATTTTTATCTTGAAAAATACTTGCCCTTACTTTATTACTTAAAAAATCAGGATAAGCAGTATGAATTGCATTAATATCCCAAATCATACCATCAATATAAATTGGAACTTTTGGAAGTTTTCCACTTACCATGGCATCTTCTAAAATAAGCATTGTTTCTTGAGCTCTTCCTAACCCTAATTCTGGAATAAGGACCTTCCCGCCTTTATCTATTGTAGTTCTTATATGTCCTAAAAGTTCTTCTTCAGATTCAGTTCTTGAAGGGAGAACATCATATTTAGAACCATAAGTTGCTTCTGTAATTACAGTCTCAACCCTTGGATAATTTGCAACAGCTGGATCTAATAATCTAGATTTCCCATATTTATGATCTCCAGTATAAACTAAATTATGTAAACCATTTCCAATATTTAAATGAGTAATAGAACTTCCAAGACAATGCCCTGAATTGTAAAAAGTAATTCTTACATCTGGAGTGATATCTGTAACTTCATTATAATTTAAACAAATACTATGTTTTACCATTTCTTTAATATCAGTTGAACTAAATAATGGCTTAGATGCTTGTTTGTAAGCTACTCCAATAAAATCAAGTGAAAGTAAAGCAGCAATATCTCTTGTAGGAGGGGTCATGTACACAGGACCTTTGTAACCCATTTTATATAAATAAGGTAGAAGACCTACATGATCTAAGTGAGCATGACTAATTATTACAGCGTCTAATTGTGAGATGTCAAATTCAGGAACATTAAAATAGGGAAATTTATCTTTTCCATGAGAAGCAACATCAATTCCACAATCTAAAAGAATTTTTGAATTAGGGGTTTGCAATAAAAAACAACTTCTTCCAACTTGTCTTCCTCCTCCTAAGGCAGTGATTCTTATCCATTCTTCAACTTTATCTGGAGACCATCCCTTGTAAATTTTTTCTCCAATCTGATTTAAGAATTTTCTCCTATAATTATTATTTGCATATAAAACTTCCCTTACACTTTCAGTAATTTTACTCTTAATAGAAGCACTTCTTTGAATTTGAGGGGTCCATAAAGTTGTCTTTCTTATTTCATCAATTATGCTTCCTTGTTTACCAATAACTAAACCAGGTTTTTTTGCTTCTATAAGTACAATGCTCCTATGTGCATCAAAAATAATATTAGTAATTTCTGCTTCTTCAGGAACTATTTTTCTTATTTGACTTTCAGCTGTTTCTTTATCTGGAAGGATTTTTTGGTCTGCTCTTAATTCAATTCTCTTTTTTATTTCATTTACTATTTCTTTTATTTTTCCTTCTCCTTCTTTAAAGAATAGCTCATTTTTTGTATAGATAACTATGTTTGCTCCCTCAAAACTAGCATCAGTTACATTAGTTCTTAGTTTCTCTTTTATAGTCTTTAGTATATCCATTTTAAAAAATATAAATTATTTATTTAAATACAGCTTCTATTTTTTGTTCAACCACTTTTTTTATTCCATCTTTTGTTAAGGTGAAAATATCAATTCCGTATCCACTTCCAGTATCTCTTTGAGTTGAAGATTTTAAAGCTTCAATAGCTAATTCTACTCCTTGCTCCATAGTCATATCTTTTTTGTATTGTCTTTCTAATAAACCTAAAACATAAGGCATACCTGAACCAAAGTTAGCATCATATTCATCTACTGGATAAACTCCTCCTGCAGGTTCAACAGTATAAAGTCCTGTTGTTCCATCCTCATTTACTCCTGCTACCAATGTTCCAACAATATTTGGAATCATAGAAGGTTGTCTTATTGATTGATAAGTAATACTCCCTGTAAGATTTGCTGCTTGTTTTATTGTTGGTCTTGAACGAGATTTTAGTTCTTTAAGTTTAAGCTCAGCTGAAAGAAGTTTTCCTAATCTTTGGGCATCTGCTGCTCCACCTGTCCAAGAAACAACAAGATAATCATTTATTTGAACTACTTTTTTAGTATTCTTGCTCATTACTAAATTTCCAGCTGTAACTTGTCTATCTGCAGCCATTACAACCCCATCTTTACAAACAATTCCTAGTACTGTTGTTCCTGTTTTAAGAATTGAGTTTTTTAAATCTTGATCCATTTTAAAAATAATCTAATTTCTATTAGAATTTATAATAATTAGGATAGTTTAGCATTTATAAGGTTTTCGGATACAAATATTTAAATAGGATTTAGGGGTTTCAAAAATATGAGTAATGAACAAGACACATATGAATTAAAAGAATTTGCTAGTTTAAATGGTGAGGACAATAAATTAAGCTTCTTAGAAAAAGCATTTTATGTTACTACAGGCCCATTATTAGGAATGTTGCCTCCCCCTATTCAAAGAAGGATAGCAAGTGAAGAAGCAGCTGCTTTAATGAGCAAAACTTCAAGATATGTTAATGCTCTTTGGGGAGTTTATGGCTTAGTTTCTGCAGGGTGTAAGGCATTTGGCGTTGATATTGATCCTACTCCAGGAAGTGTTGCTACATGGGGTGGTGTTGCTTCAGCAGTAAGTAGTGTAATTAGAGAAGGAACTAATTTAGTTGCATATGAATATTGCCATCCATATGTAGAACACCTAAAAGTTTGGGGAGAACCAATTATATCTTGCGCATATAGTTCTTTAGTTAATAAAAAAAAGCTCTAGAAACTATTCCTTCCCGCTAATCCCAGCCTCTTTCTTTAATCTTATCACATTTTCAACAAAACCTTCAATCTTTTGCTCGTGACTCACAATAATTAGTTGGGACACATCAAGTTGTTCTAAAACCTCACGCATTTTGTCTAATTGTTGTTCTGAGAAACCATCTGTTGGTTCATCAAGAATAACTAAGTCTTTTGTTTTTATTTTACTCAATAAGGAGTTTATTACTTGATTTAATGAAAGTCTGTATGCTAATGCTATTGCAGTTCTTTCTCCACCTGAAAGATAAGCATAATCTATCTCATAATCCTGTTGTTCAATTATTGGTGTAAATTCATCATCTAATCTTACATTAAAAACATCTGAAACAAGCATTGCAAACCACTCTGAAAATAATTGAGAGAATTCTGATTTAAGTTTAACCATAACATTTTTCTCAACATTAGATACTAAAGGAATAAAACTTTTATTAAGCCAATTTTCTAAATCTGAAATATAATGTAATTGTGTTTTGATTTCTTCTGTTTTTATTATTCTTTCTCTAAGCTCTTGGATTTGTCTTGAAAAAACATCAATTTCTCTTTTTAATTCTGCTACTTTAATTTCTGCTAGTCTTTCTTCTCCTGAAGCTACTTCAAATTCTTTTTTCTTTTGTTGAAAAAGATTGTCAAATTTACTTAGTTCAAATAATGAGTCTTTTAATGTGTTTATATGTTCTTGCAGAAGTTCTATATCTTTTTGAGAAGAGGATGTAACTTTTTCTAAATCTTCTATTCTACTCTTTTTTTCATTAATACCTTCTAATTTAATTTTTAAAATTTTTAATTCTTGGACTTCTTCTTGAGATTTAGTTATATCAAACTCAATTTTATCTATTTTTGTCTTTAAGCTTCTTTTTTCTAAGGTTAAACCTTCTATTCCTTTTACATTCTCTGTAATATCTGTCTCTAATTTATTTGTTACATTGCTCTTGTGAACTGGATCTACATCCTGAAGACAAGTAGGACACATTTGAAGATTAGAAATCTTACCTTTCATGTTCTCATTTTCTTGATTTTTTAAACTTAATGAAGTAATTTGTGAAGTTATCTCAAGATTTTTTTCATTTAACTCATTTTTCATATTTTTCATAACTGAAATTTCTTGTTCTAGCATTAGAATTTTAGATTCATTGAACACTAAATGTTCTGATTCTTTAATTTGGTCTTTAATCTTCTCTATTGACCTTGCATTATTAATAACTGACTCTTTTTTTGTAGAGATCATAATATTTGTTTTATCTACTTCTGATTGTAACTTATTTTTTTCTTCAATTTTCTTAGAAATTTCGTTTTTTTCTTCTTCAATGTTTTGCCTTAAAGATTTTTTAAGAACATATTCCTTTTCAACTGAAATTAAATTATATCTTTTTGTTTCCAACTCTGTTTCTTTTGAGATTAAATTTTCTTTATCTTGTTCTAAGCTAGCAGTCATTCCTTGTTTCATTCTTTTTTCTTCTCTTAATTTAGAAATAATTATAGCTGTATTTTCTAAGATTTTCTTATATTTATCAATGCCAAAAACATGCCTTAAAGTATTAATTCTTGTTTTAGGATCTTGAAGAATAATTTGTTTCATTTCTTCTTGAGGAGTATAAACAGTAAATTTGTAAAGAAGATTTTGTTTTTTAGAGAATTCTTTTGGATAATTTAATAGTTCGAGAACTAAATTTTTTAATTCAGTTACTGAAAGTTCACGTTTTTCTCCATCAATAATTATGGAACAAGAATCTTGTGAAACTGTCTTAGCTTTTTTTAGAGTTCTTTCAACAATTATCTCCTTTCCATCCACTTCAAATTCTATTTTAGCTTTTGCTGTGTCTTTTCCATTTCTTAATAATGCTGAACCTCTTTGTCCTGGTTGCAATCCAAATAAAGCAAATTCTATTGCTAAAAGAATAGATGTTTTCCCTGAGCCAATATCTCCAGATAATAATGTGGAACCCTTTGGAAATTCTATTTCTGCATCTTCATAACTTCTTATATTGTTTAATGTTATTTTTTTTATTCTCAAAATTTCAACACCTTTTTTATTCCATCTAATAATCTATTTGTGAAAACCTCTGTTTTTTCATCTTCTTGTTTTTCAATAGATAATGAGTTCATTAGTTCTGGTATAAGAGAATTAAAATCAGAAGGATTTTTTTCAGAATAAACACCTATTGTTTCCTCTTCTATATTTTCTGAATCTTTAATTTCAACTTCTAACTCTACTTCTTTTGTTTTTAGGTCATGAGTATTTTTAAGAAGAAAATAAGCTCCTTTTTTCTTTGCATGCTCTTCTATTTGAGTAAACTTAATATCTGAGTTTTTTCCTTTTTCTAATTCTCCTTTAACTCTTAATAAAACAATTTTATCCAGAACATCCCTATTATTTATCTCTGATATTATTTCATCTGTTCCTGTTAAGGCATTGTTTATTTTAATTTTTATTGATTCTACTTTTTTAATTTTTAATTCAATTTTCTCAAGAGATTTAGTAGAGGTAGTATCAACAATGTAAAAACTTCCGTGATTTAAATCTTCTAATTCTTTAAAGTTATTTGGAAATAAAGGTCCAGGATAAACAAAATTCTTATATTTAAAATCTATATGTAAATGGCCTAATGCATAATAATCTGCTTTAGGAAGATTATCTGCTTCTATAGCATCAATAGGAAGAGTTCCCTTTGCTTTGTCTATTGTTGTATGGAGCATAAAAATCTTAAACATTCCTGGTGCATCATTTAATTTAATTTTCCTTAAATCATCTATTTCTAATCCTGATTTTTTCCCAGGATATCCATAAATTGCTACATTTTGATAAATAACAGGATTAAGGATGAATTTTTCCTCTAGTTCCTCATAATTTGTTACATTTTTACAAAATCCTGCTTTTTCAAGAACATCTAAAAAAGTCTTACCAGAAACAGAATAATCATGACTTCCTGCTATGATAAAACAAGGAATCTTTGCTTCTTTTAATTTTCTAAACTCTGCAAAAGCTCCTTTTAAAATTTCAATTGGAGGATATGCTGAATCAAATAAATCTCCTGCCACTAATACAAAGTCTAATTTTGAATCTATACATTTAGTTATTGCTTTTTGAAAAGATTGGAAATTTAAATCTTGCAATGGCTGTTGCTTCCACCCTCCTAAATGTACATCAGCTAAATGTGCGAATCTCATTGTAATATTATTCTCTTTTATTAAAAAAGTTTATAATGGGAAAAGATGTTAAGTGTATATAAAATTGAGTGTGATTAATACTATAAAATGAGATTTAATGTACTTTTTGGTGGTAAGGCTGGTCAAGGCCCGAATATTCTAACGCACACCTTAGCAAGAGCACTTGTTAGATTAGGTTTTTATGTTTTTTATTCTAGAGACTATCAATCATTAATTAGAGGAGGGAATAATTTTAATGTTCTTACTTTTTCAAATGAACCAGTTTATAGTAATGATTTTGATATGAATATCTTGGTTGCATTAGATGAAAATACTTTAAATATTCATAAAAATCGTGTTAAAAAAGGTACAGTAGTGTTATCTGGGAAAGAAAGTAATATGAATTTTGCTGGAAAGCTTTTCAAAATATTAGGATTAGACTTTGAATTATTGAATGAGGAACTAAAAGTCTTGGGCAAAAGATATGATGAAAATTTAAGTGAATCTAAAAAAGGTTATGAAGTAGCTAAACAAATTTTTAGTATTGAAAATATTGAAGGTGTTTTGGGAAGTGACTCAAAAGTCTTTAGAAATGGTAGTATGGGAATTGCAGATGGAGCAATTAATGCGGGTTTAGATATTTATTATGCATACCCTATGACTCCTGCTACTCCTGTTATGGGGAAATTAGCTGAGAAACAAATAGATAAGAATTTTTTAGTATTAGAATTAGAAAATGAGATTGCTGTTGCAAATGCTGGAGTTGGAAGTGCTATTACTGGAGCCAAAACAATGGTGGGAACTTCTGGAGGAGGATTTGATTTAATGTCTGAAACATTAAGTTTAACAGGAATTGCTGGAGTTCCATTAGTATTTTATTTAGCTCAACGTCCTGGACCAGGAACTGGTGTTGCAACTTATAATGCTCAAGGAGATTTAAATATTGCAAGACATGCAGGCCATGGAGACTTTCCTAGAGTTGTGCTTGCTCCAGGCGATGCAAAAGAATGTGAAGAATTAACAACTCAAGCATTTTATTTTTCTCAAAAGTATAAAGTTCCTTCAATTATTTTAAGTGATAAACATATTGCAGAAAGTTTTTACACATTAGAAGGAAAACCAAATTTAACTATTTCAAAGAAATGGACTAGTCTTAAAAAATATAATAGTTATGAAAAAGATGCTGAAGGAAGTGCAACTGAAAATCCTGCGATTGTTATTAAAAATATTCAAGAGAGAAAGAAAAAAACATTATTTATTGAGCAAGAAGCAGAAGTTTTTGACCAATACAAAGTATTTGGTAAATTAGACTCAGAAAATGTAGTTGTTTCTTGGGGAAGTCCAAAAGGAGCAATACTTGATGCAATTGAATACGGAGGAATTGACGCTAAATTTCTTCAGATTTTATACATTGAACCATTTCCTAAACAAATCTGGAAAGAATTAATTGGGAAAAATATTATTATTGTTGAAAATAATTCAACATCACAATTAAATGGTTTGATGAAAGAAAAATTAGGCTTTGGTACTTTTGCAAAAAATTTAATTTTAAGATATGATGGAAGGCCTTTTATTAGAGACGAACTTGAAAATGAAATTAAAGCGAGGTTGAGAAGATGATATTCAAAAAAAAATCAATAGGCTTGGCAACAACTTCTAAAAATACTTGGTGTCCTGGATGTTTTAATAATCAAATAC
>CAZDZI010000011.1:1385-15217 GCA_964509925.1 Candidatus Woesearchaeota archaeon | reverse complement strand
TCTAATCCAAGTCCTGGATTTGGATATGCAGAAGGTTCAGATACTCAGGCACAGTGTTAATAATCTTTTTTTAATAAGAAATTTTTTAATTAAATTATTTTATTAATATATCCTATTTCGTCAGCATCTAATCTAAGTTCTACTTGAATTTCTGGATTAGATTTTATTATTTGTTTTATTATTGGGAATTCATTCATTGCTCTTTTATGTCCTACATGGACTAATTTAGCATATTTTTTAGCAATTGATTTCTTTTTAGCTGTTCTTTGATTATTTAACCATATTTTTAATATTCTTGAGGGTTTTTTGTAACTAGTGAAACCTGTTTTAATGCCTTGTTTTGCTGAAGAGATCCCAAAGCTTAATAATGCATTTTCATAGACCATGAATCTCCAATATTGTTGTTTGTAGATTCTTCCTTTGAATACATCTACTTTGCTTAATAAGTCATAAGCTCTTGCAAGTTCAACACCAGAATATTCATTTGGAATGTTTTCTTCTACCCATAAAATAATTTCATCTAAAGGCATTTTTACTGAATCAAATATTTGTAGTGTTTCTTTGGTTGGTTTTCCTTTGAAAACTAGCTTTAATGCATTGAATATATCAACTTCTTTATTTCTCTCGTGGAATTCTATTATTGAAGGGTCTTTTAGTCTTGAGACACTCTGTAAATCGTTTATTGCTGCTCTTATGTCTCCTTTAGCCCTTATTGCAATACTTGTGATGATGTTTGGATTAAGAAATAGTTTTTCTTTTCTTAAGATTTCAAATAAAACATCTTTGATGATATTATAATTAATTTCTTTTAATTGGATTATCTCTGTTTTCTTTCTTAATGCACTTAGTTTTCTACTCCATATATCATTTGCAGTAATTATTATGGGGTAAGTTGTTGTATCAATTAAGGAGATAAGTTCTGATAATCCTCCTCTATCTACAGATGAAATACCATCTGCTTCATCTACTAGAATAAGTTTATTTTTTTTTGTTAGAGATTGTTGTTCCATTGCTGGCCTTAAAATTTCGTGAAGTTTTCCTTTGTTTCTTAAATCAGAAGCATTTAATTCAAATATTTCAGAATCGTTTTCTAAAGCAGTTACATGGGCTAAGGTTGTTTTACCTGTGCCTGGAGGTCCGTGGAATACTAGTGCTTTTTTCATTCCTCTTGTAAGTTTTCCTATATTAAATTGAGAAATAAATTTTTTAGCTTTAGTTACAGCTTCTTCTTGACCTTTTATATCTAAGAAATTTTTTGGACGATATTTTTCAACCCAGGGACTCATTTTACTCCTTTCCTAAACCAGCCAATACAAAGCTTGCTAGTAGAGCTTGTAATTGAATAAATGGATCTGAACCTTCTACAATTCTAAACTCTGATTCACCTGTTTTTTCAGTAAGTTTAACTTTGATTTCTGGTTCTACTGGAAGATTCCATATTTCTTTTTGAATAGCTTTTATTACATCTTGTCCAGAAATTGATTCTTTTAGCATAACATCTAAAAGTTTTTCTCTTGCATTTTGAAAATCTCCTGAGAGAGCATAATCTAGAACAATTTTAATATCTTTAGGTTTTGCATTTGAAATGACTGTTGACATTAAATTTTCATTTATTGACGGAGAAATTGATGCAGTTGATTGAAGTAAATTAATACTACGTCTACAGTCTCCTTCACTTCCTTCATAAAGAATTTCCATTGCTTCTGGAGTTACTGTTAATTTTTCTACTTCTGCAATACTGGTTATTACTTTTTCAATATCTTTTTTTTCTAGAAGTTTAAATCTAAAGATTGCACAACGTGATTGAATAGGATCAATAATTTTACTTGAATAATTACAAGATAAAACAAATCTACATGTAGCAGAATAATTCTCCATGGTTCTTCTTAAGGCTTGTTGAGCTTCTGGAGTTAGAGCATCTGCTTCATCTAAGAATATTATTTTAAATGGAACTTTTCCTAGAGCTTTTGTTCTTGCGAAATTCTTTACTTTTTCTCTAACAACATTAATACCTCTTTCATCTGAAGCATTTAATTCTAAGTATGATTCTCTCCAATCATCTCCAAATAGTTCTTTTACAATAATTAATGCTAGAGTAGATTTACCTGTTCCAGCTGGACCTGCAAATAGCAAGTGAGGAATATTTAATGAATTTGTTAATGATTCTATTCTTTGAATAATTTCATCTTGACCTACAACTTCAGAAAATTTAGAAGGACGATATCTTTCTGTCCATATTTTAGTCATCATTGTAAGACACCTACGGTTTCTTGACAGTCAACTTCCCTTTTTTTAGCCATCATAATAAGATATCTTCTAATTAACTTATAAAGATTATGATGATAAAGAATTATATTTACAATTAATTAGATTATTTTCTTCTTAGTTTTCTCTTACGCTTTTCCTTTCTTAGTCTCTTACGTTGCCACTTCCAACGCATTTGTCTTTTCTTTTTCCAACGTCTTGAACTTCTTTTCATATTAAATTTTAGAGAAATCGGTTTAAAAAGTTATCTACTTCTTTTGACATCTGTTTTAGGGCAATCTTTTGAGATAGGGCAGATAGAGCATTTTGGTGAGGTGGTTATACAGATCTCTTTTCCAAATTGAACTAGGATTGCGTTTAAATCTGCATAATATTTTTGAGGGATAATTTCCATTAATTCAGGTTCTGTTTTTTCTGCTGTTTTTGTTTTAACCCATCCTAATCTGTTTGCTATAACATGCACGTGTACATCCACAGGGATTACACTTTTTCCATAAGCAAAAGCTAAGACAATATTTGCTGTTTTAGGTCCAATGTGTTTTATTGAAATAAGTTCTTCTCTAGTTTTTGGGACTTTACCTTTGAATCTTTTTATTAATTCTTTAGAAACATGTTTTAATGCTTGAGCTTTTTTATGATAATGTCCTGAAGAGAAGATTATTTTTTCTAACTTTTTAGTTGGCATAGACGCTATTGTTTTTGGTGTTGAGGCTACTTGGAATAATGCTCTAGAAACTTTTTCTGTATTTTCATCACGAGCCCTTAAACTTAGTAAGCATGAGATTAAAATTTTAAATGCATTTGGTTTAGTTCGCATTCTATTAAGAGTGGTTTTACTATGAGAAGGATATTTTTTCTTTAGTATTTTTAGAATTTTATTTATTTTTTCAGATTTTTTCATTCTTTTTTTGCAAGAAGGCTTGTTATTGTTAAAATTCCTAGGGCACCTATTAAAGTTATTATTAAAGCACTTACAAGTTTCCCTTGTATTGGAGAATAAGCAGTTAGAGTATTGACATACTCTGTTATAACATCTTTCCATACAAGAGCAATTAAGAAACCAAATGCTGCAACAATTGATGTGCTAAGAGATTCTTTAAACTTATTATTAAATTTTCTTGCTGATTCTTTTGCTTTCTTTTTAAATGCCATTAACAACACCTCGTATATGTTTTTATGTTTTTAGCTTTTAATAACTTTACTGCGTGTTTTATTGATTTTTCTCCAAGGAAAATTGCTGTTGCTGTTTTTGGAATTATTTCTGCGGTTTTTTCTGGCTCTGACATTTTTTGAGGAGTTAATATGATGATTAGTTTTCCTTTTGATTTTTTGATTTCTTTTTTATAATCTTTTGCTAAGGCTGTTCCTAATAAATCTTTAACTTGAGTTTTTATTCCTTGTTCTGTTAAATAATCTGTTAATAATGCAGCTGCCCCTCCTGCATTTGTGATTATTTTTACTTTTTTAGAAGATATTTTTATTTTCTCTTTTTTCATTTCAAATGCTTCTGCTAGAGAGTCTATTACTTTTACTTTAGCTTGTTTAAATGCTCCTTTGTATATTGCAAAATCAGTTGCTAAACTTCCTGTATGACTTATTGCTGCTTCACTTCCTTTTTTTGTTTTACCTGCTTTAACAATAATAATTTGTTTTTTGCTTTTTCTACAAATCTCTATAAACTTTTTTCCAAGTTTTAATTTTTCAATGTAAAGAATAATCTTTTTTGTTTTCTTATCTTTATTAAAATAATTAATAAAATCAGAGAAGGTTAAATCAGACATGTTACCTAAACTTACAAATCCAGAGAATTTGAAATTAAAATCTGAAATATAACTCCATAAAGCTCCACTTTGACTTATGAATGCAATATTTCCTGGTTGAGGGGATGTATTTGAAAAAGTTGTGTCAAGTTTTAAATAGGGATTAGCTACTCCAAAGCAATTAGGACCTAAAATTCTTATTTTGTATTTTTTAGCTGTTTGAATTATCTTATCTTCTAATTTTTTATTTCCTATCTCTTTAAATCCTGAACTTATGATTATTACTGATTTTATTTTCTTTTTTCCACATTCAATTAATATGGAGTTTACAAATTTAGAAGGGATTGCTATTACTGCTAAGTCTATTTTTTTATGGTATTTTAAAACACTTGGGTAAGCTTTTTTTCCCTCGATGGTTTGATGTTTGGGATTGATTGGAATTACTTTTCTTTTACATTCGCATAGTTTTTTTATTAAGACATTTCCAACTTTTAATGGATTGTCAGACGCTCCAATTACTGCGATTGTTTTTGGAGTAAAGAAATTTTTTATATCACCATTCATATATTTATTTCGAAAGATTAATATAAATACATTTTGTTTAACAATAATCTTTATTAATTAAGATTATAGACTAAATTTATGAATGAAATGACTGATTTAGGGGCTCTTAGTGAAGTGGATTTTAATAATGCTAATTATCTTGTCATTGTTCAGCCTCTACCAAGAACTTTTAAAGGGCAAGGGATTGTATTAACTCATCAAGGCAGTCTTGAAGAAGCAATAATAACGGCTGAAGATAAATTTAGAATGGAGAGGGGAAATATTTCAAATAATTTGTTTTATCGTGTTCAAGTTCAAGTTGGAAGAAAAGAAATTGAAGTTCCTGAGAAATATTGGAGACAGTATGCTGGTGGTTGTTTAAGCTAAAGTATATAAATAATTTTTTATTTTAATTATTATGAAAGTATTTACAGAAAGAGATGCTGAAGGTTTTTTAAGAAAAAAAGGGTTTGAGATTATAGAGACTATTTTTATTAAAACAGAGAAGGGGTTAGATAAATTAAATTTTCCTGTTGTGATGAAAGTTTCTTCTAAGAAGATTGTTCATAAAACTAAAGTTAATGGAATTAGATTAGGGATTAAGGATTTAAGTGAAGCTAAGAAGGCTTTTAAAGAATTAATGAGGATACGAAATGCAGAAGGGGTTTTGGTTCAGAGACAGATTAATGGAAAGGAATATTTGTTGGGATTAAAGAAAACTCCTGAGTTTGGATATGTTATTGCTTTTGGAAAAGGTGGGAGTAAAGTAGAGAAAGAAAAGAAAGTTGATTTTAGAGTATGTGGTGTTGAAGGAGTAGAAGATTTAAGTGATAATGATGCTATTAAGAAAGTTCTTGTTAAATTATGTAAGTTAGCAGAAAGTCAAGATAAGATAAAAGAATTAGATATTAATCCTTTGATTTTAGATAAAGGAAGGGTTGTTATTGTTGATAGTCAGATTGTTTTTTAGTATGATGACGCCCCCGCCGAGATTCGAACTCGGGTTACCGCCTTACTCTAAAAGATAGGTTTGCATTGAGATGCTAGATCTTTGTCTTTTATCAAGAAAAGATCACCTTCTTTGAACCTTGGGTTTTTATGAATATTACTTCTAAATTCCTTTGGTTTTTATTTGCAAAATGTTTTGTTTTGCAAATATTTGAATCGTAAAATTTCATTAAATCTTTTTACGAAACCTTTGAGAGGGCGGGATACTTGGCCGACTATATTACAGGGGCTTACTTTTTTTAGGAGATAGTGTTTTATAAATTTAAGGATTATAGCCCTACCAGGATCTCGTGCCCTTTAGGGTACCTGCTGTAATGCAGGTTCTCGTGCCCTTTAGGGTATCGAACCTTGATTCTAATAAATAGCCCTACCAGGATTCGAACCTGGGTCACGAGGTTCAGAACCTCGCATACTTGACCACTGTACTATAGGGCTTTGTAAGACACCTATGGTTTCTTGACAGTCAACTTCCTTAGGCTTGATTAGAAATGTTTTTATACCTTTTTAACTTTTCTTTTTTATGATAGCATTAGTATTGATAGTTCTTTCACTTCTTGTGGGAGGAGTATATATGGTGGCTGAGTTTAGAAAAGTAAAGCATCAGATATGGGCAGTAGTAGTAATTACTTTGCTTCTTTTTGCATATATTAGTTTTACATTTGTTCTTAAGGATAGAGAAATTGATTATAAAAGTCCTTCTGGATTATTTCAAGCAACAAAGGTTTATTTTTTCTGGTTAGGAAATGTTTTTGGAAATTTTAAATTAATTACTGGAAATGCTTTTCATATGAATTGGGGAGTAAACGAATCTAAGGTCTCGTAAAATGAAGGCTGTTTTATTTGTTCTTATGTTCTTAATTATTGGGGCATTATTAATTCTTAGTAATCATAATCTTCCTTTGTATAAAGATGAAAATATTTTAGAGTTTAAGAGGTTGTATTTTGGATGGTTTGAGGGTATTTATGAGAATGCATTTACAATTACTGGGAATGTTATTGAAATGCAATGGTTGCCTGAAAAATAAGAAAATTTAAATAGAGAGTATTCTTAAAGATATTAATGGTAAAGAAAAAAGTGATAAAAAAAGTTGCTAATACCCTAAAGGGTACAAGGAAAAAAGTTGCAAAAAAAGCAACTCGTAAAAAGCCAGTTAAGAAAAAAACTAATGTTATGAAAGTTACTTCTGTAAAAGGGATATCTAAGAAATCTGTTAAAGGATTAAGGGCGAGAAAAGTTGGTTATAATAAAAGAAAATTAAATGTTGTTTTAGGGAATCTTTCTTTTTTTGTAATCTTGTTTGTAGTTTCTACAATTCTTTATTCAATATCAACAACAGAATTTTATCTTAGTTTATTTTTTATGTTATCTTTAATTATGGGAGTTTTTTCAGTAGCTTTTTTAATTGTGTTTCTTATTTTTATGTTTTTGAAATTTTTGAATAGGTAAATTTTTATAGATTAATTCTTGATTATATTTTTATGCCGCAGTAGCTCAGCTGGTAGAGCACTTCATTGGTAATGAAGAGGTCCTGAGTTCAATCCTCAGCTGTGGCTTTTGTAAGGAATCAAGGTTCCTTCACAGTTAACCTCCTTTTCTATACTGACAGGCGATTTCTTAAATTGCCTCTGATTGAAATCGCAAACAATGTAGGATATTTATAACATATGTTTTCAATAACTTTAAATAGTTCTACAATGCCCTCTTCTTTATGGAAAAAACAAGTTTAGAAGTTCTAAAAGAAAGATATGTTAAGATTCAAGAAAAATATAATTTGCCTAGTTTTGAAGAAATGAATGAGGAATTTAGTATAGAAAAGGCAGAGGAAGAAAAATTTGATTTATTAATTAGAGAAATAAGAAGATATGTTGCAGATAAAATGCTTAATTATTTGAAGTTTACTGAAACTTTATTAAATCCTTCAAATGCTCCTATGTTTGTTTTTTCATTGGTAAAAGCTCTTGAAGCAGAAGATAAGAAAAGATTAACTGAAATATATAAAAAATTAGCTAAATTAGAAATTGATTTGATTATATTGGATTTAAAATTTTTAGAAGTAAAAGAAGCAGAGTTTATTAGAGATAGTTTTAAACTTTGGAAGGAAATTAGTGTTGAGTTATTATCTCTTGTTGAAAAAGTTAAGATTAATTGGGATAAAGATGTTGTTAAGAGTGATAAATCTTTTGTGAGATAAAATGGTTCGTAAAAAACAGAGTTTAATAGGGTATGGAGATGTTCTTGGGAAATTTATAAGAAGGTATCTTGATTGTATTCGTCCAAATATTGAAAGAGGAAATTTTGAAGGAGCTGCAATGGAAATGGAGTATGTAAGGCAGGATTATAATTCATTAGGAAATAAAAAGAGAATAGGAAGAAGAGACGTTGCCAAAGCATATAAAATTGCAATTACAGAATTGGTATATTTTTTAGAATTAAGTGTTAAAGAAGCAAAAGATCTTTTTAGAAATGAAGGGGTAAAAAAGAATCTTTTAAGTAAAATGAAGAGTTCTATAATGGTTATTGATCAAGGCATGAGTAATGGAAGAAATCCAGAATATGAAAAACATAGAAAAGTTTTTGGAAGGCGTTTAAATTTTATTTAGGATTAATTAAAGTATTTCATCTAAACTAATTTCTAAAAGTACTACTGGCATTTTTATCTTCCAATTTCTTAATATTTTTGGATGGATTTCTCCAATAAACCCAGAGTCTTTATCTTGTACTTTTATTTTTGCAGATCTTCCTTGAATAAACCATGAAGGTGAATTTTCTGTTTCTTCAAGATTTATTTTTATGTCAAGCATTCTTCCAAGATATTCAATTACTTGTTTTAATTCAGTAAAATTTCCAGGAGCTATTGCTATTGATAAGTTTTCTTGTTCACTTAATGGGTTGTCACTAAATGTTTTTCCAATTTCATATATTCTTTGAGGATATTCTGAATCTATATTTTCTGCAAGTATTTTCATTGTATAATGTGTTAGGTCTTTTCTTAAAATATTATAATCTGTTTTTGATTCTTCTACTTCAATAAAGCCTTTTTCTTGTTTTTCATTTAATCCCATTTTTGTGAATTGGGATTTTTTATTTGATAAATGATAGTTTGATATTTCTAACATGTTTAATCCAGAAAGAATCTCAGATATTTTTCTTTTTATTGTTTCTTTTGGATCTTCTTGTCCTATTGTTGAAATTTTTGGAATTTCAGGAACAAAGTTATCATATCCATAAGCAATAGCAATATCTTCTATTAAGTCAACTTCATGCATTATATCTGTTCTCCAGGCAGGGATTTCAACTATTTTGGATTTGTAATTATGCCCCATCTTTTCTAATAGGGATTTAGTTTCTTTTTCTGTTAAGTCTAATCCAAGTAATTTATTTGCATTTTCAATAGATAATGGCATTTTTTCACTAGTTAAGTTAGGAGTTATTTCATTTCTCTTGTATTTTACTTCTATTTGATATATTTTTCCTCCCATGTCTGCTAAAGTTGTAATTAAAATGTTTAAGCATTTCTTTAAAATATTTAAATCAAATCCAGAACATTCTACGAAAATGTCTTTTGTAGATTCAGAAACTTTTCCAGTTAATTGAGAGTTGATTATTGGAGGCATGCTTAATATGTTATTATTTGCATCTATGAAAACAGGGAACTTTGTTTTACCTGCTAAAAGATGAGCATAATCTTTTCCTGCTGGATGTCTTTGAAGTATTTGCAATCCATTCATTTCTCTGTCTGATTCTAATGGGATGAATTTTATTTTATCTGGTTCTAAAGCTTTGTAAGTTATTGGAAGTTGTATTTTTTCAAGAGGATAAATTCCAATTGCTAGTTTTTTTCTTTTTCTTCCAATTGTTGTATGAAGTTTTTCTTGAATTTCAATTAATTCCTTTATTTTTTCATCATCTAGTTGTAATCCTTTAATTATTGCACATGCAGTATAAGGACGAACATCTTTTACTGATGGATCTACAATAACTTTGAAATTTTTTTCTGGTGTGTTTAATTTATATTCTTTTAATCCTGGTTTTTTCCCTAAGAATGCTAGAAATCCTCTTTTGAATCCATGATAGGATAATAAATCTGGTCTGTTTGGGAATATTTCTAGTTCAATTTCTTCATTGTTTACACTTTCAACTGGTGTACCAAACATTGCAATTTTATGTTGCATTTTATCATCTATCTTTCCTATTTCTTTTTCAAAAAGTTTTTTGCTGAACCTTACATTTGCCATGGTAAGACACCTCTGGTTTCTTGTCCGTCAACTTCCCTATTTAATTTGTTTATCATTTTGTGTAAAATTTCATTTTTCTTAGTTGTGATAAGTCATTTTTATATAATTCTCTTAAGTCTTTTATTTTATAGAAATCCATAAGGATTCTATCAAATCCAGGGCCCCAAGCTAATATTGGAATATTTTCTCCTAATAATGGGATAACTACTTCTGGTCTGAATATTCCTGCTCCTCCTATTTCAAGCCATATTTTCTTTTCTGGATGCCAAGCATGAATTTCCACACTTGGTTCTGTGTAAGGGAAATATGCTGGGGTGAATCTAATATTTTCAAAGCCCATTTTCTTAAAGAATTGTTTTAAGTATCCTAATAAGTGTCTGAAGTTTGCATTTTTATCTATAACAATTCCTTCTGATTGATTAAATTCAAATCCATGGCTCCAATCCACTGTTTCATTTCTAAAGCATTTTCCTAATGCAAAGAATTTAGCTGGTAGGTCTTGTTTTTTTAGTTTTGCAAGTGTTTGTGCTGAAATACAAGTGGTATGTGTTCTTAGGACAAGTTTTTTTGCTTCTTCTTCTTCCCAGTTATAATTCCAACCTTTACTATTTTCTACTCCTTTTTCATGAGCTTTTTTAATAGAATCTACAAGTTTCTTTTCTGGAAGTTCTGTTTTTTTATCTATGAAAAATGTATCTTGCATTTCTCTTACTGGATGATCTTGAGCAGTGAATAAAGCATCGAAATTCCAAAATGAATTTATTAACATATCTCCAGACATTTCTTTGAATCCCATATCTGTCCAAACCCTTCTAGCATAATCTGTTGCTTGATTAACAAAATGTCTTTTTCCTCCATTAATTTTTGGAACAGGAGAAATAACATCGTACCTTCTAAATTTTTTACCTTTCCATAGTTTTTCATTTTGTAATATTTTTGGAGAGATTGTTTCAATTAAGTCAGAAGTTTTTATTTTAGTATTTATTAATTTTTTACCAAAGGGAGTTATTTCTATGTTTACTTTCTTTTTTTCTAAAATATATACAATATCTTTTCTATTTTGAATAGATTTAAGTGCAAATTGTTGTTCTGGAGTTAATGAATTATATTCTAATGGAAGCTTTTCAATAAACATTTCCTCTAAGCTTTTTTTTGAGATTTCTTCTTTTTTTGCATTAAATATAATTTTTCCATTTTTCATTTCAATTAATGCTTTCTTTTTTAGTGCTCCAATTGATGCTTTGAATTCTTCACTACTTAGATTTGCTAGTTTTTGAGCCTCTTGGAATGAGAGAATTCTTTTTTCCCCTAAAATATTTAGAAGCCTTCTTTCTGGAAGTCCTCTTTTTTTATATAATGCTCCATTTAATCCTATTTCAACTATTTTTTTCTTTGATGTAGAAAGATTTATTATTCCTTTGTTTTGTAAATATTCTAATGCTCTTAATACTGAAACTTTATCTGTGTTTGATTTTTTAGCTATTTCTGATATTGTTTCTTCTTCTAAGTGGGGGAGAATTTTTCTTTCATGGGGAGAAAGTGATTCAATAATTTTTTTAATATCCATCTTATTGTTAAGAAATTAGCCTTAAAAAAGCTTTTTAGTTGTAAGGTTTATAACCTGAAGGTTACAAGATAACCTGAAGGTCACGAGCAGTTTCTTGACAGTTAATCTCCCTTGAGTTAGCTTCAGGAGTTATTTAGAGATTTTTAGTCATCCAAGTTGGCATTTTTAGTACTGAGCCTAATGCTTTTAGTTCATAAGAGTCTCTTTTTGTTTTTCCACAGAATTTCATAGGGACTTTGTTTTGAGAGCAGAGTTTTACATTTTGTTTTACCCTCGCTATTATTTCTGATTGTTGTTTTCCTTTTGAAAAAACTATTTCATCTAAGCAAATGCCTATTGCAGTTTTATTTTTCTTTGCTATTTTAGCTAGAACTTGATTAAATCCAGAATCAACTTGTTTTTGCCTATCTTTTTTGTTTGCTTGTGATATAACTAAGAAATCTATTGGGATTTTTTCTAGAATTTTCCTATTTAGTTCATCATTTCCAGATACAAATCCTATTTTTTCTTTTGGATATTTTTCTTTTAATGTTTTGATATTTTTTCTAGCTTCTTCAAAAGTTTTTGCCCTTGCTATAATACATTCCATTATCCTTGAATTATGGTTCCACTGAAATTTTTATTATTTAGAAGATTATTAAGTTCTTTTAGATTTCCTAAGATATATGTGGGTATTTTATTTTTTAAAATAATTTTTGATGCTGTTTGATCTAATACAAAATGTTGTCCTGGTTGAAATTTACTTTTATTGGCCATTTTATCAAATTTTTCCCATGTTATTTCAGGGATGAATTTAGCATTTTTGAATTTCTTTGGATTTTTTGTGTAAAGTCCTTTAATATTTGTTATGTTTATGAATTTACTTTTGAATGCTTTGGCTATTTCTGCTGCAGTTGAGTCTGATGTTTGATTTGGTTTGTATTCTAAGGCTCCACAAAATGTTATTTGTTGTTTTTTTACATATTGTTTTAGCTTTTTTGTTGTATGGGGAATTCCCATTTTAGGATCTATGTTAAATAAATAATTCATAAATCTTGCATTCATTCTAGTTGCTGATATTCCTGCTAGACTTTGGAGTTTTGTATTAATTTTTTCTTTTTTAAGGGCTGAAATATATTTTCTTGCTATGTTTCCTCCGCCACATACTATTATGAATTTATATTTATTAGAATTTTTTAAAAGAATCTTTTTAAATTCTCTAAGGTATTGAAGATTTATTTCTTTAGGAATAATTTGGCTTCCTCCAAGACTTATTGTTATCACCTTTTTCATAGGTTGTTAAAGAGAAATTGTTTTATAAATTTTTGTTATTTGATAGTAAATAAGGAGTCATCTTTAACATTAAATACATCTAATCTAACTCCAGAGTCTAGCCAGCCATGAGCATAGTTTATGGCAGCAAAAGCATTAACATAATCTCCTTTTGATTCAAAATGTTTAGCATCTGAAAGATAGTTTTCAACCATGTCAAATATTTCCTTACTATAATTTTCTTTTCCAGGATTTACACTACATTTTACTTTTTCTAAAGCTTTAGTTGTTATGCTAAAATACTTTTCTAGTTTCTCTTTTGTTATTGTATCTTCCATATTAAATCACGGTTTTTTTTATTTTTAAGGTTATCTATTTGTAGTGAAATTGATTATTTTTTCAGTATTTATTTTTAATAAAAAAAGGGATTTAGTATTTGAGGATAAACAAGTTTAAAAAGTATTTTTTACTCTAATTCTTTGTAGTGAAATTGAAAGATGGTGTATAAGAAGTATATAAAAAGAGATGGAGAAATTTTTGGACCTTATTATTGTGAAAGCTATAGAGATAAAGACGGAAAAGTAAAAACAAGAACTGTTTCTAAACCTAAAATAAATTTTCTTCCTTTGAAAATAGCCTTGGTTGTTTTTGGTGTTTTTATGCTTTTAACTTTGTTTTATTTTTCTTTTAATTATTTAAGTCAAGAGGATGTTTCACTACAAAATTCAATTAATCAAGATGTTGAAAGGTTTGTTTCTATTGTAAGCAATTCTCTTTTACAGGTATCTGATTTTACTCACAAGAAAATGACTGGATTTGCAGTTGAGGAAGGAGAGGATGAGGAATCTGAAATTGAGAAATTAGTTGATAATGAAACAGAAGTTGAGGAATCAGGAGAACCAGAACTAGAAGAAAATGAGACTGAAATTGAAGAACTAGATCTAGAAGAGAATGAAACCCAAATAAATGAAACTATTATTGAAAATGAAACCTTTGTAAATGAGACAAATTATACTATTCCGGTTGAAAATGAAACCTTTGTAAATGAAACAGAGATTATTATAAATGAAACTATTATTGAAAATGAAACACAAATTAATGAAACTGAAGTTGAAAATGAAACCTTTGTAAATGAAACTATTATTGAAAATGAAACTATTATTGAAAATGAAACTATTATTGAAAATGAAACTATTATTGAA
>CAZDZI010000011.1:0-1285 GCA_964509925.1 Candidatus Woesearchaeota archaeon | reverse complement strand
AATGAAACAAGTTATTCTCTTCCTGTTGAAAATGAAACTCAAATAAATGAAACAGCAGTTAATGGCACTGTAGATTTAAATATAACAACTCTTCAATTTACAGCAAAGATTGGTCAGCCTGTAAAATGGAAAAAGAATGTAAATTTAGATAGACCAGATAAAATAACAATAAAACTACCAAAGCATTCTGGAAATATTTTAGTTAAAAAAATTGAGGAAGAAAAAGAAAGTGATGGGTTAAGACAGATAAGTACGCCCATAACAGGGGGGGTTATAATTAATTCTGTAGAAGGCAATTCAGGAGGGAATTTTGTATCTAATTTCTTTAAAAATATTTTTGCAACTATTACTGGAAGAGTAGTACAAATACAAGAGTTAGGACCAAATGAAGCAGTAGAAGTTATGATTGATGAAAATGCAACAGAATATGAAATTGAGTATGAGACACCTGCACCACAAGCAGTTGAGGAAGATACTTCTTATGGAAAAAGAATTACAATCTCTGGACCAGATGACCCTCATTATACAGATGTTTTAGCTTATACTGAATTTTCTTTTGAGGTTGCAGAATCTTCAATAAGATTTTATCATATTGTAGATGGTGTAAGAGTTAAGGTAGAATTTAATGCTTATGATTTAAATGAAAATGGTTTTATTGATTATATTGAATGGGTTGTTCCTCATTTAAGTAATCAAACTTATGAATTAATTTTAATAACAAAAGCAGAACATTTAGATGAAAATAAAAGTTTTATTTTAGATATTTATGATGATGTTAAAGAAAAAGATAATAATTGGAGTTTAGTTCCTGCTGGAGATTATGTGAGGGTTTGGTTTGAGCAAAATTTGACAAGTGAAAATGATATTACTATTTATGCAAGAAGTTCTGGAAATGATTCTGCAAGGATAGAGGTTTATGTTAAGGATAGTTCTGAATTAATTGTTAGTTTTGAAAATATAACTAATGAAAGTTGGTATAAAGTCTATTTAAATAATTTAATTGGAGAGCAGGATGTGTTTGATTTAAAGATTTTAGATTCTAGTGTTGAGTTTGATTATATTATAGACCCTGTGCAGGATTTATCTTCGGTGATTTTGAATTCAAGTTCTGGTGGAAATCAGACTGATGAGAATCTTAGTGTTTATACTGACCAAGATGAAAATGCTTCTGTTAAGAATATTTTTAATTGGTATAAGAATTCAAGTTTAATTGCTGTTTTAAATATGCCATTTGAAGGGGGAAGCAATTCAACTTTTACAGAGGATTATTCTGGTAATATTAATG
>CAZDZI010000010.1:0-17559 GCA_964509925.1 Candidatus Woesearchaeota archaeon | reverse complement strand
CATATTGGAAATATTTTAAGAAGTGTTAAAGTTAAGAGAGGAATTGGAACTATTAGACAAGATGTTAATGTTTCTGTTAGAGGAGAAAATAGAGTAGAGATTAAAGGAATGCAGGATATGAAAGTTTTTGTTAAAGCAATTGAAAATGAAGTTGAAAGACAAGTGAAGTTAAGTGATGAAAAAAATCCTGTTAAGATGGAGGTTAGAAATGTTTTGCCAGATGCTACAACTGAATTTATGAGGCCTTTGCCTGGAAGTGCAAGAATGTATCCTGAAACAGATTTACCTTTATTAAAGATTCATAGGGATTTAATTAATGAAGCAAAGAAAACACTTCCTAAATTAAGAAGTGAAGAAGAAAAAGAATTAGTAAAGAAGGGATTGAATAAAGATATGATTACTTTATTGTTTAAGCAAAATAAGTTAGTTGAATTTAAAGAATTATTAAAAGAAATTGATAATCCTCAATTAGTTGCTAAAGTTTTATTGATGTATCCTAAGGAAATTGCATCTAGAGAAAATGTTTCTTTGGAGAGAGCTCAAGAATTATTATCTAAGGAAGTTTTAGGGTTTGTTCTTGAAAATGTTAAAAAGAAAAAGATTTTAGAGAATGATATTAAGTTAGTCTTGGAGAAAGTAGTTAGAGGAGAAGATGTTAAAGAAGCAATTAAGATTGAAAAGGCAGATGTTGTTGAGGTTGAAGATGAGATTAGAAAATTTATCAAGACAAAGCCAGGATTAGCTCCAAATGCTTATATGGGCCTTGTGATGAAGGAGTTTAGAGGCAAGGTTGATGGGAAGACTGTAATAGAAATTATTAAAAAGTATCTTAAGTAATTTTCAATATGAAAGAATTAGATTTAATGAAGTTGACTAAGGATAGAGTATTAATTGATGATGTTCTTAAAGGTAATTCTGAAACAGTTGAGATTGCTGGATGGGTTCATGATTCAAGAGCATTAGGAAAAATAAGATTTGTTTTAATTAAAGATATTTCTGGAATGATTCAAGTTACTGCTGTTAAGTCTAAAGTAAGTGAAGAAGTGTTTGAAGAAATTGGAAAGCTTTCAAGAGAAAGTGTTGTTTATATTAAGGGAAAGGTGGTTGAGTCTAAACAAGCTCCAGGCGGAAAAGAGATTATTCCTGAAGAAGTTAAAGTTTTAGCAGAAGCATTAGAGCCTGCAATTGATGTTGGTGATTTTTCAAAGACAGAGCTTCCTAAAAGATTAGATTATAGATTTTTAGATTTACATAGAAGAACTACTCAAGCAGTTTTTAAGATTCAATCAACATTGTTGCAAGCATTTAGAGAGTTTATGATTAAAGAAGGAGCAATGGAAGCTGTTTTCCCTTCAATTATTGGAAGTTCAAGTGAAGGAGGAACAGAGGTGTATAAGTTAAAGTATTTTGAGAAAGATGCTTATTTGAGTCAGAGTTGTCAATTGTATAAGCAGATGGTTGCTTGTTCTATGGAAAAGGTTTTTACTTTATTCCCTGTTTGGAGAGCAGAGAAACATAATACTGTTAGGCATTTAAATGAATCAAGACAATTAGATTATGAGCAGGCTTTTGCAGATGAGTTTGTTGCTATGGATGTTTTGGAGAGATGTGTTCAATATATTATTAAGAAGATTTTAGAAGTGAATAAAAAAGAATTAGAGTTGCTTGATGTGAAATTAAAAGTTCCTAAAACAAAATATATGACTTTTAAGGAAGTTGTGGATGTAATGAAGAAGGAAAAGGTTCATATTGGAGATGATGATTTAAGTACAGAAGCAGAAAAGAAACTTGGAGAATTATATCCCGATACTATTGTTTTTGTTCATGATTGGCCAATTGCTGGAAAGCCATTTTATATTATGCCTAAGGGAGATAAATTAAGTAAAGGATTTGATGCAATTTATCAAGGAACTGAGATTAGTTCTGGAGGGCAGAGAGTTCATATTCCAGAGATTTTAGAAAAACAACTTAAAGAAAGAAAGTTGGATCTTAAGGATTTTAAATCTTATATTGATAGTTTTAGATATGGTGCTCCTCCACACGCTGGTTGGGGAATGGGATTAGAAAGATTAGCTATGTTAATTCTTGGAGTAAGTAATATTAGAGAAGTTGTTTTATTCCCAAGAGATAGAGAGAGAATTACTCCTTAATTGTTCCTATCTTTTAGGAGATAGAAATGTTTAAAAACAAATTAGGTAGATAGATTTATTCTAAATTGGAGGACAATTTCAATGGATGAAGATACATATGATGAAGATGATGAAGTGATGGATGATGAAGAAGATGACGAAGAGTGAGTGATTGGATAGCATTTTTCTTTCTTTTTTATTTTTTTATTAATATTTATATAGGGTTCTTACTTGGTTTTTTTATGAGTGATTTTTTGTGGCACAAGGTATCTGAAAAGGAAAAAGAGGATATTAAAAAGCAAGCTAAAGATATTATGGATTCTTTTTCTAGGAGGCTTTCTAAATTAAAGGTTAGTGTAGATGAACCAATAATTGAAAGAGAGAAGTGTGAAAGAGTTGAGAGTTCTGGTAAATGTGAGGATTTAGATAAGGATATTATGTTTGATAATGCTCCAAGTAAAAATAAAGATTTTATTATTGCGGAGAAAAAGAAATGGTGAAGAATAAATTTATTTTAACGGGAACAGATAATGATGGATTTAGACACAGATATTCTATAAAGAAAACAGAAGAGTTTAAGGAAGCATTTGCAAAATTTATGGAGGTTTTGGAATTTGATCCTGAGAGAATAAAAAAAATGTTTATTTCAGAAGTTGAAGGAGAAAAAGGAGAGCAAATAATTACTGAATTAAAGGTGGCAGATTTTGAAGATTGTATTAGACATTATCAAAATAAGAAATTTGATGTGGATGTTTTCTTTGGAAGGTTGAAAATTATTATTCTTGTTAGAACTAAGGGAAGAGTTGCAATGGTTAGATATTTGGAGAAAAAAGCAAGTTGGATTACTTTAATTGAAATAGAAAAGATTAAGAAGGAAAATAAAAAGATGAAAAAATCAATTCCTTTGCAGAGGAGTAATTAAGATGGTGAAGAAATTTTTAGATAAAATTAAGAAAGATAATAAAAAAATAAACGCAATTCTTGAAGTTAGTAAAGATTTGAAGAATAGTAATAATGGAGTTCTTTCTGGAAAAGCCATTGTTGTTAAATCAAATATTAATGTTAAAGGATTAAAGGCTTCGTGTGCTTCAAAAGTTCTTGAAGATTATACTTCAACATATGATGCTGAAGTTGTTAAGAGAATAAAAGATGAAGGTGGGATAATTATTGGAATAGCTAATTGTGATGAGTTTGCTTCTGGTTCAAGTGGAGAGACTAGTGCGTTTGGGGTTTGTCAGAATCCTGCTGCTCCTGGTTTAGTTCCTGGTGGAAGTTCAAGTGGAAGTGCAGCTTCTGTTGCTGCTGGTTTTTGTGATATGAGTTTAGGAAGTGATACAGGAGGAAGTATTAGAAATCCTGCTTCACATTGTGGAGTTGTTGGAGTTAAACCAACTTATAGTTCTGTGAGTAGATATGGATTAATTGATTTAAGTATGAGTTTAGATCAGATAGGACCTTTTGCAAATAATGTTTCTGATGCTGCTTTATTGTTAAGTGTGATTCAAGGAAAAGATGAAAAAGATTCAATTAGTCAAGAGTCAAAGAAAATTAATTTAAAAAAAATACAAGAAGTTCCTAAAGGAATTACAGTTGGAGTTTTAGATGTTAAAATTTCTGATAAAAGAATTCAAAAATTAGTTGATGATAAAATAAAACAAGCTGTGGATAAATATGGGTGGAAGATTAAGAAGATTGATATTAAAAATATTGATTTAGCTATTGAAACATATTACCCTTTAGTTTATGTTGAGTTTTTTTCTGGAACAAGAAGATTTGATGGTAGAAGATATGGTAAGAAAATTGAAGATGCTGCTGGTCCTGAAGTTTTAAGAAGAGTTTTAGGAGGAAGTGAAATAACAAAGGCTGAATATGCTGGAAGATACTATCATCAAGCTTTGAAAGCTAAGAAAATAATTGAAGATGAATTTGCTAAAGCGTTTAAAGGAGCAGATTGTATTCTTCTTCCAACTGTTGCTAGATTACCTCATAAAATTGGAGAAAAGATTTCTGTAGAAGATATGTATGGTTATGATGCATTGACAATTCCTGCTAATCTTGCTGGAAATTGTGCTTTAAGTATGCCTGTTGGAAAGATTGATAATGTTCCTGTTGGAATGCAGGTTATGTGTGATAAGTTTGAAGATGAAAAGATGTTGCAGATTGCTAGAAGTATTGAGAAGCTATAACTAAATCTTTAAAAATAAGGGGCTATTTCTTTTTTAATGAAAGTTAATGATATTGAACTTAAATGGTTAGGGCATGCAGGGTTTAAGATTCTTGCTCCTCAAGCAATTTATATTGACCCTTATAATATCCCTGAGAATTCAGAAAAAGCAGATTTGATTTTAATTACTCATAGTCATTATGATCATTGTAGTGTGGATGATTTAAATAAAATTGTTCAAGAAGGAACAAAGATTATTTGTCCTGCTGATTGTCAAAGCAAAATTAATCGGTTTGATACTCCTGTTAAAATGGAATTAGTAGAGCCTGGGCAAAATTTAGATTTTGGAGTAATTAAGATTTCTACTTTACCTGCATATAATGTTGATAAACCATTTCATCCTAAAGAAGGAGGAAATGTTGGTTATTTGATTAAGATAAATGGAACAGCAATTTATCATGCTGGAGATACAGATGAAATTCCAGAGATGCAAAAGCTTACTGGACATCAAGAAAAAGATTTTATTGCTTTACTTCCAATTGGAGGAAGATTTACAATGAGTGCAGAAGAAGCTGCTGATGCTGCCAAATTAATTAAACCTTCAGTTGCTATCCCCATGCACTATGGAGGGATTGTTGGAACCGAAGAAGATGCTAAAGAGTTTGTTGATTTATGTAAAGATGTAGGAATAAATGCTGAGATTTTGGAGAAAGAACAATGAAAAATAGTTTACCTCAGGAAATTTTAGAAAAATTAAAGTCAGCAAAAAAAGTATTAATTAGTTTGCATAACGGTCCTGATGGAGATAGTCTTGGTTGTTGTATGGCTATGAAATATCTTTTAGAAAGAGATTTTAATAAGGAAGTTACTGTTATTAGTTCGGATAATCTTCCAGATACTCTTGAGGTTTTTGATTTTAATAAGGAAATTGAATTTGGAAAAAAATTAACTGATTTTGATTTAGGTAATTTTGATGTAATTTTATTTTTAGATCATGGCGTTATGAATTGTTCTGGAGAAGTGAATTTAAATTTTCCTAAAGATTCTATTGTTAATATAGATCATCATCCTTCAAATAGTTATTATGGAGATCTTAATTATGTGGATTCTTTGCGTCCTTCTGCTTGTTCTGTTTTGATTGATTTATTTCGGGAGTGGGATGTTGTATTTGATAAAGAACTTTCAACAAGATTGTTAATTGGAGTTTATACTGATTCAGGATATTTTTCTCATGATAATGGGGGCTCTTTGCGAGATGCTGTTTTTTTAATTGATAAGGGGGCTGATTATTTAGATGGCATTGTAAATAAAATTAAGTATAATGTTTCTTTAAAAACAAGAAAATATTTTTCATTAATTACAAATAAATTTAGGGTAAAAGATTTTGAGGGTTGTAAAGTTGGAGTTAGTGCTATTTCTGAGGAAGATTTGAAGAATTTAGGTTTGAACTTGGCTGAAATTAGGGGAGGAATTAATTATCTTCAGGAAATTGGGGGGCTTGATTTTTTGTTTACTCTTGTTGAAAATGGAGATTTAATTAAAGGGAGTTTTAGGTCTAGAAAGAAAATAGATGTTTCTTTGATTGCTAAGGAATTAGGAGGTGGAGGGCATAAGGTTGCAGCAACTTTTAAATTACCAAAGATGTCTTTAGAAGATGCAGAGAAGAAAGTTTTTGAAACAATAAAAAAAGTTGGAATTCATAAAGTTTAAAGAAAATCTATTAAAGGATTAATTTTTTACTGTTTGTTCTAGTTCACTTGGGGTTTTTATTGTTCTAGTTGCTATTTTTTCTATTTCAGAATCAATTTCTTCTGAAGCAAGATAGATACAATCTATTCCTAATTTTACACATTGTTCAAATGATTCTTTGCTTCTTGATGCAATATAATATTTGAGTTCTCCATGTTTTTCTTTAAATCTTTGAAAAACAATTGCTTTATTTGGTTTTTCTGAAGTAGATGTAGCTTCAATTATGTCATAAAAATCTATATTTAGAGCTTCTAAAATATCTTTAACATATTCTTGAGTATTTGTTGTTATTAATGCTAGTCTAAAATTTTCTTTTAATTTTTTTAATTCTTCAATTACTTTTTGGTTTATTGTCTCAGGATGTTCTTTGATATATTAAACAACATCTTGTTGATACCATTCTCTTGCTTGACTTGTTCTTTGTTCAGAAGAAGCATCTGGGCTTATCTTTTTCATAGCCATATCTACTTCTTTGAAATATTCTGGATTGTTTTTTTATTGTTCTAAGGATTTATCCCCTGTTTTTTCAATGGCTCTATTAAACCATGCCTTATGAGGTTTAGTAAATACTTTATGTTTTAGTAATAATCCATCAATATTTGTTGCTAGGATTGGCTTTACCATAACTTTAAAATACTTTTCTAATCCTTAAATATTATGGAAAACAATTTTATAAATTTTTTAATCAAAGCGAAACTTAATACTTATGCTAATGGGTTAGCTAAAAGGATAAAATTAGAAGATGGTTCTAAACAATTAATTTTTGAAGAAGGGGATTTTAAATATGTTGATAGATATTATGGTTTTGATTCTTTTATTGGAGAAGAAATTGTTTTTGAAAAGGGGAAGTTTATTTGGGGGATGAATTATTATGGGAAAATTATTTCTAAAGTTGTTTCAGGAAAAAAGATTTATAAATTTTTGAAAAAAGTTATGGGAAAAATTTCTGAAGAAAATCCATTTAGAGGGCCTAGAAATTTTAAAGAAAAAGGTTTTGAGTATGTAAATGAAAGCATTGGCGACACTATTTGTTTTAAGGGAAAGGAAAAAATTTTATATGATTGTGAAGAAGTGTATAATTTAGAATATTTTGGGGGGGTCATTAAAAAATGAGTAATTTTCTTCAACAAAAGCAAGGAGTTTTTTCTAGGAAAGATAAATCTTCTATTGGAGAATTGGATGAGCATATTTTGAAATTATGCGAGATAATAAATTTAAAGGAAAATTATTATACAACGTCTTCTTGTTCTGGAAGAATTATTGTTATGATTGATCAAGATAAAAAAGGTCCTGGCTTGTTTAAGTTTGTTAGCCATGATTTAGTTGAATTTAAGGAATTAAAAAAAGAAATAGAAAAAATAAAAGAGAGGGATTTAAAATTTAAATCAGAACCACCAATTCTTCACATTGCTTGTAAAACATTAGAAGATGCTGAAAAATTATTAAAAAAATCTCAAGAATCTGGTTGGAAAAGGTCTGGAATAATTTCCATTGGGAAGAATGTTGTTGTAGAAATGATTGGAACTGAAAAAATAGAGTTTCCTTTTATGAAAGATGGAAAGGTTCTTGTTGATGATAATTTTTTGAAAATAGTTCTTGAAAAAGCTAATAAAAATCTGGAAAAAGCTTGGTCAAAGATTGAGAGATTGGAAAATTCATTGAAATAATTTTTTTAATATATATGTTAAAAATCAACAATATGTTTTTAAAGAAATGGCCCTTGACTTATTGATAGGGCCTTATTATAAGGTGTTCTAAGAGAAATGAAAGGAGGTAAAAAGATAAATAAATGGTTTTAGATTTTGCAAAAGAGGCAATTCAAAGTGCAGATTCACATAGTATTAATTTTGATGAACTAAAAGCAGGAAAGGCTAGTATCAAGGTTATTGGCTGTGGAGGAATGGGATGTAATGCTGTGACTTGGTTATTTAACAAAGGAATCAATGGAGCAACAGTTTACGGAATGAATACTGATGCTTTACATTTAAGTGTAACAAAAGCAGATGAAAAAATTCTTATTGGTAGAGAACTTACTAGAGGACTAGGGTGTGGTGGAAAACCCCAAAGGGGAAGAGAAGCTGCTAAAGAGTCTTTAAGTGAGATTAAGAAGGTTGTTTCAGGAGCTGATATGGTTTTTGTTATTGCTGGTATGGGAGGAGGTTCTGGAACAGGTATGGCTCCAGTTGCTGCTCAACTTGCTAAAGAATCTGGCGCTGTGGTTATTGGCGTTGTTACAATGCCTTTTGAATCAGAGAGAGCTAGAATTGATAAAGCTGAGTTTGGTTTACAAGAGTTAAGAGAAGTTACAGACACTTGTATTGTCTTAGATAATAATAGACTTGTGGATATTGCAGGACAATTACCTATTGAACAAGCTTTTGCTGTTGCTAATGAACTAATCAGTACAATGTGTAAAGGAATTGTGGAAACAATTACCTTACCGAGTTTAATTAACTTGGATTACGCAGATGTTTCAGCTATTATGAAAAATGGCGGTGTTGCTGTTATTGGTATTGGTGAGAGTGATTCAACTTCAGACCGTGTTACAGAGTCAGTCAAACAAGCCCTTACACATCCTCTACTTGACGTGGATTACAAAGGTGCTACTGGTGCATTGATTCATGTGACTTGCGGACCTGATTTGAAATTAGAAGAGTTTGACATTATTGGTAAGTTAGTTTCTGAAAACTTGAGTCCTGATGCACAGGTTATAATTGGTGCTAGAATTAGTAAAGAATTCACTGGAAAAGTAAGAGTGATTACAATTATGACAGGGGTTAAATCTCCATATGTGTTAGGAAAAGGTATAGAAGATACAGCAATTCCACAAGCAAAAGAAATCTCAGATTTAGGAATTGAGGTTTTATAATTAGACATAAGTCAAATTTTTTATATTTTTATATTTGCCAGGTTTTTCCTGGCTTTTTTATTTTTTTAGAATTAAACATCTAACTTTTTTGGTGGAGTCATTTTTTTGTTTTTCCACTTGTTGAAGAATAATATTCTGTCCATTTCTATTTTTTGTTTTTTTCTAGGAGATTTTCCTTTTTCTAGTGGCTCGTATCCAATTGGAAACATTCCTTCAATTGTGATGCCTTCTGGAATTCCCAAAGCCTCTTTTACTAATGAGTCAACAAAATAACCAATCCAGCAAGTTGATAATCCTTTTTCTTGTATTTTTAATAATAAGTTTTCAATTGCTGCACCTGCTTGTTGTCTTAGGTATTTTTCTCCTCTTTCTTCATAAGCATTAACTGTTAAGCTTGGGTCTGTACAAGCGACTACAATATATTTAGCTTCTGCAATAAAAGGTTGTTGAGATGCTGCTGCAAGCTTTGCAATCTTTTTTTCATTGTCTACTAGAATAAATTTTAATGAGAATGTGTTTCCAGCCATAGGAGCAAATCTTACTGCATCAATACATTCAATAATGGTTCTCCAATTTGGTTTTTTATTTGAGAAATGTCTTACACTTTTTCTTTCTTGAATCGCTTTGTTTAATTCCATCTTAAATCAAGTTATTAGAAGTTTTTAAAATTAGTGGAAGAGGAAATACGTCCCGAGTAGGACTCGAACCTACGACCTAACGGTTTCTGCCCAGTCCCACGTGGAGACAAAAACACTTGTAACAGCCGTTCGCTCTACCAATTGCTCCCCTCCTCACTTTTTACAGATCAGAAAAGTCTGAGCTATCGGGACGTAATAAAGCGAGAATTTTTTAATATTTAAAGGTTTACTTCTTTTCTTTTAACCCTAAATCTACTATTGGTTTTGGTTGATTTCTTTCTAAGCCAGTATAAACATTTGATTGCTTTGCTCCTCTAATTAAAGAGATAATTGCATTTTGAGCATTTTGCATATATTCTGCATCTCCTATGATTCCTACTTGATTATTTTTTATTTCAAAGAAACATTTTGTTAGTTGTGTTAATGTTGCTAAAGTTCCACCTTTTGTTCCAATTATTCTTGCCCTTATTCTTTCTAAGTCGTGTCTTTTAGTATGATCTTTTATATGAATGATTTCAAAGATGTGATCATCTCCTTTAAGTAATAATGCTGTAGAAAGAGGAAATCCTAGGTTAAGGGCATCTAGAATTTGTTCTGCAATGTATTCGTCTTTTGCTTCTCCTTCAATATTTATGTCTTTTCCTTTAATAGTTAGTTTTACATTAAGTTCATATTCTAGTTTCTTTTTAGCTTTGATAACTCTTGCAATTTTATCTATGATTAAAGTTTTCATTGTAAGACACCTAGCGGTTTCTTGTCAGTCAACTTCCCTAGAGATAGCTTCATGAGTGATTTTTTCATTTTTAAAATTCAGTTGTTTCTGTTTCAAGAAAGCCTTTTTTTCTTAGCCATGCTACTTGATTTGGACGATATTTGAAAACTACATCTCCTTTTTCATTATTTAGTTCCCATGGTTCTATAAGAACAACATCTTCTGGACGAAGCCATAATTTTCTTCTTAGTCTTCCTGGAACTCTACAATTCCTTGTTTTTCCATCAAGACAATTAACCATCATTTTATTTCCCCCAAGTCTTTGATCAATAATTCCTAGTATTTCTTTTCCTTGTGGAAGTTTTACTCTAACTTTTTGTTCTGGAGGAGCTTGTTCTTTTTGTTTTTTGTAAGATTTCATGTTTTTTTAAGAAAATTTAACTATATAAATCTTTAAATAAAATATAGGCAGATAATTTTTATGGATTTTAAAGAGATATTTCCTATGAAAAAGCCTATTATTGGAATGCTTCATTTAGCTGGAGACAAACCAATTACTAGGGCAATAGAAGAAATGAATATCTATCGGGAAGAAGGAGTAAATGGTGTTATTGTTGAAGATTATCATGGAGATGTAGATGATGTGTTGGATGTTCTTGAATTTTTAAAAACAGAGCAAGTAGGAGAAGGATTGGTAAAGGGAGTGAATCTTTTGAATAACCCATATGATAGTCTTGAAATGGCTTATGCTTATGGTTGTAGTTTTGTTCAGTTTGATAATATTCACAAGGATCATATTAATTTAGAGAGATATTTTTCTGAAAGAAAGATTTTTCCAGATATTGTTGTTTTAGGAGGAGTGAGATTTAAGTATCAACCTGGTACTGGAAAGAGTTTAGAGCAAGACGTTACAGATGCTAGGTCTTTATGCGAAGCTATTGTGACTACAGGGGATGGAACAGGAATAGAGACACCTTTAGAGGACTTAAGAAGTTTTAGAGAAGCTATGGGAGATTACCCTTTAATTGTTGGGGCAGGGGTTAATCCCAGTAATGTTTATGATCAATTAAAAGTTGTAGATGGAGCAATTGTAGGTAGTTCTTTTAAGCCAAATGGAGATACTAGAAAAAAGGTTGAAAGGGATTTGGTTCAACAGGTAATGGAAGTTGTTGAAAGAGTAAGAAGAGGTTTATAATAGAACTAAAGCAAAAGGAATACCTTGTATTGTTCTTATTCCTTCTTTATTTATAATCCCTGCTTCTAGGGCTGTTTGTGTGGATTTTTCTCCTATGATATTAAATGTGGCGTCTTCTTGAATTCTATCTTGCATTATTTCAAGAATTTCTTGTTTTGTTTTTTCTTCTCCTTTAAAGAATGATTCTTTGACATCTAATTGGAATTTGTCTTCTTCAAATAGTTTTCCAAGTAGTTCTGAGTCACAGATTGCAATTATTTCTCTATATGATTTGTGTATTTTAATTAACATGTTAAAAAATAAATATGGAGAACTAGGTTCTCCTTGAGTTTTAATAAAAAATAAAAAATTTAGAAGTTTTTCTTTGCTTCGCCGTCTTTGATTGCTTTCTCTGCATTGTCTTTAGACATCATTGCACACATCGTTGTTCCACAATCAGGACATTTACCTTTAGCCATATATCCTCCTCTCGCAGTCTGAGTAATTGCTGGCTCTTTCATTGTTTGTCCTTTTTTCTTGCATTTTACACAATAAGCTGTTACTACCATTTTAACCTCCTTGTTTTAATTATAATCATAAATCCCTTAAGTTTTATTGTTTTTTAAAGCTATCTACACCGAGATATAGTTTCAAATTTTGTTTCTAACTGGATGTTTTGCACCGCAAGCCAAGCAATGAACGAAATTTAGTCTGCCTTGTTTGATTATCTTTGTATCTGGTTTTTTACATTCTTTACATAGAACAAATTCATTAACATAATTTTCTATTTTTTGATTAATCTTAGCACTTGGAACTTTAATGTTTAGAATCAGTCTATCTCCCTCTTTTGTTCCTGATGCAGCTAATTCTTTTAGCATATATTTTAAGAAATGTTCCGGAGTTCTTCTAATATGTGAAGCAATTTGAAAAAAATTACTTAAAATGGTTTTTTTACCTTCAAAATGTCCTTCAATTTTGGGTATTTCAAATCTTGACCCATTATCTTTAACTGCTTTGACATTTTTGTATGCATCATTCAATAGTTCTTCATAATCGCTCATATAAAAACAACCAAGGTTTTCTTTATTAAGCTTTCCTTTGATAGAACTCAGGGTTGATTAACAACCAATTTTTTATTAAGCTTTCCTTTGATGAGATAGGATTTATAAAGATGTTCTTTCTTTATTAGATATGGCCATAAAGAATGTGATTTTAAGCATTGCAATAATAATTCTTACTATTTCTGCGATGATTTATGGAATACATACTTTTTATGATAGACCAGCATATGAAGATTATTGTAGTTATGAAAAACCTTTGAAGTTGATTGAAAATATTCCTTCTTGTGATGAGATTAATGGAACTTGGAGAGAAGGTTATTGTGATTTAAATTATGAGTGTGAACAAAAGTATGATGAAGTAATGGAAGTTTATTCTAGAAATATGTTTTTGGTTGCTTTGCCTTTAGGAATTCTTATTATTGTTCTTGGAGCAGTTATATTTGGATTAGAAACAGTAGGAGCAGGATTAATGGGTGGAGGAGTAGGTCTTATCCTTTATGGAGTAATGGAATATTGGAGATATTCTGCTAATTTACTTAGATTTGTGCTTTCTTTAGCTGGATTAGTTGTTGTTATCTGGTTTACTTATTGGTTGAATAAAAAGAAGTGATTATTTTTTTAACCTAACCAACGTAATTTTCCTGGACGAGGTTCAAATATAATTCCTTCTTCAAGGAGTTTCTTTATTTCTGTGTTGATTATTTCAGGAGATGTTTCCCTTAAAGTCATAATTATTTTATCTACTTCAATTCCTCCGTCGTCTTCTGAGCTTTTGATTTGTTCTAGAATTTTATCTTTTATTGCTACAATTTCTGTTTTTTCTGTAATTGTAGGAGCATTTGTAGCTCTTTCTTTTTCAAGTTCTTTTTTTCTTATTAATAAGTATTTTGGATCTGTTTCTTTTACAATTTCAGGAGCAAGATAGGTTTCATTGTTAAAATTTCTTAAAACTCCAATTACAATTACTGTTTTTCCTTGTGTTATATCTTTTAATTTTTCAACATCGTCTCCAAAAGATTTTAGTTTTATTTGTCCTGAACCATCATCTAATGTTAAAAAAGTATATTTTCTTTCTCCTTCTGCATCATATCTATCTACAATGTTTCCAACAATATTTACTCGTACTATTTTTTTAGTTCCTAAGTCTAAGAATGAGAATCTTTCTCCATCAAATATTGGTTTACCTATTAGTAAATCACCTATTCTAAATTTGTATGCTATGTTTCTTTTGAATTGTTGGTCTGGCATTTTTTATATTATATTCAAAAAAAGTTTATTTATAACTTTTTATGTTTATTTTTAGGTACGTTGTACATAACCTCTTTTAGGTTTAAATATGTCTCCTGATGCTTGAAGTTTGCTAATTGCTTCATCTATTTCAGTTTTAGACATTTTGTCTTCTAATTCTTTTATTAATTCTTCCATTGGAATTAAACTTCCTAATCTTCCTTCTAAATGAGTTATTGTTTCTCTTACTGTGACTATTTTATTTCTTTGAGAGGTGGGAATGCCTGTTGAAATTTTATCTATGTCAAATGTTTTAGATTCATAGTCATAACCTACTTGCATTAAATAATATTTCATTAATTCAATTGCTTGTTCTGTGTCTTCTTTTGTTACAATTTTACTAAGTCTTAGTTTTGCAGATGCCTCTGACATTCTAACTAAAGCTTGTAATTGTCTTGCTGAGATTGGAATTGGACGCATTGCTGATTCAGAAGCAACTGGTTTATTTCTTAATTCTACATAGAATTTTTTTAATTCTTTTACTGCTTCATCACTTAATTCAGGATGAATTCTTTGTTTTGCATAAGCAACATATTTTCTAAATAAGTCTCTAGGAATAAGCATTTCTTTTGCTTCTTTACTATGTTCATTTAAAACATGAGTTGCAATTTTTTCATCTTTTTGTTTATCAGGCAAATCCCTTAATGTGAATATAATATCAAATCTGTTAATTAGTGTTGGAGGCAAATCTATTTGTTGAGCAATGCTTTGGTAAGGGTCAAATCTACCGAATTTTGGATTTGCAGCAGCTAGAACCGATGTTTCTGCTTTAAGGGTATTTCCTTGTATTGTTATTCTTCCATTTCTTTGAGTCACAAAAAATCCTGTGGATGTTGAAAAACACCAAACTTTTCCATGGTAATCTATTTTTTTAATTTGATTTTTTTTAATTTCTGGCTCTATTTTGTTTGAAATAACTGTTCTATATGTTGTTTTTCTATTTCCTCTATAGCCTTCTTTATAGTGGATGTGTTGAGAAGCAGATTTACCTAGCAAATGAGCAATAATTTGAACTTGGTTTGTTAGTTCTTTTGAAGTGCAACTAAAGTATTTTCCATCTGAAGATCCATCACCTAGCATTAAGGCGTTATATAATATTTTTAATTGTTCTTTAGATAGTTTAGAAAAATCTAAATTTAGTTTTTTATCATAACATTTATGCCCAAGAGTTACTAGATAATTATGTAGTTGAGTTTGGGTTATTTTAAATCTTACATATTTTTTACAATCAATTATTGATAAAGAGCAAGTAAGAATTTTAGTTAATTTTTCTAGACATTTTTTAATTTTATTTGCTTGTTTTCCTTTTTTCTGGACTATTCCAATTGTGGGGGCAGTTTCAATTCCTCCTTCAGTCAGATAGTATCCTAAAAATTCTAGCCAAAGATTTATTGGTATTTTTTTATTTTTATGTTGGTGAGTATATTTTTCATGTTTTATATTTTGTTTATGTTTTATTGCAGGAAGGATAAAAGAACCTTGTTTTTCTCCAATAAATTCTCCTGCATTAATTGTTTTAAATCTATAAGAGTTAATATCTTCTGCATTTATTTTTTCATAAGATTTAGATTTCTCTTTTTTAATTAACATGGTGTGATTTGGGGTAACTAGGATATCATTTCTTTTGTTTTTGAAATGATACATTTTATTTTTATAATCATATATGTAAAGTCCTTTGTGGGGAAGAAATTTGATTGTCTTTTCTTTTGGGTCATATTGGGCTATTTTTAAGTTTTTAACTTCATTATATTTTTTCCACCCTTTATTTGTTAATACTTCTGTATCTTCAGAGTAACATGCTTGCACGTTAGCTTTACTAATTGTAATTGTTTGTTGTTCCATTGCTTCATGCATGGCACTTCTATCTTGGGGGTCCATTTTTTCTAATTCATCAATACAGACTAATCCTTTATTTGCTAAAACCATTGCCCCTGCTTCTAAACTCCAACCTCTAAGATATTCATCTCTTACAACTGTTGCTGTTAGACCAGCACCTGAAGCTGACTTTCCTACTACATATCTTCCTTTTGGGGAAATATGTGACATGAATGTCAATAAAACTGATTTTGCTACTCCTGGGTCTCCTATTAAAAGAATATGCATATCTCCACGAGACTTATTCCCATCGTTTTTTATTTTTTGAACTCCTGCGAATAATTGTAAAACTAAAGATTTTTTTATTTCTTCATATCCCCAAACACTAGGGCAGATACTCTTTGATAATTTTTTAAATATTTCTGGGTCTTCTGCTAGTTCTAATATTTGCCTTTCTTCTTCATCATCAATATCTAGTTCTTCAAAAGTTTCTTCTAATGGGATAATATTGTTAACTTCTATTGCTAGTTCAAAACGAGTAGACATGCCTCCTGTTGATAATGGTACTGGGACTTCTTTTAGAACTCCAATGATTTTAACTCTTGCTCCGGGGGTTGTTTTTTCTTCCATTTTTGGTTCTACTAAGTCTTCTTTTACAAAAACATTGATTCTTTTTGGTTGTTCTCCTCCTGAAAGTGATTCTGGAGATTCTTCAATAACTAAACGTTGAGTGTCTACCATTTCTTTACTAATTAATTTAAATCCCCCTCTTCTCCCACATGAACATCTACTTGGTTCTCTGAATTTCTTTTCCATTTGTAAAACGGAAATAACTGTTCCACAACTAGGGCATTCAAATTTAGCATTAACAACTTGAGGACGAACATCTGAAGCTTGTCTGATTATTCCTTCAACTACAACTATTTCATTTAAATGTTTAGAACGAATGTTTCTTACTTTAATTTCATGAATTTTTGGAACATTTAATAATCTAACTCTTGCATTTTCAATTAAACCTAGTTGTTCTATTGCTTGCTCTAGAATTTGAAATGTTTCTTCAGGGTCTTTTAATATTTCATCAGATAGGTTATTTGAGAATTCTGTAAGTTCAATAAAATCAAGGTAAATTACATTGTTTTCTTTTCTTAATGAGTCACCTAAGGATTTTTTATGAAAATCAAAGAATTTTTTTGCTTCAATTAATAATTCTTCATTTTTTGAACTATTTTGTGGAGAAGTTTCTTGTTTTTCATTTTCTTCATTTTCTGGAATAGGGGTTTCTTCATCTTCCATGAATAAGAATAATAGAACTAGTTTTTATAGATTTATATGTAGAATTGTGTATAATCTTATTTGTAGTTCTTCAAAGCAACTTTTACATTCTTTAAAAGTTGGACCATGCTGTCATCTAGTTGTCCTTTGTTTTTTGTTCCTGTGCAAACAAGTTTTCCATTACTAAACAATAAGAATGTAGCATTTGGTTCAATTAGTTTGTATACTAGTCCTGGGAATTGCTCTGGTTCGTATTCTGTGTTTTCCATTTCTAGTGCAAGGAAATTAAGATTAAGTTTTAAGTTAATTTCTCCTGAAGCTACAATATTTTGAACAGTGATTTTTGGCTTAGTTGTGATTTTTACGTTTATTTTTTTAAGTTGTTTTATTACTGCTTGAATTACTTCTTTTACTTGAGCAACTGATTTTGTTCCTGTGCAAACAAGGTTTCCTGATGAGAAAACTAAAACAGCTGATTTTGGTTCTTTTACTCTTAAAACAAGTCCTGGAAATGTTTGAGGATTATATTCTGTGTTTGGTTGAGTTCGTGCAAGTTTTGTTAATGGAACTGGTTTGCCTAAAGAAGCAGTTGCAACAATATTTTGAATTTTATAAGATGATCCTGATTTTTTAGCTGCCATTTTCTATTTATAAAGGGAAATTTTAGTTTATAAAGGCTTCGACGGGGG
>CAZDZI010000009.1:13870-20293 GCA_964509925.1 Candidatus Woesearchaeota archaeon | reverse complement strand
CTGATTTATTTTCATTTGTTCCATCTGAACAATTAACCCACCAATCATAATTATCGTTTGCTAAAGTTTGATTTGCTGTGATTGTTGTTGAAGTTGCATTTAAAGTTGAAGCATTTGTTCCAGCTCCAAATGTTGTTCCATTGTTTAGATAAAGAGTACAATCTATTGAAGTATCTATATCATCACTAACATTAAAACTAAAGTCAGGGGTTGAATCTGTTGTATTTTCAACATCATCTGCAGGAGATTCTAAATATATTTGTGGAAAGACTGTGTCTTCTGTACAAGTAGTTTGATAAACAGGGTCTGGTTGAAAAGTAGCTTCAGTAAAAACACTGGCGCAATTAGTATAATTTATTGTTATATTTCCCTGTGGGTCAATAAGTGAAGACGCATTATAAATTCCACTCAAGGTCATCAAGTCAGAAGTTATATTTATTCTAGCAGTAATTCCCCTTTTTCCAGTCGCTGTTATGTTTCCTGTTGATGTTATTGAGGTTGTAGCGTTGATGTAAATAGAACCTGCATCTCCATCATCAGAAGAAGTACCAGTATCTTTTCCTGCAATATTTTCTATTAAATTAGAAAGGGTTATAGAATTTCCATATATTGCAATTCTACCTCCACCACCACCATAATACCTGTTATCTGCTGCGTTAACACTAACCTTTCCAATTCCTTCTATTGTATTCGCAATAACCCAAATGCTTCCTCCAGAACTTCCAGAATCATATCCATCGGCATTTATTGTTCCATCAATCATCAAAGTATCAGAAACATTAAGCTTAATTGCTCCACCACCAAAACCACCATATCCTCCACTTCCTAAACTAATGGGTTCTGTAGCCGAACCATAAGTAGGATAAGCATGCCCCCCTTCTGCCCCACCATAAGCTGCTCCGTATCCTGCCCCATTTTCTCCTCCTCCTGGTCCTGACTTGGTAGGAAACCCATGTGTCCAAGCAGAAATAGAAGAACCCTCCTCAATAGTTATATTAATTGCATTTATAATTACTCCAGACCCATCACTTAATCCGGGTGTTGATTCTACACTTGTATTTCCAGAACAAAATAATATAGAATTATTTGTTATACTAATAACAGGAATACTATAAGTTCCATAACTCAAAGCAATAGAAGAGGTTGAAAGCATTGTTGGAGTAGATGGAACAGACCCATCATTAACACCCAAATTGAAACTTGTCGGAAAAATAAAAGTTCCGGGAAGTCCATCTTGGTCATCTGCGTCAACTGCATTACCTCCTCTAACTATAAAAATTCCAGAGAAATTACTATTATTAAAATCAACACGCATTCTTCCACCACCACCACCTCCATAACCATTACCAATTCCACCCTCAGAAGTTATATTTCCATTACCACCAATAATATTTGAAATTATCCACACACTCCCTCCAGATGCTCCAGATGCAGCAGCTTTACCGTCTGAACTTATCTCACCACTTACTGTTAAATTATTTGTAACATTAATGAAAATAATTCCTCCACCAATAGCACCATTACCAGAGTCACTTCCAAAACTAGTTGGAGCATTAGGATTTCCATAAGTATTCCCATTAAATCCTCCACCATATTTCCCCCCCTTTCCTCCGTGTGCTGCTCCATATCCTGAAGAACCACTTCCTCCCGGACCTGAAGTCATATAACCCAATCCATCTGTAACAATCTCTCCCCCATCTTGAATATCAACATTTTCTGCTGTTATAGAAATATTTCCAGTCTCCAAGCTTCCTCCACTTTCAATAGTTAAATTCCCAGTCAAATCAATACTAAAAGAACATCCATGTGAAGTGCCTGAGCAATTCGTAGTCAAATTCTGCAACGCCCCCCCACTCTTAATAATTAAATTATTTGCATCTAAAATATCTCCATCTAATAAGTTATGAACTGTTGTAACATTACAAGTGGTAGAAACATCTCCTTCATCACAAACACCTAAATCAGGATCAACAATATAATCAAATTCAATTGAACCATTTAAAACTTTTAAATCAAATGTATCTTGGGTTTCTTGTAAGTTTGTCAAATAAATTTTATTATATTCATTATCATTAATTGATGTAAATTCAGAAATAACTTCTGTTTTATTTACTTCATAAACTTCAATTCTTGGGGTTCCTGAAATTGTTCTTGGGAAGATAGTAATATCTTTTGTGTTATCAAGAGGTATTTCAAAAGTAACTCTTACATATTCGTTATTGTTTATTGTTTCTGACCACACATTATCTAGTTTTTCTACTTGGTCGTAAATGTCTGATATGAAATTTTTATTCTCATCTAAATGCTCTGCTTTTGTTATTAGAATTAATTCATAAGTTTGATTGCTTAGATGAGGAACAACCCATTCAATATAATCTATTAAATTATTTTCATTTAAATCATGTGCTTCAAATTCTGTTTGAATTCTTGAGCCATTTATAATGTGATAAAGTTTTATTGAAGATTTTTCAATTTCTTGAGAAAGTTGTGTAAAGGCAAGAACATCAGTATAATTTAATTCATCTGGAGCAGAAATAACAATTCTCTTTCCAAAATTTGTATCTTCTTCAAATGCTTTAGGGGATTCTGTGTAATATTCTACTCCAATTTGTTTTGTTTGGGCTATGTCAATTACTTTTTCAATTTCAATAATTTTGTTGTCTTTTGTTTCAATGATGCTGTTTTGTAAACCATTTCCTTGAATTACATTTCCAGTGATTGAAGATTTTCTAAATAGATTAATGAATTTTGTTAAAATTCCAGGGTTATCATCTCCTGCAAAAATAACCTTACCAGTCATTAAACTTCTTTTATCTGTATTTTTAATTTCTTCTTCATATCCTTTTAATTCATTAAGTGTTTCTTGAACTTCTTTATCTACTTTAATGCTAATGTTATTTGATTGTTTTGGAATTTTAATTGAAAGATTTTCACTTGTTAGGTTGCTAGTATTTACAATTTTAATCCATCTAATTGGCCTTCCAATCACAATCTTGTGTTTCATTAAACTAATATTTAATTTATTTTGATTTGAAATTGTAATGTTGGTTTGATTTGTGATAGTTTCATTGATTGTTGTCTCGTTGATGATGGTTTCATTTACTTCAGGGATTTCAGTTTCATTTACTTCTGGTTCAACTTCTTCAGGGATTTCAGTTTCATTATCAGGAATAATGTTGTATTTGATTTTATTAATTTTAATTTCAGCATTGCCTGATATTTCAATTTTTATTTCATAAGAATTTTGATTTAAATTTAATTCTTTTAAATTACAAGTGTCTTGACAGAAATTTTCAAATTGTTTTATTTTTGTTTCAGACTCAGTAGAGGATTTATTTTCGGAAGGACTCGAATCTTCTTTTTGTGAATCCTCTACTGGTGTTTCTGAATATGATTCATTGATAGTTTCAGTTTCCTCTTCTTGAGGTGCTTCAATAGTTTCTTCTTCTGGTTCTTCTGATTTTGTTTCAGTTTCAGATTCAGGAGGAGATTCATAGGAAGGACTCGACTCTTCTTTTTGAACCTCCTCGTTTTCATCTGAATTTGATTCCTCTTCTTGAGGTGTTTCAATAGTTTCTTCTTCTGGCTCTTTTGATTCAGTTTCATCAATTGCCATTCCTGTAATTGTTCTTTTTTTATTTTCTTTTATGTTTGAACTATCAAGAATTAAAATATTTTCTAAGTAGATTTTTACTTCGCTGCCTTCATATTCTTCAATCATTCCATAGAGGGATACAAGGTTTAGGTTGCCTGAGTTTTCTGGAGTCCAGGTGTATGTATCTGATTCAGAAAATTTTAAGTTAAGTTGCTCAGAAAAATCTTGAGAAGGACTCGAATCTTCTTGAGAATCCTGAGCAACAAAACCTGTAAATCTTAAGTTATCAAAAACTAAAGAAAATAAAGCAACACCAATAACTAATACAGCGAGGTAAACAGCAAATCTTTTTTTAGTTGTGTGGTGAATGTGTCTTTGAATTTTTTTGTGACAGTCTAGTGATTCGTGGTGATAAAAGTGAATCCATCCTTCAAGAGTTCTTCCTTGTTTTTTGTGATGGATAATTTCAACATACCTTGAATAAGAAATAATTTTATCATTATATGCTGTTTTTAATTTTTCTAAATATGTTATTAATTCTTTTTTACGTTTTTCAGAATGATTTTTTCTTTCATGCAAATATTTAAGATGAGCTTTGCTTAGCTTACTATTTACTCGAGTCCTTCCCATTACTTAATATGTGTGTAATATTGTTTATAAATCTACCTACTATATATGTATATACATATATATCTATATAATAGGGACAGAATTTTTATACTTATTATGTGTGTATAAATGTTTATATATTTTTCGATTTCCTTAATGGAAATCAATACTTATTATGTGTGTATTAATGTTTATATAGTTTTTGTTAATTTAAGCTAAAGATTTATAAAATGTAGTGACTAAAGAAATAAATGGCATTTATTGTTAAAAAAAAGATTCATGGAAAGGATTATTATTATCTTAGGGAAAGTAAAAGAGTTGGAGAGAAAGTTATTTCAAAATGTTTGGCTTATTTAGGAAAAGATAAATTAGAGGCTGAAAAGAAAATGAAAGATATAATTAAAAATTTGTCTGAGGAGAAATCGAGGGAAATTCTTAAAAACTTGGAAAAAGATAATCTTATTATGGACGAGAAAAAAGTTGAAAAGAAAAGTGTGAGTAAATCTTTTTGTAAGTCGACTAATATTTCAATAGAGGACCTTGCTAATTTTTGTAAAGCTAAAGGATTTGTTTTTAGATCAAGCGATATTTATGGAGGGTTTTCTGGTTTTTGGGATTTTGGTCCTCTTGGTGTAGAGTTGTTTAAAAATATAAAAGATGATTGGTGGAATCATTTTATTTATCAAAAACCAAATATGGTTGGTCTTGATGCAAGTATAATTTCTCATCCTCGAACATGGAAAGCTTCAGGGCATCTTACTAGTTTTAAAGATATTGCAGTGGTTTGTAAAAAATGTAAAAAAGCAACTAAGATTGATGTTTCTGAAGAAGGCAAGGTTAAATGTGAGTGTGGAGGGGATTATGAGACACAAGGAGTATTTAATTTATTATTTAAGACAAAGGTTGGAGCATTAGATTCAGAAGATGCTTATTTACGAGGAGAAACAGCCCAAGGAATGTTTATGGATTTTAAGTTAGTGCATCAAACTTCTAGGAAACAATTACCTTTTGGAATAGCCCAGATAGGAAAATGTTTTAGAAATGAAATTGCTCCTAGAGATTTTTTATTTAGAAGTAGAGAGTTTCATATTGGAGAGTTTGAATTTTTTATCCATCCTGAAGAAAAGAAATGTGATCTTCTTAGAGATGAGCATAAAGAAATTAAATTTAGGTTTCTCGACGATGAAACACAAAATAATGGTAATGAAAAATTAAAAGAAGTAGCAATGAAGAGTTTGATTAAAAATAAAAAATTAGGAGAGTGGCATGCTTATTGGTTAGCTGAACAAATTATGTGGTTTAGAAGTTTAGGATTAGATGAAATAAAAATTAGAGAACATACAAAAGAAGAATTAAGTCATTATAGTTCTGCAACTTTTGATATTGATTATGAATATCCTTTTGGAAGTAAGGAGGTTGCTGGAAATGCAAATAGAGGTCAATATGATTTAACTCAACATCAAAATGAAAGTAAACAAAGTATGGAAATATTTGATGAGAAAACTGGACAGAAAGTATTACCGAGGGTGATTGAACCTACTTTTGGTATGGAAAGAGTTTTTTTAGCTATATTAACTAAAGCATATTGTGATGATAAAGAAAGAGGAAATATTGTTTTAAAAATTCCTGCAAAACTTGCTCCAATTAAGTTTGCTATTTTTCCAATTGTTAAAAAACCAGAGTTTGAAAAACTTGCAGAAGATGCTATAAAAATTTTAGGAGAAGAGTGGAATGTTAGTTATGATAGGGGAGGAAGTATTGGAAGAAGATATGCAAGAAACGATGAGATTGGAACTCCTTATTGTGTAACTATCGACGGTGATTCTGTAAAAAATAAAGATGTTACAATTCGTGATAGAGATACAACAAAACAAATAAGAGTAAAAATTTCTGAATTGAAAAATATTGTAAGAAAACTTCTCGACGGTGATTTAGAATTTGAAAAAGTAGGGAAAATTATTTCTTAAGAATTTTCCGAAGTATTTTTAAAGAATATATTCGTAATATAGATAATTAAATAGAGGTGTTTAATAATGAAAAAAGTAAGTGCTGCTGCTAAGAAGAAAAAAGCTGCTTTAGCTAAGAAGAAAAAGTTAGCTGCTTTGAAGAAAAAGAAAGCTGCTTTGGCTAAGAAGAAAGCTGCTTTGGCTAAGAAGAAAAAGTTAGCTGCTTTGAAGAAAAAGAAAGCTGCTGTTAAGAAGAAAGTAGTTAAGAAGAAA
>CAZDZI010000009.1:4197-13770 GCA_964509925.1 Candidatus Woesearchaeota archaeon | reverse complement strand
GTTAAGAAGAAAGTAGTTAAGAAGAAAAAAGCTGCAAAGAAGAAAAAGAAAAGAAGATAAGCAGTTTAAGTTTTTTATTTTTATTTTATAGTTGTATTTAGAAAGAGTTTTAAATGAAATTCTATTATTTTTTAAATGGAAGAAAATTGTATTTTTTGTAAAATTGCTAGAGGTGAGATTTCTGAAAAAAAGATTTATGAAAATGATAATTTTTTTTCAATTTCCGACGCTAATCCCGTTGTAAAGGGGCATAGTTTGGTTATTTCTAAAAAACATTTTGAAACAATGTTAGATCTTCCTAGTAGTATTGGATTAGAACTTTTAGATTGTATTAAAAAAACTTCTATGAAATTATTAGAGGAATTTGATGCAGAAGGATTTAATGTAATTAATAATAATTTTGAAGTTGCTCAACAAGCTGTTAAACATGTTCATTTTCATATTCTTCCTCGAAAAAAAGGTGATAATAAGCTTTTAAAATTCTCTGAAAAAGAGTTGTAATGAAGGAAGTTTATGTTTGGCATTCTAGCCCTAAAAGATGGTTGAAGATTTTTATGACTCTGGGGAGATTTTAACGCCCGACCTCCGCCTCATGAGAGCGGCGCTCTAAACACTGAGCTACAGAGTCAAAACTAAGAGAAATCTTTAATTTAAAAGTCTTTAGTGTTTATTTTTTAGAAGCAGCTTTTACTGATTTTTCTATTTTTTCTTGTTCTGTCTTTTCTCTTTTCTTTACTCTAGCAATATAACCTGCAATTTGATTTCTTACTTTTTTACTGGGCATTTCTTTTCCAAGTACTTTTTTGTTTTTTCCAAATTCTTCTTCAAATTTAAGATCTTCTTTCATTAGTAATCTTGCAGTTCTTTTGATTAATCTAGTTTTGATTTTTCCCATGATAGAATACTCTCTTAAGGTTTTTTAAAGGTTTTTATTCAACTTTTTCAATGTTTTTTAAGTCTTTTAGGGCAGATATAAGATTAGTTAATTTTTTTAATGGTTCGCCAAGACTTAAAATAGTGTATTTTAATCCTTTTTCTGAGGCTTTTTTACTTGCTTTTATTATATCTGTATCAGTTATTCTTTTTTTATTAAAGGCAATTAATAGTTGTTGGTTTCCCTGTGCATTTATTTTAAGTGTTAAATCTGTTTTGTTGAAACCTTCAATACCAATAATTTCTATATTTTTGTGTGAAAGATATTCTTTTATTCTATCAAAGAATTTTTCATTTTTCTTTTGACTTGTAGGTTTTTTTCTTATAGGTTTTGTTGAAACTGGTTTTGGAGAAGGTTTTTCTATTGGTTTTATAGTGGGTGTTTCTTTAATTTCTTTTTCTGCTACTTTTTGCACATTTATTTCTTCTTTAATTTTTTCTTTTGTATCCTCTTGTTTTTTGTGTTCTTCTTTATCTTTTGAAAAAATATCTAGGTTTTTTGGAATAATTTCTGGAGTTGGAATTTGTTTAGGAGTTTCTTGTATTTTTGGTAAAGGTTTTATTTCATTATATTCTGTTTCTGGAATAATAAAATATCTCCAAATAATTTTTTCCCCTCTATTAAATGGGATTGCAAAATCTTTTATTGCTCTTAATGCAACTCTTATTGCAGGTTCTTGTTTTGTATCTTCAAGGAATTTTCTTTGTTTTAATAATTCAAATGCATCTTTTTCACGACTTTTAAGGTGTTGAGCAAAATTTTCTAATTTAGGTTCTTGACCTTCTAAGAAATGAATTTTTGAACTTCCAACCCTCATATCACTTATTTTTATTTTTCTTTCAGAAATTAATTCAGATAAAAATGCAGAAGTAAATAAAATACTCATTCCAATTGATTTTGCAATATGGACTGGAAGGCTTGGACCTCTTGTCCTTATTATAGTTAGTATTTTTTCTTTTATTATTGAAGTGTCTTGCGTCGGCATATTTAGATTAGAATTAATGGGATTATAAATATTTATGGCTTAATCCAAGATATTTCATAATAAGTTGTTTTGCCTTCTTCATCAAGAATAGCAAGAAGTAATTTTTTTCTTGTTGAATGTGCTACTCTGTTTTTTGCTGAGAATTCATGAAGAGATAATTTTTTTGATTCATTTTCAATAAATACTAGCCATTTAGCATGAGTTTTTCCTGGACGTGAGCCTTTTTCATAAATTCTAAAATCTGCTCCGAATTTTAATGCGGTTTTAGGAATATGTCCTTTTTGTCTTAGATCTTTGAATACTGAATATTTTAGTTCAATTTTTTTGTCTAATCTTTGAAGTTTTTTTAATAAATCTTTTTTTGAAAGTTTTTTATTTCCTTGGAAAACTTCAATTTTTTTAGTATCAACTAAGTAAAGTACTTCTGAAAGAGAATATTGGATTTTATCTCCAACTTTTTCTCCAAATGAACTTTTTATTTGAAGTGCAAATGCTTCTTGTGAATTGCTTGAAATACTGTGTTTGCTTATGTTTGCTTTTATTTTATTCATATATAGTTTAAATTAAAACAATATTTAAAAATATGCTTTAGTGATTATCCAAGATTATTTGAAATAAGTTAGAAAAGAAGGCAAGAATTATAAATACCAAAACCGAAGAGTAATTATGGTGTTTGATTTTTCTAAAATAGAAAAAAAGTGGCAAAAAAGATTAGATGATAAGAAGATTTTTGAAGTTAGTGATAAATCAAAAAAACCTAAGTTTTATTGTTTAGATATGTTTCCTTATCCTTCTGGAGCAGGGTTACATATGGGTCATGCTTTTGTTTATAGTTTAGGAGATATTTTTGCAAGATTTAAGAGATTGCAAGGATTTAATGTTCTTTATCCAATAGGATATGATTCTCTTGGTCTTCCAGCAGAGAATGCAGCAATAAAAGCAGGAACTCATCCTTCTGAATATACTAAGAAATCAATTGCTAATTTTATGAAACAACAAAAAGCAATGGGATGGAGTTATGATTGGAGTAGAATGGTTAATACATCTGATGTTAATTATTATAAGTGGGACCAATGGATTTTTTTAAAGATGTTAGAGAAAGGGATTGCTTATCGTAAAAAAGCTCCTGTTAATTGGTGTAGAAAATGTGAGACTGTTCTTGCTAATGAACAAGTTCATAATGGAAAGTGTTGGAGACATGAAGATACTGATGTAGAGATTAAACATTTAGAGCAATGGTTTTTTAAGATAACTGATTATGCTGATGAGCTTTTAGATAAATTAGATAATTTAGATTGGCCTTCAAAAGCTAAAAAGTTGCAAAAGAATTGGATTGGAAAAAGTTATGGAACTGAAATATTATTTGATGTTGTTTCTAAAACTTCTTCGAAGCCTTGGCCAATATTTACAACAAGACCAGATACTATTTATGGTGTTACTTTTATGGTTGTTTCAGCACAGCATGCTAAACTTTCTGAGCTTGTTACTGATAAGCAAAAGAAAGAAGTTGATAAATTTTTGAAAAAGCTTAAGAGTGTTTCAGAGAAGGAATTAGAAGATATGGAAAAAGAAGGAGTATTTACAGGGAGTTATGCAATTAATCCTGCTAATGGAGAAAAGGTTCCTGTTTATGCTGGAAACTTTGTCCTTGCTGATTATGGAAGTGGGATGGTAATGGCTGTTCCTGCTCATGACAAAAGAGATTTTTTATTTGCTAAAAAATATAAAATTCCAATTAAGGTAGTTATTGATTCACAAGAACAAGAATATGGTGTTAAAATAGGGCAAGCTTATACTGGTGAAGGTATTTTAGTTAATTCTGGAAAATTTAATGGTATTAATAATAGAGAAGCTATTGACAAGATTACAAAATATTTGAAGAGTAAAAAATTAGGAAAGAAAGTTGTTCAATTTAAATTAAGAGACTGGCTTGTTTCTCGTCAGAGATATTGGGGAACTCCAATACCTATTGTTTATTGTGATAAATGTGGAATTGTTCCTGTTCTTGAAAAAGACTTGCCCATTGAACTTCCTAAGAAAGTTGAATTTGGGAAAGGAAATCCATTAAAGACAAATGAAAAATGGATTAAGGTTAAATGTCCTCAATGCAATGCTAATGCTAGAAGAGAGACAGATACAATGGACACTTTTGTTAATTCTTCATGGTATTATCTAAGATATACTGACGCATTGAATAATAAAAAGATTTTCGACGATAAAAAGGCAAATTATTGGTGTCCAATAGATCAATATATTGGAGGGCCAGAACATATTACTATGCATTTAATTTATATGAGATTTTATACAAAGTTCTTAAGAGACTTAGGATTATTAAAGTTTGACGAGCCTGCATTAAGATATTTTACTCAAGGAATTGTTAAAGGTAGTGATGGAGAAAAAATGTCTAAGAGTAAAGGAAATGTTGTTGAACCTTTAGAAATGATAAAGAAGTTTGGAGCAGATACATTGAGAATGGCATTAGTTTCTTTTGCTTCTCCTGATAAAGATAGTATATGGAATGAAAAGATAGCTGTAGGAAATCATAAGTTTTTGAATAAGGTTTATGATTATTTTGAAAATTTTAAGGAAGGTAAAACAGATGCTATGGTTGAAAGTAAGATGAATCAATCAATTAAAGATGTTACAAGTTTAGTTGAGAACTTTAAACATAATTTAGCAGTTATTAAGGTAAGACAGTTGTTTGATAGTTTTTCAAAAAAGGCAATTAGTAAAAAAGATGCTGAAAAGTTCTTGAAGATGCTATCTATATATTGTCCTTATATGTCAGAAGAACTTTGGGAACAAATTGGCAATAAAAATTTTATTTGTTTAGCAGATTGGCCTAAGATAGATGAGAAGAAAATAGATGATAGTTTTGATAAGCAAGAACAAGCAACAGATAAGCTTGTTGGAGATATTGTTAATATTATAAGGATTGTTGAGGAAAAAGGAGAGGAGAAAGAGGAGGTATATGTTTATGTTATTCCAAATGAACTTAGTTTTTACGACGATAAAGAAATAAGTAAGAGGGTTGATAAAGAGGTTAAGATTTTTGCAACTAATGATAAAAATAAGTATGATCCTGAAAATAAATCTAAGAAAGTTAAACCTGGCCGGCCGGGGATATATTTAGAATAAATTTTATTTCTTAAAACAAAACATTTAAATATAACTTGTTATTATATTTTATATAACTAAAGTATAATATTAATATGAGAACTTTAACAAAAACAAGAGCGATTGGAGGTTCTTTAGTTGTAACTATCCCTGCAAATATGGTCAAAGAAAAATCAATAAAAAAGAATGAGATGATAGAAATTGAAGTGAATAAGATTAAAATTGATGGTTTTGGGAAATTTAAGGGAATTGGTTTATTTAGGGAAGAAGACCGGTTAAAGGGACAACTTGAAGAATGAAATATCTCTTTGATGCTTGGGCATGGGTTGAATATTTTGAAGGAGGGAAGAAAGGAGAAAAAGTAAAGGAGTTAATTAATTCTGAGAATGAAATTTATACACTTAATTTGACTATCTCAGAAGTGGTTGGAAAAGCTAAAAAAAATCAAAAAGATGTAGAACTTGTATATGATATAATATTAAAAAATTCAATTCCTTTGAGCATAACATCTGAAATAGCTAAGAAAGCAGGAATTTTTTATGTAGATATAAGAAAGAAAAACCCTGGTTTTGGGATGATTGACGCTCTTTTATTATTAAGTGCTAGAGAATTTAAATTAAAATTGGTTACTGGAGATAATCATCTTAAAGAATTTAAGGAAACAGTTTTTCTTGAGTAATTATTCAAGCACAGCTTTGATTCTTCTTATACCAGAAGAAGAAGATTCTTCTTTTTTGATTTTAAGTTTTCCTAGTTCACAAGTATTTTTTACATGGGGTCCTGCACATATTTCTTTTGAGAAATCTCCAATAGTGTATACAGAAACTTTTTCTCCATATTTCTTGTCAAAGATCCCACAAGCACCTTGAGCTTTTGCTTGAGCAGGAGTCATTTCTTTTCGGATAATTTCACAAGAACTTTGTATTTGTGAGTTTACTAAATCTTCTACTTGGTTTAATTCTTCTCTTGTGACTTTTCTTGGGAAGTTGAAATCTAGTCTAGCTCTTTCTGGAGTTATATTTGAACCACGTTGTTGTATGTTTTTATCTTTTAGAACTATTTGAAGAGCTTTTAATAATAAGTGAGTTGCTGTGTGAAGTTTTGTTGTCTTCTCTGAAGAGTCTGCTAAACCTGATTTAAATTTACCAGCACTTGCAGTTCTTGATAAGTCTTGATGTTTTTTAAATTCTTTTTGAAATGCTTTTTCATCAACCTTAATTTTATTATCTTTTGCTAGTTCTTTTATCATTTCTATAGGGAAACCATAAGATTGGTATAATAAGAAAGATTCTTTTCCATCTATTTTTTTATCTTTAGACATTTTTTGGAATTCTTTTAATCCTTTGTCTAATGTTTTTTGGAATTTGTCTTCTTCAATCTTTAATTCATTTAGGATTGTTAGTTGGTTTGATTTTATTCTTGGATAATCTGAATAGATTTTAATTACTTCTTTTGCTATATCTACTGTAGCATCTATTTGAAGAATTGGAGCATCTAGTTTTTTAAGATATCTTATTGTTCTTCTAATTAATCTTCTAAGAACATAACCTTGTTCTGAATTTCCTGGAGTGATTCCATCTGCAAGAATAAAAACAGCAGCTTTGATATGGTCTGCAATAATCCTCATTGGAATTTCATTGCCTTTGTATTCCTTTTTAGATATTTTTTCTATTTCTTTTATTATAGGGAACCACATATCTGCTAGATAATTATCTTCTAGTCCATTAAGAATTGCAACTGTTCTTTCAACTCCCATTCCTGTATCAATGTTTTGTTGTTTTGCAAGATTATATTTTCCTTTTATGTCTTTATTATATTGCATTAAAACATTATTCCATATTTCTACCCAAGTATTATCTTTGGGATTGAATTCTTTTGGAGCTGGTTTTGAATTATCTTTCCAATAAAATATTTCTGTATCTGGTCCACATGGGCCTGTTTCTCCTGCAGGTCCCCACCAATTTTCTTTTTTTGGGAGAAATGCAATTTTTTCTTTTGGAATTCCTAAGTTTTGCCATATTTTGGCTGCTTCTGTATCTTTTGGAGCATTTTTATCTCCTTCAAAAACAGTAACACCTAATTTTTCTTGAGGAATTTTTAATATTTTAGTTAAGAATTCAAAACTCCATTTAAGGGCATCTTTTTTAAAATAATCTCCAAGACTCCAATTACCAAGCATTTCAAAAAATGTATGGTGGGAAGAATCTCCTACTTCTTCAATATCACCTGTTCTAATACATTTTTGAACATTACAAATTCTTTTTCCAAGAGCATGAGGTTGTCCTAATAAATATGGAACTAAAGGGTGCATTCCTGCTGTTGTAAATAATACTGTTGGGTCGTTTTCAGGGATAAGACTAGAATTAATTGTTTCTTTATGTTTTTTTGATTTGAAAAATTCAATATATTTTTTGATTAATTGTTTTCTATCTATCATATTTACTTTAATGATGGGAGTTTTAAAAATTGTTTGATTTTTAGAATTATCCTGCAAGAGAACGAAGCCTATTTTGGATTTCTATTAACTGAGTATCTAATTCACTTTGGGCAGGTTCTTTAATTAGACTTATTGGAGTTGCTTTTTCAACAAATTGTATTTTCTTTTCAATTGCTTTTGATGTTCTTCCTGCTTTTTTTTCTTGAACTATTTTTTTATGAGCTTTTTCAAGTATTTCAGGAATTTTTAATTCAGGCATTAAGTTTTGTAATCTTCCTAAGTTTAATTTAAACGCCCTTATTTTTTTATGTAGCGCTGATTTAAGTGTTAATTCTTGCATTCTGTATTCTTGATATTTTTGAATTTTTTTATTTATTTTAATTAAATTTATTTCTGTAGAAAGAATATCTCTTTTAGATTGAACTCCTGCAGAATGTTCGAATCTTATATGAATAAGTTTTTCACCTTTCATTTTGTAAGACACCTAATAACCTGAAAGTCACAACCTAAAGGTTGTAAACGAGAGGTTTCTTTACACTCAATTTTCCTTGAGATAGCTTCATACCCTAAAGGGCACGAGTGAGTGATAGAAGAATGCGTTAAAAATTTTATTTCTTGTTTCATTCTATTTTAGAAAAAAGTTCTTTGTCAACTCTTTCAATTTGTTGTTTAGTGGTTTGAATTTCCTTTTCCCAACCATCTAGTTCTTCTTGTTCTTGTTCTTTTAGTTTTTTAATATCTTTAAGCATTTTTTCTATATCTGTAATTTTTTCTTTTGCTTTTTCAAAAATATCTAGTGCTTTTTCAAATTTGTCAATCCTTACAAATACTGGTTCAGATTTTTTAACCATGTGGGCTGCTTCTTTAAATTCATAAGGAACAGAATCTATATCTTTACTCATTGGTATATTTTGAGGAGGCATCATCCGCATATCATCTAATTCTTCTGCGTCAACCTCTTTATCACCTTCTTCTTTCCCAGTAACAGCATCTCTAATAGCATTTTGAGAGAATTTATCTCCTATTGAACTTGATGGAAAACTAGGTAATTGGGGTAAATCTTCTGGAGATTTTATTGGAGGTAATTCTGGAAGTTTTGGCAATTCTGGAAGTCTAGGAACTTCTTCTTTCTTATCCTCTTTTTTATTAAACCACCCCATTTTATATTTTAAAATATATCCTTTTTAATATCTATATGATACAATCTAGGTTTAAAAACTTTTATTTTTTGTAATTGTTTTTGATGATAAACTAAAATTGAAATTGGAAAAAGGAATTTTCTATAAATGTTTTTGAGGATAATCAAAACCGAAAGGTATATAATTTGAATTTTTTTTGTATTCAGATGTTAGATAATTTTCTTAAGGAGGTTGTGTCTATTGTTGTGGGGAAAAATTCAGAACAGGTAGCAGATTTGCTACATAGTAAAAAGCATGTTAATGAATTTATAATTGCTAAGAAATTAGAGATAACAATTAATCAAACAAGAAACATTTTGTATAAGCTTTCTGATCAAGGGTTGGTTTCTTCAATAAGAAAGAAAGATAAGAAAAAGGGTTGGTATACTTATTTTTGGAGAATTGAAATTCTTAAAGCTCTTGAGTTTTTGAAGGAACAAAAAGTAAGGAGATTAAATCAATTTAATAGTCAAATAGTTAATAGAGAGACAAAGGAGTTTTATGTTTGTGAAAGATGTAATATAGAAGTTAATGGGGAAAATGCATTATTGCATGATTTTACTTGTAATGAATGTGGAGAGATTTTTTCTAGAAAAGATAATACTAAAGTGTTAAAAGAATTAAAAAGACATTTTAGTAAAATTGCCTTGGAAATAAAAGGAATAGATGTTGAAATTGATATTGAAAAAGCTAAGTTAGAAAAAATTAAATTAAAAATGATTAAGAAAGAAAAAGAAGAAAAAGCAGCAAAGAGGGCTGCTAAGAAGAAAGAAACTGCTTTAGCTAAGAAAAAAGCAGAAAAACTTGCTGGGAAAAAAGGTAAAAAACAAATCAAAAAGAAGCCTGTTAAAAAGAGTGTTAAAAAGAAGGTAAAGAAAATTCTTAAGACAGTGAAGAAGGCTATTAAAAAGAAAGCTGTTAA
>CAZDZI010000009.1:2759-4097 GCA_964509925.1 Candidatus Woesearchaeota archaeon | reverse complement strand
CCTAAAGGGCACGAGAAAGAAAGTAATGAAGAAAAAAGTAAAGAAGAAGAAAAAGAAATAATATGGTAGTCTATCAAATTAATAAGAGAAAAGGATTTTTCTCTGGATTGAGTTTAACCACGCAATTAATAATTGTTAATTTATTGCTTTATCTTGTTGGAATTTTTCTTCTTTCAATTTATGGAGAAGATTTTATCTTGAATTATGTAGCATTAACCCCTTCATTGATTTTAGATGGTAAAAGTTTATGGACAATTTTAACTAGTATGTTTATGCATGGAAGTTTCTTTCATATTTTTGCAAATATGTTTACTTTATTTTTTATTGGAGGTTTCTTGGAGAAAATTATTGGTAAAAAAAGATTTTTTTTGACTTATATGGTTTCAGGAATTGTTGGAGGATTATTTTATATTGGTGCTACTTTGATTTTTGGAGGATTAAACATTCCTGCAGTTGGAGCTAGTGGAGCTATTTTTGGTTTATTAGGAGTATTAGCAGTATTAGTTCCTCATTCAAAGGTTTATTTAATAGCTGGGCCATTAATTATTATTGTTTTACAGGTTGTGCTTATGCCTTTTCTTCCAGAGAATCTCTTTCAAATTTTTAGCTTTTTTGTTAATTTTTTAATTATTTTAATGATATTTTCTTTGTTTTCTTTTAGAAGTAGTTTTAGAAAGATTGCTGTTCCAGTTGAATTACCTATGTGGCTTCTTCCTATAATCGCTATTGTTCCCTTAACTATTATTGGAATGTTTGTTCAGTTGCCAATTGGAAATAGTGCTCATATTGGAGGATTAGTAGTGGGATTAGTTTATGCTTTTTATCTTAGAAAGAAATTTCCAAATAAAATAAAAGGGCTTCAGAGAATGTTTAAATGAGGAAAAAAGGAAAAACTAGTAAATCTAATTTTATTTTAGATAATTACAAAAAAAGTTTTAACTATATTAAAAATTCTAAAAATTATATTTATTCAATTGTACTGATTTTTTTTATTTTTGGTTTAATTGGTTTTTTTATTCCTCCTCCTACTGAAGTTTTAAATATTATTTTGGAGTTTATCCAAGAATTACTTGAAAAAACACAAGGAATGGGGGCTTTAGAGTTAATTGGTTTTATTTTTTTAAATAATCTTCAGGTAAGTTTATTAGCAATTTTGGCAGGATTGTTTTTTGGAGTAGTGCCTATTGTTTTGTCAATAAGTAATGGTTATTTAATTGGATTTGTGGCTTCTGTTGTGGTTAATAGTGAAGGGTTGCTGTCTTTGTGGAGAATTTTTCCTCATGGAGTATTTGAATTGCCTGCATTGTTTATTTCTTTAGGATTAGGCTTGAGATTGGG
>CAZDZI010000009.1:0-2659 GCA_964509925.1 Candidatus Woesearchaeota archaeon | reverse complement strand
CCTTTATTAATTATAGCAGCAGTAATTGAAGGAACTTTTATTTTTCTTTTTTGATGATTGGTTAGTTTTATAAAACCTATTTACCTTGTTATTTTAACTAAAAAAAGGAGGTTGAAAAATGGAAACTTGGACAAAAATGGCTTTAGTTTTAGCTAATGTAGGAGCAATTAATTGGGGATTAGATGCTTTAGGATTTAATGTAGTTGAATTGATTGCTGGAACAGGAACTTTTGCAATGGTAGTTTACTTATTAGTAGGTGTTTGCGGATTAGTAGGACTATACAAAGTATTTAAATAAACTTTTTATCTTTTTTTTTAGAAAGATTTTTTTTCTTATTCTTTAATTTCATTTATTCCTAGAAATAATAATAGTAACCCTATCATTATTACAAACCAAATTATTCCACCTTTAAGGGTAATTAAGGCTGCTGTTCCAAGGCCAATAATGTCCATTCCCCAAGAATAAACTGCTGCAACAATTAAGATTAATCCAAGAAGTAATTTTAACCATTTGTTCATTGTATATTTTACTTGTTTTCTTGTATTTATAAGGATTTTTATTCAAAAGCATATATTTTTAAAATTGATTTTAGAACTATAATTATGGATAAGGAAAAGATAGCAAGAGAGAATATTTTAAGAAAAAGCGAAGAAGTTAGTGGAGTTGCTATTAAGGGGTATGAATTTAATGAAGGGGTTGATTATGATAAACTTTTAGATAGTTTTGCTTCTACTGGATTTCAAGCTTCTGGGTTGTCAAAAGCAATGGAAATTGTGAATAATATGATTAAAGATGATGCTTTTATTTATCTTGGATATACTTCAAATATGGTTAGTTCTGGAATGAGGGAAGTAATTAGGTATCTTATTGAAAATAAAAAAGTTCATGCTTGTGTTAGTACTGCTGGAGGTGTTGAAGAAGATATAATTAAATGTTTAGGAGATTTTGTGTTGGGAGATTTTAAAGCTTCTGGAGCTAAGTTAAGAGAAAGAGGGATAAATAGAATAGGTAATATTTTTGTTGCTAATTCAAGATATTGCGAATTTGAGGACTTTTTTCAACCTTTATTAGAAGAAATTTATCAAGAACAGAAAAAAACAGGTAAAATTGTTACAGCTTCTGAATTAATTTGGAAAATGGGAGAGAAAATTAATGATAAAAGAAGTATTTGTTATTGGGCATGGAAAAATAAAGTTAAGATTTATTGCCCTGCTATAACTGATGGAGCATTAGGAGATAATGTTTATTTCTTTAAATATAAGCATCCTGATTTTAAGATAGATGTTTCAGAAGATATTAAGGATATTAATGATTCAACAATTGGACTTAAAAAGTCTGGAGTTATTATTTTGGGGGCAGGAGTTGTTAAACATCATATTATGAATGCAAATATGTTTAGAAATGGAGCAGATTATATTGTGTATATTAATACTGCTCAAGAATTTACAGGAAGTGATGCTGGAGCTCTTCCAGAAGAAGCAATTTCTTGGGGAAAAATCTTGCCTAATGCTCAACATGTAAAAGTATATGGAGATGCAACAATACTTTTCCCTTTATTAGTGTCTAAGACTTTTGCAAAGAAATAAAATGTTAACAAATAAACAAGTTCAAGAAATAAAAGAACATCTAGAAAAGGCTCAGAACCCATTATTTCTTTTTGATAATGATCAAGATGGTTTGTGCAGTTATTTGTTATTACAAAGATATCTTGGAAGAGGAAAAGGAATTCCTGTTAAATCTTTTCCAGGATTAAATGTAGATTATTTTAGAAGAATTAAAGAATTAGATGCAGATTATGTTTTTATCCTTGATAAACCAGTAGTTGAAAAAGATTTTTGGGACGAGGTAGAGAAGATTAATATTCCAATTGTTTGGATTGATCATCATGAGATAGATAAAAAGCTTATTCCTGATTTTGTTAATTATTATAATCCTTTATTTAATAAAAAACCTACAAATGAACCAGTTACTTATTTATGTTCTCAAGTTAATGATAAAAAAGAAGATTTATGGTTAGGAGTTGTTGGGTGTATCTCAGATAGATTTTTACCAGATTTTTATGAAGATTTTAAAAAACAATATCCAGAGCTTTCTATTGATTCATTAAATCCTTTTGAGATTTTTTATAAATCAGAGATTGGGAAAGTTGCAAGGATTTTTGGATTTGGTTTGAAAGATAGAATAACTAATGTAATTAGGATGCAGAAATTTTTAATGAAGGCTAAATCTCCTTCTGAGGTTCTTAATGAAGTTCCTAAAAATAAAACTATGCATGAGAGATATGAGCAAATTAATAAAAAATATGTTAAGTTTTTAGAAAAGGCAAGAATTGTTAGCCAGGAAAATGAAAAATTATTATATTTTAAGTATGGAGGAGATATGAGTATTAGTGCTGATTTAGCAAATCAGCTTAGTTATGAATTTTCAGATAGACTTGTGGTAGTTATTTATGTTAATGGTGTAAAGGCTAATATTTCTGCTAGAGGTAAGGAAGCTAAGAATATAATTCTTAAGGCTATAGAAGGAATTGAAGGAGCAAGAGGTGGGGGGCATGATGAAGCAGTAGGGGCCCAAGTGCCTGCAGATAACTTAGAAAAGTTTAAAGAGAGATTATTTAATTTTGTTGAATAATGGGGTGGTGATTGGTGAAGGGAAAAA